>JAAYOJ010000045.1 GCA_012520405.1 Peptococcaceae bacterium
AGGAATCAGAGAGGTTATTTAAAATAATCCCTTTAATGCCGCTATCTGGCCTGAAGCGGGCAAAACCGCTTATCAAAGCCGCCAAAGACAAAGAGGCTCCGCGGCAATCGACTATCAAAATCACCGGTGTAGCTGTTAACGAGGCCAAGTGATATGAACTGGCTTCGGTACTCCTGCCTCCAAGGCCGTCGTAATAGCCCATAACCCCTTCCAGGACGGCTAGATCGGCTTGGGCGGAATTAACAGCCAGCAAATACTTGCATGCTTCCTCAGAAAGCATAAATAAATCCAAATTGCGGGTATGAGCACCGATTATTTCGCTATGAAACATAGGATCAATATAATCAGGACCGCATTTAAAAGCAGCCGGGACAAGGCCTCTATTTATCAGAGCTTGCAAAACCGCGCAGGTAACCGTAGTTTTACCGCTGCCGCTGGCGATGGCAGCAAACATAATTCTAGCTACTGTGGTCCTCATTATATCTTTCTCCTAGTAATATACTTGGCTAATGTAAGATATTTAGGATCAAAAAACCTTTTAGGATTATAAAAAAATGGAGTTAAGCACTCCACTTTCGGAAAAAGATCGTCATACGTTAAAAAATCTCTTACACCCAAGGGCTGAAGAGATATCCAAACAAATTAAGCATTTTGCTTGATTCGTATGCACACCTTTCATGCTCCGTGAAAACAGTGCTTATATACTTAGGCAGGTATTCCGACTTGACTTCAAGGCAAATCCAGCCTTCCCGCAGCTAGCAGTGGCATATTTGAATTTGCTCCATCTTACGGCGGCGGCACCGTACAGGACTTACACCTGTTTCCCTATCGCTTACTCAGCAACCTAAGTTATTTATATAGTAGCATACCTTAAACATCTTGTCAGGCTAAAGCAAAAATTTTATGAGCAATATTGTATCAAAAATACACAGTTTATTAAATTAATATTGTGCTTAATACCTAACGAATGTTAAAATGTTATGTACAAGTAGAAATATCATATAATTTTAATTATACTTGTAGATACAGCTATACACCAATCATAACTGCAGCTAATTGTCGGATCCAAAAATTGCTAGGAGGATGATAAAGCAAGTGAAATCAAAAAATAACTGATGTTCAGAAAGGAGGGGGAGGAGACAAGCCTAAGAGATTAAAAAAATTTAAAAGTATAAAAACTAACTTAGTATAAAAACTAACTTAAACATAAAAAATAAAGACTAATAGGAGGTTTGAATAAATGATTGATTTAAATTTATTGACAGAGGCAGTCGGAGACCTGGACGAGGAAAAGCTTTTAGGCTTACTGAATGATTTTGTAGCTACCAATCCTTCCGAAGAAGAAGCCCAAGCAGTAGTTAATGCCTGTCAGCAAGGTATGGCTAAAGTCGGAGACTTATTTGAAAGCGGCGAATACTTCGTTGGGGATCTGATCTTTGCCGGAGAATTGCTTACCCAATCCATTGATATACTTAAACCTGTTATTGGCAGTGCATCTGGATCCAAAATTGGTAAAATTGTTATCGGTACTGTAGAAGGCGACCTCCATGACATTGGTAAAAATATTTTCCGGAGTATGGCGGAGGCAGCCGGCTTCGAAGTTTTCGATCTCGGTATCGATGTCAAACCAAGCGCTTTTATTGAAAAAGCTAGAGAAGTAAATCCCGATATAATTGGCTTGAGCGGGGTATTAACCCTGGCTCTGGAATCAATGAAGAAAACTGTAGATGAGTTTAAAGCTGCCGGAGAACGCGATAAAGTAAAAGTAATTATCGGCGGTAATCCTGTTACCCAGGAAGCATCCAATCAGATTGGTGCCGATGCCTTTACTACCAATGCCGCTGAAGGAGTTAAAATCTGCCAGTCTTGGGTTAGCTAACAATTCACAAAGGGCTGTGTGAAATTAAGATTTCACACAGCCCTTTATTTTAATCACCCAGTTTAAAACAAGCCTACCCCTCCTGCAATTAATATCACAACAGCAAAAATCATGCGATAATAAGCGAACACTTTCATTGGTTTTCTCTTGAGATAGGAAATAAAACCATTAACCACAACTATAGCCACCAAAAAAGAAACAATAAAGCCAACGGCCAGGGAGATCTGTTCCTGGAAAGTCAGGGCTAACAAGCCGCCAACCTTGATTATCTTTAACAGACTCATGCCGGCCATAACCGGGATAGCCAGGAAAAAGGAAAATTCAGTAGCGGCAATGGTCGAAAGGCCCGCTACCCAACCACCGATAATAGTTGAGGCCGAACGTGACATACCGGGGATTATTGCTAGGCACTGGAAAAGACCGATAAGCCAAGCCTGTTTTAGGCTCACGTTTATTTCCTGGGTGGGATAATTGTTGCGGAATCTTCGTTCAGCATAAATCATGGCAATTCCACCCAAGAATAAAGTGATGGCCACCGGTAGGGGAGAAAATAAGTATTTATCGGCAAGATCATCAAATAATAGAGTAACAACAGCACCCGGAATACAGGCAATGACAATCATAAGCCAAAACTTTAATCCTGATTGTTGATAACTAACTTTACCGGGAAAGAAATTTACAAGTGTATTTTTAATTTTGCGCCAGTATAACACAATAATCGCTAAAATTGCCCCGAGCTGAATTACATAAGTATACATTTCCACAAAGCCCGGACTTCCCTCAAACTTAATTAAATTTTGGAATACAATTAGGTGCCCGGTTGAAGATACCGGCAAAAACTCCGTCATACCCTCTACAATACCAAGAATTATGGATTTAATTATTTCTAATAAGATCATATTTTCTCCTTTGATGTTGTTAGGTTAAAGCTAGCTTTAGCTCCTCTTTTAGACCGTTAAGAAACCGGTCGATTTTTATTTTATCTGCGGATGTTCCATAAAAATTGCAAGCCAGGGTGCAGGCCCCCTGATAAGAAGTTGCGGTTACCTGAAAATAGGGGGCATATCTAACCGCTCCCCCGATATACATTTCCCCTATATTCAGGTCGGCAAACCGTAGCCTGTTAGAATCCACCAAGCCGAGATTGCTAAAAGAAACAAAGGGTATGGTAAACAAGCTATTAAATACTTTTGGCAACGCACTCAGCGGCAACAAGCCGGAAAGCAGGGAAAACTGCAACACCGGTTTGAGACAGGCGGTACTGTTTTTTTGCAGTTTCATCTGTCTGGAAAGCTCACTAACCGTGGTAATAAAAGAATCCGCTTCCTTAACCGGAATATCACAGATAAATTGGCTGGTAAGATTGGTAATACTTTTCCGCTGGTCAGCTGCCAGGTATTTTCTTAAATCTACCGGACAAGGAACAACCACCCTTGTTTGTCCGGTTTCCTTACTTAAGACCCTAACAAAGGCTGTAAAAATAACATCGTTGAGGGAAAATCCATTTTTTTTGGACCAGGCTTTAAGCAGGGCAAATTCCTGAGGCGGAATTTGAAGCGAAGTCAGAATGGGAGAGGTTTTTTCCCCTTCCAAACCGAGATCCAGCGGCTTAATATGTTTGTTGAAGTCATATTTGGCCAAAAGAATTCTGATTTTGGCCAGCGGACCAAATGTTGAGAACAAAGGCTTTACACTGCGAGAAACAAAAGGTGGTTTTGGAATATTCTCTCCGTTTTTACACTTCGTATAAATATCACTGAGCAGATATAAATACTCTTTTAAACCCGCACCGTCACTGACCATATGATTTAGAATAAAAAGCAAGGTATCTGCTTGTTTTTCTCTTAATATGAAAATCTTTAACTGGGGTTCACGGTAGATATCAATAGAGGTTGCCAAAAGCTTGGTTTTTTGTTCATTATAATCACAGCCAGCCTCAACAACATATACCATATCTTCGCCGGTAAAACCTTTATCTAGCCAGTATAAACCTCCTTGGTCTTCAACGAAACAGCATCTGATCATGGGTATGGTATCTGTTGACAAGGTTACAGCTTTTTTCAAAATATTTTCATCAATATGTCCTTCTAAACGGATTACGCTGCGCAAGGAAGGTTCAAATACAGCTCTATGAAAATATTGCATTAGATCATAAACTTCAGCCTCATAGCTAGTAGCCATTGTTAATATTTTCTCCCCTATACTTTTGCTATTTTGCCCTCAATTATAACGCTTACCTCTTTGCCACAGCAAATTCTATGTCTTTACGTCTTTTTGATGCTCTTGGCGCTAGGCTATTTATCATCGGTAACCCTGCCGTCCCCTGACACAGGTATAACATCACCCAGGTATTTCGGTTGGGGTTTAAGAATAACAGCATTAATAAAATCCTTAATTCTGGCGGCTTTCTCTCTCAACTCATATTGCAACATTACCGGGCCATAGTTATGCCTGTCAGCAGCAACGCCATAAGCCTCCAGGCCCAACTTGTGGGCAATGAAGATCGCTCTTTTGAGATGATATTCCTGAGTAACAATAATAAGCTTTTTTACTTGGAAAATATCTCTTGCCCTGTACATGCTATCATAGGTATTAAATCCGGCATGATCCATAAAAATATGGCTGGCAGGCACCCCTTGATCCTTAAGAATCTGTTTCATGGCATTAACTTCGTCATAGTCCTGGCGTCCATGGTCCCCACTAACTAAAATTCGCTGGGACTTGCCCTGTTCGTACAACTCTAAACCCGTCATCAAACGATCTTGCAACATGGGTGAAGCCGTGCCGTTGGGCAGAACATAAGCACCTAGAATAAGAACAGCATCAGCGTTTGGGGCCTGAGCACCTTCAACAATATAGCGGGAACCAAATGTTTCTACGTAATGATTTAGCCCAAAACCCAGCCCGCTAAAAATTATTAGAGCTGCAATTATGCCGATTATTAAACATTTTAGTTTTCGCCCTTGGGTCACTATTTTCTCTCCTTAACCCCGCCAAAAATTAAATGTTGTCAATAATTATCATTTCTCTTTTTTTTGTTTTTTTATATTGCGTTTAAATACACCCACTAAGCTATCTGGATCGATGTCCATAAAATAGGTCAGCGGCACCAAATAAGAAAAATCCCGACCCTCATCTTCTTTTAGTAAAATAGAAAGATACACTCTTGCATATTTTCTGTGAATCTTGACCGACGCAATCTCATCCCAGGTTAATAATATATTTTTAAAGGGAACGTTGATATTGACGATTGTCGGAGTTAGCTCAATATAAAATCTTTTAAGCAAGAGACCTGACAGAACATATATCAGATAAATTGCAATAGCCGCAAAAAAAATAGCAAAAATTGTGTCTACTATAGGTCTTTGCTGAATACCGACAAAAAAATAAGATGACGCAAATAATGAACTCCCTATAAACATAATCACATAAAGCACAATCACATGCAATTTTACGCCCGCTTTTTGAAAGAAAGGCAGTTTGTAAGAACTCATATTAACCTCCCTAAGTCTACTAAAATAAGATTGATTACAACTATTTTATACTAATTTTTTATAATATGCTACGATATTATTCAACCTTGTCGCTACAGGTATAGCTTTTTAGTCGCTACGGTGTGAACAAAGGAAATATCGTGTTCGACAAACAACATGGTGGGCTGGCAACTGACAATTACATCTTCAATTTGCATACGGGATAAAACATCAATAAAATTCAACGGTTCATCCCAGATATATAGATGGGCTTGCCGGCAAAGGCTTTGGGCGAGTAATACTTTTTTCTTCTGCCCCGCACTGAAATCCTGCATATCTTTTTCAAATTGCACTCGGGGAAAATCCAGCTTGCGCAAGATAGTCTTAAACAGGCTTTCATCAATACCGCCGGCCAAAGCAAAATCCCTAAGATTGCCCTTTAAAAAAGAAGTATCCTGGGGTACATAGGAAATTATTAGCTTGTTGCCAATATTTAGTTCACCTCTGTAAGTAAGGTTCTGCCCCAGCAACAATTTAAGAATACTGGTTTTGCCGCAGCCGTTTTTACCGATTAAAGCAATCCTGTCTCCCCGTTCAATTTCCAAGTTGATATCCCGACAGATTTCTTTCTCGCCATAAAAAATTGACAGGTCCCTTACTTCTGCTAGGCGCCTCTTATGGTAGGTAAGCGGTGAAACAGTCAGACTCTCTGCGATTTCCAGGTCCTTAAGCAGAGTTTCTTTAACTGCTATCGCCTTTTGCCTTCGGGCTTCCAGCGACTTGGAACGTTTCATCATCTTAGCGGCCTTATGCCCGACATATCCCCGGTCATAAACACCGTTGCCTATTTTGCCCTTTTCAATCTTAGCAGACCAATTGGCAGTACGTCTTGCTGCAGCAGTTAATTCTTTGATTTCGCTTTTTAATTTGGCATTTTGAACCTGTTCAAAATTATCTCTATTCTCTTTATTAGACCACCAGGTGGTGAAATTCCCCTTTTGAACTTCAATTGTTGCTTTATTGATTGCCAAAATGTGATCCACACAGTTATTCAAAAACTCCCGATCATGGGATACCAAAATAAAACCCTTTTTATTCTTAAGATAGTTACCCACAACCTGCCGGGCATTCATATCCAGGTGGTTGGTCGGTTCGTCAATTAACAGGAAATTATTATCTCTTTGGAAAAGGGCGGCCAACAAAACCTTGGTCTGTTCTCCGTTACTGAGTAAATAAAAAGGCTGGTATAAAACATCTTCATCAAGTTCCAGTTTACCTAATTCCTTTTTTAGTCTCCAAAGCTCTAAATTAGCGGCAATACTGTACACTACATCAAGAGTGGATTGATCTTTGTCTTCTACTTCAAAAGGAAAATAGTCAAATTCAACCGACGAGGATATTGTACCCCGATATTCATATTTACCCCTGAGCAGATTAAGAAAGGTTGTTTTTCCACAGCCATTTCTACCGATAAAGCCAAGCTTCCAATCAGTATCAAGCTGGAAAGAGACATTCTCGAAGATATAATCATAACTGCCGTCATAACTAAATGTCAGGTTACTAACGCTAATTAATGACAAGAAACTTCACCTCCGAAGGCCCATGGTGTCGCAATACCACAAAAACGACCCCTAAAATATTAAAGGCTGCAAGAAAATTGCTTCTTGCAGCCCAAAGATACAGACATGCATTTCATAACCTGCATTTCATGCCGTAAGGCATAAATGTCCTGATCCGAATTATAAACAGTTAAAAAGAATAACAATTTTCTTGCTAAGCACGAAAAAACAAGCAATTCAATTGCCTATTTTATCGAACCTTATTTAGTTAATAGTTTTAGCAAGAAAATGTGCGCATCTTTTCAACTCCACTCTACTAATTACCTTGTATTTATTTTTTATATTTATTGTTTTTATTTTATTAAAATAAAATAATCCTGTCAAACAGTCATGCGATTTGGTTTCTAAGGCAATATCCCAGGGCGTTACATTTTAGTCTTCCATTCCAGAGCCATTTCAATTAATTTCCTGGTCCCTCCCCGTCATCCGGTTCAGGCTCATCCCATTCGTGACCATAAATTTCATATATACTGCGAACTAAAAAGTCAAATTCTATCCACCGATCTTCGATGATTAGCTTAAACACATAAGCTAACCTGTTAATCATGAATTTGTTGATAATTCTCAGATCGTCTTCAGAAAGCTGTCTATTACGGCAAGTAAACATAGCTTTAATCGGTCCGCTTTGGAAAATGAAGTGCATGATCGCCGTAGTTATCATATTCAGATTTTGGTTTTTTAGGATTTCATCTCTGACTTCTAAGTTCTTCTTTTCTGCTCTCTCTGACCTAGCATACAGGAATTCATCCAAGATGGCATTTTTTATGGCTTTTCCGAGTTTTCGTGGTCTGTATAAAATTTTGGTTTTACCCTCTCGAATTTCATATAGTTTCTCCAATACTCCATCGGCGTACTTGTCAAAATCAAAATCCAGTTCCTTACTTAAATATAAGTCTTCCTGCCCTTCAGCCGAATAATCATCAATAAGCTCACCATTAGCCCTCAGGTTACATAGTTCTTGATAAAGCCCCATAATAACTAACACTCCAAAACAATCAAAAGGTTGTGCTCTTTTCCGAGTTGTCAATTATCTTTATAATAATATACTTTTACTTTTTTTGACAGTCCCAAAATAATTTGGAGCTTTTAAGGGCTTTTAGGCGCGTTTGAGGTTTATATAATTTTGCAGGATGATTCTCGGCTCAATTAGGGTCCCAAGGCTTAAATATTGTTCCAAATCCTCACCGTTTAAAAATATTGGTAAGTCCGCCCGGTCCCGGTCATCAAGCAGTTCAGCAATAAAGGTTTTTAATTCCTCAACTGTGTATTCATTATTCTCAAGATAAAGTCGACCCTTTATGCTACCGGCATGAATATGACTGATTACTAGCATCCTGCAGGTGCGTGAGACCGCAATGTACTCCTCTAGCTGGGGAGCTAAAAGCAGACACTCTGGTTTAACGTCTACTTTTCGGCTGCAAGTCTGCATAAAAAATTCAATAGTCAACACCTTTTCAAATTCGAGCATATCATCCGGAACAGCAACATAGGCATGACTCTTGAGAATCATTCCGGCCCATGATTTACCGGTTAATTCGTCTCGAAAAAATTTACTAAATGTTTTTTTGTATTTGAGAAACTCGCTCCAAATATGATGGTAAAAGGGAATATTGGGCAGATCGGGAATTTCACGAAATCTAAAAGTTGAAGGGCTGAGGCTATCGGCCATCCTGCAAATAAAGCTGTTGTTTCTGAATATTACATAAACCGGACTAATCATTTAACTACCCCCGAATTTATTGAATATTGTTCCGCAGGAGTATATATTCATAGTTTAACCGCATTTAGAATAACCGCAATGTATACAAACAACGCAGCCGCTCTCATGGTTAACAGGGCGCCCACATTCCGGACAGGCATTGCCTACCTTATCTTTGGCTTTAGTTTTAGCTTGGCTGGGCTGGACCACAGCAAGACTGTTATTGAGCCCTATATCCCTATATTTTTTTATCACTCGGGAAATCGCATCGGGACAGGAGGTAACATTAACTCCTTCGCGGCGGATACATGCCGGACAGCGAATACCGCTGATCTGTTCGATAATGGCTTCTACAGAAATACCCGAACGCATAGCAATTGATATTAAGCGGGCAGTAGCTTCTGACTGGGAAGCACACCCTCCTGCTCGACCTGTATTGGTAAATACTTCGCAGATACTCTGGTCATCGGCATTGACACTAACATAAAGGTTACCGCAGCCGATTTTAACTTTTTCTGTAACGCCGACAGTTACCGATGGCCTAGGTCTGGGGATAATTGTGTTTACTTGCTGCTGTGATGCATCTTCTTTTTTTCCCAGGGTTCCGGTGGATAGCACTTGTTCCTGACGGCTACCGTCTCTGTAAACCGTTATTCCTTTGCAGCCCAGTTCATAGGCCAAACGATAAGCACGTGCTACGTCCTCCGTAGAGGCTGAGTTGGCAAAGTTGATTGTTTTAGAGACGGCGTTGTCCGTATATTTTTGGAAAGCGGCCTGGATCCGAATATGCCATTCGGGCTCAATTTCCTGGGCCGTGACAAATATTTCTCTTATCCATTCAGGAATTTCAGTAAGACCCGCCAGTGTTCCCTGTTCGCTTATTTTCTCCATTAATTCCTGGGAATAAAAACCATACTGCTTGGCATACTGTTCAAAGAGGGGGTTAACTTCAATGAAAGGGGTTCCGTCCATGACCGTCTTAGTATAGGCCACGGCAAACAGAGGTTCAACCCCGCTGGATACACCACATATCATAGAAATTGTCCCCGTAGGAGCAATAGTGGTTAAGGTTGCGTTACGTAGCTCTAGATTCCCTTCATAAATCGAACCCTGGTAATTGGGGAAAACTCCGCGTTCCTCTGCTAAGCGCTTTGATTCCAAACGAGCTTCGGTTTGTATATAACGCATAATCTTCTCAGCAAGTTCTTCAGCTTCCGGAGAAGCATAGGAGATCTTCAAGGAGAGCAACAGATCGGCAAAACCCATTACTCCTAGTCCGATTTTGCGGTTGCCTTTAACCATCTCTTCGATAATGGGCAGTGGATATTGGTTGGCATCGATCACATCATCGAGAAAACGAACAGCCAGGCGAGTTACCGCGCCCAACTTCTCCCAGTTAACAACTTTTTTATCGTCAGTTTCCTCTACCATTAGCTTGAGGTTAATAGAGCCGAGATTGCAGGCTTCATTGGGCAGAAGGGGCTGTTCGCCGCAGGGGTTGGTGGCTTCGATTGGGCCAAGCAAAGGGGTAGGATTATCCTTGTTTATGCGGTCAATAAATACCATTCCGGGTTCCCCGTTGCGCCAAGCATGCTCAATGATCTCGGAAAATACTTCCCTGGCCGGCATTCGGCTTACTACTTGGCCGGAATGAGGATCAATCAAGTCGTAATCTAAACCGGCCTTGACTGCTTCCATAAATTCCTCGGTTACCGCCACTGAAAGGTTAAAATTCGTTATTTCTCTGTTATCTTCTTTGCAGTTAATGAATTCCAGGATATCCGGGTGATCAACCCGTAAAATCCCCATGTTGGCTCCCCGTCTGGTTCCTCCTTGCTTTACGGCTTCTGTGGCCGAATTGAATACTTTCATAAAAGAAACCGGGCCTGAAGCCACTCCGCCAGTAGATCGAACCATGCTGTTCTTGGGACGCAGTTTGGAAAAACTAAAACCTGTACCTCCACCTGATTTATGGATTATGGCTGCATTTTTTATGGCGTCAAAAATATCCTCCATACTGTCTTCTACCGGCAAGACAAAACAAGCGCTTAACTGCCCCAAATCCCTGCCGGCATTCATTAAGGTCGGAGAATTGGGCATAAACTCCAGGTTGGCCATCAAGGCATAATACTCTTCTGTCAGACTTTTAATTTCCTGTTCTGACTTGCCGTATTTTTTTTCAATTCCGGCTACTACGGAAGCCACCCGGTAAAACATATCTTCCGGCGCTTCGCAAACTTGCCCGTTCTCTTGCTTTAAATACCTTTTCTCCAAAATAAGCCTGGCATTAGCGGTAAGATTGGCTTTGGGCCTGGATTTAGATATCTCTTCAGTAAAACTCAATATAATCCCATCTTTCTTCATCTTCTACTACCATTTTTTGTTCTATAATTAGTGCTATAGAAATTTTACCAAACTATATATAGTAGTCAAGGGATAAAAGTCCTATAAAAAAACGGTGTTCGAATTATAAGATGAATCCTAATCCGACACCGCTTTTATTGCTAGTTGTTAAAAATCTGATTAGTAACCGTATTTCCTCGAGGCAGCAAGTGAAAATTAGCGTTTTCATGATTAGTTAAAAATTCTTCCAACATCCAGCCATCTGATTTCTCTACTTTTAATTCTAAATCTACACCGGCAGCAAATTGCCTGGAGGTCTCTATCATGCTGTCAAGGGTTTGTTCATCCACCACACCGGAATCAATAAATAATAAATAGCGATAATTTTGGAGCATTGATTTTAGAAGTCTGCCGGCTCGCTTTTCACCATAGCGCTGGATCATGTGTTCTTTTTCTTTCAGTATGCTTTTGGTACCTTCCAGCCACCCTTTGCTTAAGAAATAGGTGGCTTTTTGTCGTTTAAATTTAGTGTTCGGTCTGGTAAGCATGATTTGTATACAGTCCTCAGCTTTAAAAAACAACAAGTCTGCGGTAGTTGCCTTTAACCCAATAATGGCATTGCCACAACAACCATAGCCTAGCAATATTCTGTCCGCACCCTGAACCTGGTCAATTTCACTTTGCAATTTGGCTCTGAGTTTTTCCGGATTCATGTGATAGTCGGAAGAAATCCAAATTACAGGATAAGACACACCGGTTTTCTCCATAGCTAAGGCTAATTCAGATTTTAATACTTCACAGCATATAATTACGTTTTTCACAAAAATCACTCCACTATTGTGCCTATCTCTTACCAAGACCTTATTCAAATAAATCTAGGGATTTAGGCCTGCTTAAGAGGGCCGATTTTACCCTTGCGGTAGGCGTCGTTGTATTTGCGACAATGCCGGTCCTTACCCATTAATGCTTCGGTTGCTAATAAGGCGGCGATCATATCTCGGCTACAGGGGTCCATAATAGCTGAATCCATACCAAAGAAGGTAGCGATAGTCAAGAATGTTTGATTAATGATTTTTCTAAAGGGCATGCCGAAGGATATATTGCTTAAGCCGGATGTAATTTTAATCGTAGGATACATTTCTTTTATGACCCTCATGGTCTCGACAAAATTTTGAACGGAATTATTGTCAGTAGCAAGGGCAATAACCAAAGGATCCAGGTGAATTCTGTCAGGAGCAATGTCATATTCAGCTGCTTTTTCAACCAGGCTTTTGGCAATTTCAATTCTGGCCTCGGCAGTTTTAGGAATTCCGTCGTTATCACAGGTTAAGGCGATAACCTGCCAATCAGTTCCGGCAATAAGAGGATAAATAACCTCGGTTTTATCGCCTTCTTCGGATACAGAATTTATAATACCGGGTTTTCGAGCGTATTTTAATACAGCTTCAATCGTCCGCGGGTTGGGGCTGTCAATACAAAGCGGCGTATCTACAGCGTCTTGCACAATACCCATGAGCCACTTTAAAGTTTCGACCTCAATATCCGGAGAAGTACTGGCGCATACATCCAGGTAATGAGCTCCGGCATTGGCTTGGTCGATAGCTCTCTGTCTGATAAAATCAGCATCTTTTTCTTCTATAGCTTTTTTTACAACCGGAATAGTCCCATTAATTTTTTCACCGATTATAATCATGTCCCTCACTCCTCGTATAATATGTTTTGAAATCAAAATCTATAGAATTTGTAAATTCGTTTATTTAAGTTCGATATTTATTAGAGTTCTTTTTAAACTCGCTGATCCTTTTGCAGGTTAATGGCTTTAACCACATTTTTGAGCAGGAGGGTTGTAGTGATAGAGCCTACCCCTCCGGGAACAGGAGTAATGGCCTGCACTTGTTCCGCTACTGCTTGGAAATCAACGTCGCCGCACATTTTTCCGTCTCCGGCATCGTTTATTCCTACATCAATCACAATACTTTGGGGCGAAACATATTTAGCATCAATAAATTTGGGTTTACCAATGGCGGCCACTAGGATATCTGCATTTTTACAGATGTCAGGCATATTTTGGGTTTTAGAATGACAAATAGTAACTGTCGCGTTTTCTTTTAGCAGCATCATACTGAGGGGTTTACCAACTACCATACTCCGGCCTACCACAACTGCCTTAGCGCCCTGAAGTTCAATTTTATAATATTTTAAAATCTCCATAACAGCCGCCGGCGTGCAGGGTAGCAGGCCTGACATATCGCCGGCAAATATTCTGGCTTGGTTTAAAGGGCTCATGCAGTCAATATCCTTGGCCGGGTCGATTATATGTTTCAATAGCTCTTCATCCAGTTGCTGAGGTAAGGGCCTGAAAATCATTATGCCATGGATGCCCGGATCAGCATTGACCTGCCTTAAAAGCTTAATAAAATCAGGCATGGAAATATTCTCTTCTAAAGTAAACTTTTGAGGTCGAATGCCCATATTTTCACAGTTTTTGACAATGCTGTTCTCATAGTAAACATCGTCGGGCCTGTTTCCGACCCGGATCAGCCCTATGGATGGGACTTGGCCCCTGTCTTTCAAGCTCTTAATATCTTGCAGCAGATCGGCTTTTAAGTTTTGAATAACAGGTTTAGCCTCCAAGATCCGACTCATGCCTTATTCCCCTCCCGTGATTTTCTTCTCAACCAGGGAAAATACCCGGTCCGCTCTAACTGTAAATTCCTGAACAAGTTCTTCCAGTTCGGTCTCTACTTTAGTGCGCAAATTCTCATCCTTTAGTATTTTAGTATTGATAAGAACATTTAATTTGGCACTTTCTAAAGCGGCTTTAAGAAAAGCTACTCCCACACCGACGTCACTGATGACCAGCATACTTCCCTTTTCGGCCATTTCTTCTTGCAAAGCAATACCCTGGGCACAACAGCGGGCTATTTCCAGTGGCACTAGGGTTGCTTTCACCAAAGCCTTCTGCATAGTTTCTTCTTTAAGCTTCTGTTCCTCAGGTGTATTTTTAGGCATACCGTAGGCCTGGGAAAGAGGATAAAAGGCTTCTGCATCTTCTCTAACAAGCTCTTCTAAGCGTTCAATAATTTTTTGCCCTTTAGATATTAATTCATAGACATCGGCTTCTACATGTTGGTACTTTTTCTTGCCAACTGTCAGATTGCCGACCATAAGACCAAGAGCCATACCCAGAGCACCTACGTATGCGGATGCTCCGCCCCCGCCGGGAACCGGTTCTTTGGAAGCCAGAGAAGCCAGGAAATCTTTGGCGCTCGCATTAAGCATCCTCGCATTCTCCTTTCTATTTCCCTTTTTAAAACTGGCAAAACTATATATAACCTATTGTAAACCGCATGTCGTAAGATTAAAAGAGTCCTGATATTTTCCCGCTATTATCCACATCAATGTTTTCAGCAGCGGGTACTTTGGGAAGTCCCGGCAGGGTCATAATGTCACCGGTCAAAGCCACTGCAAAACCTGCTCCGGCTGATATTCTGACACTGCGAATGGAGATGCGAAATCCTTGCGGCCTGCCTAATTTTTTAGCATCATCGGACAAGGAATATTGAGTTTTAGCCATGCAAACAGGAATATTGCCATAACCCATTTTCTCAATGTTTTCAATGTCTTGCAAACTGCTGCCAACATAGTCAACCCCGTCGGCGCCATATATCTTAGTAGCAATGGTATTGATCTTTTCTTTGAGGCCCTGGTCTAAATCATAGACAAATTTAAAATTATTTTGGCCTTGTTCCACCAGTTGTAAAACTTCTTGGGCCAGTTCAGTTCCACCGGCTCCGCCTTTAGCCCATACTTCGGACAGCGCTACCTTTACGCCCAGCTTCTTGCATTCTTCGCGGATAAACTTAAGTTCTGCTTCCGTATCCGTTGGAAAACGGTTGATAGCCACAACTGCCGGTAAGCCGTAATTCTGAGTAACGTTTTCCACATGCTTCAATAAGTTGGGAACGCCCTTTTGCAAAGCGTCAAGATTTTCCTGGTTAAGATCCGCTTTAGCGACCCCACCATGGGATTTTAAAGCTCGAATGGTAGCTACAATTACAACCGCATTTGGTCGTAAGCCGCTTAAACGGCACTTAATATTAACGAATTTTTCTGCACCCAGGTCAGCTCCAAATCCTGCCTCGGTAATAACATAATCGCTAAGTTTTAAAGCCATTTTGGTAGCCATAACACTGTTGCAGCCGTGAGCAATATTAGCAAAGGGTCCGCCATGAATGAAAGCAGGGGTATGAGCCAAGGTTTGGACCAAATTCGGTTTTAAAGCGTCTTTGAGCAAAGCAGCCACTGCCCCCTGGGCTTTAAGCTGACCGGCTGTAATAGGCTCACCGTTGCGGGTATAAGCAACAATTATTCTGGCCACGCGATTTTTCAAATCTTCCAGATCATTAGCCAAGCAAAGAATCGCCATGATTTCCGAAGCAACGGTAATATCAAAGCCGTCCTCTCTGGGAACACCATTGACCTTGCTGCCTAAACCGTTAACAACAAATCTTAGCTGGCGATCGTTCATATCCAAACATCTTTTCCAACTAATCCTCCGAACGTCAATATTTAAGGCATTCCCCTGGTATATATGATTGTCGAGCATGGCCGCGATTAGATTATTGGCTGCTCCGATAGCATGGAGGTCACCGGTAAAGTGGAGGTTAATATCTTCCATGGGAACAACCTGGGCATAGCCACCGCCGGCTGCTCCTCCTTTCACTCCGAATACAGGCCCTAAGGAGGGTTCACGTAAAGCTATAACTGCTTTATGCCCCAAATAAGTTAGTGCATCTCCCAGTCCGACCGTAGTGGTTGTCTTTCCTTCTCCCGCCGGGGTAGGGTTAATGGCGGTTACTAAGATCAATTTACCGTCTGGTTTTTGCCCGAGGTTATTAAGTAAGTTATAATCGATTTTTGCTTTATATTTTCCATAAGACTCTAAAAATTCCTCAGGCACACCAAGCTGGGCAGCTACCTCCACTATAGGTTTCATTTTTGCTTCTTGGGCTATTTGGATATCACTTTTGAACATTACGGTCCACCTCCGTTTATAGTCTATTAAAGTAATTGAATATAAAAGTAATTGAATATAACTTTATTGACGCTTACTATCCGGTTATGCTTTGGTTTTCAGCTTCACTTGTCTGGGAGTTTTTTCTTTTATAAATAAAACCAAGCCAATACATGAGACCAACAAAAATACTGCCGCCGATTATATTGCCAAGGGTTACCGGAAGGGCATTGTTGACCATAAAAGTCCCCCAGGTCAAATGCTCTAATTTTTCCGGAGTTACGCCCAAAGTTATTGCTTGGTTAACCCACTCTGGATTCTGTTTAGCTAAAATTCCTGCCGGAATATAATACATATTGGCAACGGAATGTTCAAAACCGGAAGTTATAAACAACCAGATCGGAAAGAAAATAGCAAGTAGCTTACCGGCGATATCCTTGGCCGCCGAAGCCATCCAAACTGCCAAACATACCAACCAGTTGCAAAGAATGCCCATGCACAAGGCCTGGGTAAAAGTAAGGCTGGTTTTATAGGAAGCTACCTTAATAGTGAATCCTCCTAATAGACCGGAGGAGAAATCTAACTGACCAGAATAAATAATAAAAAGCACAATGATGAGCGAGCCGATAAAGTTACCAACATAAACCACAAGCCAGTTCTTAAGCATGCTTAGCCATCTTGTTTTCTTTTCCATACAGGAGACAACAATAAGGGTATTACCGGTGAACAATTCGGCACCGGTAATAACCACCATCATAAGACCTGTGGCAAACAAAGCCCCGGCTAAAGCTTTAGAGATACCGACTGAAGATATGGTATGAATAGCCACATTGGAGCCTTGAGCAGCAAAGGCAATAAAGGCGCCTGCTAAAATACTAAGTACTAAGGTTTTATACATCGGGAATTTTGCTTTATTGCAGCCGGTTTCTATATAATTGTGAGCAATTTCTCCCGGATCAAAAAACATTTTCCTAGCTTTATCCATTTCCCGGCTCCCCTCAGCTAGTTTTTATCTTTCACCTTGGGCTTGATACCAAGCCTTGGCGCGGAATGATCTTTCCCCAAGTAATAGTTCACCCAGGAAGAGGTATTCTTTAACTCCCAATTACAAGGGCTAGTATAGTAGTCTCCTAAGCAGCTCTCTTCGCCATATTTATGCAAGCGCTCATAGGCCCTAACCCAAGCACATTTTTTCTGTCCGGGGTATACCTCGCAAAAACCTTGATAGCTACCTGCACAAGGTCCGTTACGCTGATTTTTGGGGCAGTCTCCCATAGGGCAGATGTAAGCCAAATCAAAGAGGGCACAATCACCGCAGTCCTGGCAGTTATACATAACTCTTTTAATGAAATATTCCATGCCATGCAAACCCTTTTCCAGGGCCCCACCTTGTATCTTGCAAGTAAGAGTCTGCATCGGAGCAAAAAACTTCTTGCCGGGCTCAAAAAACATTTTATGCAGCAGCCTGGATACTTTATAATTAAGCTCCGTTTTACTATCGGTCTGATATTTTGGAGGAGGTAGAGCAGGATTATTAAGCCCGGTTTTAGGATCCCTTCCAAACAAATAAAAGCCGTTTTTTTGGGGAAAGTCGAACTCTCGGACATAATCTTGCCAATTACGGCTTAACTCTTCGCCATAGGAGATAATGTATTCAATTTGTTCGTAATTAATATTCATGCCGCCTAAATGCACGCCTTTATAACCGAGACCCTTAAGAACAGCATATTGTTTGGCAGCTCTCTTGAGCATAGCTTCTTTGCCTTTATCCGGGCTATTTCGTTCCTCATCCAATTCTCTAAGCAATTTGTCAGTAACCACACAACCGGGTACTTTGTTCTGATTCATAAATCTGGCTGCACCATAGCTAAGAATATAGATATCGCCGATAAGAGGGATTTCCCAACCCATTTTTTGAACATAGAGTATCAATTCCTCAAACTTTCTGACATCATATCCAACCTGAGTTATAATAAACTGGGCACCTTGTTCGATTTTCTTTTTAAGTTTATAGTATTGAAGCATTTGTTCAGCCTTAGTTGCTTTAAACGGAGAAACTGCCGCCCCGGCAAAAAAATGACATGATTTTAGAGTAGCCTTGCCCTTCATGGTTTGATATTCCATACCGGCATTTAATTTTTTGATTAATTCCAGAAGCTGGGTAGAATCTAAATCAAAAACCGGCTTAGCCCTCCCGTCAGCCCCCCCGAGATCATAATCTCCCGTTAAGGCCAATATATTATGCAAACCGCAGCGTTCCAGAGCGTATAGTTGGCTTTCCAGCTGACTGCGGTTTCTATCCTTACAGGTAACATGAATAATCGTATCCAAACCTAGCTTTTGAATATCTTTGCCGATTGCTTCGGGTGGTATTGCTATATTACCGCCGGGATTATCAGTCAAGCTCACAGCATGTACCTTTTTGCCTTTGGCAGCCTGTTCAGCTAATCTTAAAGTTTTTTCCTGGGATTCTTCCCAGGAGCCTCTTCCCGGAACAAGTTCCCAGCTAACGGTAAATACGTTTTTGTCCTGGATAACATTGCGAAAACTACGCTCCTCCATCTCCCTTTGTTTCCTCCTTTAACAATCTCTTAACAATAGTCCAGGGACTTGAAGTATACTGTTGTATATACAGGATTTAATATTAATATATTATCATCCCCTAATAAAATAAGTCAATGAATTTTAAATATTTAAAAAACGCCTTTATGTTCAGTTAATTACATTTGACCTTAAAATAATTGAAAGCAAGAATTTCTAGAGATTACTTACTTATTTTGTTTTTTTGTTTATAATTAAGTTTATAATAGTTTATAACAATGTATAGCCCTGATTGTTTAAGCTTGATTTTTAAATAACGTAAACGTATAGGAGATATAAGAATGGAACTACCGGTATATCAGCAAATTATTGAGGATATTAAAAAAAGGATTTTTCGTGGGGAATTGAAACCCGGAGATGCTATTCCTTCTGAAAACTCCCTTTGTGAAACTTTCGGCGTAAGCAGAATGACAGTCCGTAAAGGTCTCGCTATATTAGTTAATGAAGGTTATATAACCTCTATCCCCGGCAAAGGCAGTTTCGTCAATGAACCCGACTTCGAAAAATACACACTCTATTATAACGAAATGTCCACGGCCATCAATACCGTGGACAGTACTAAACTCATCGAGGTAAAGATAATCCTGCCCTCCAATAAACTGCAAATGAGTCTCAACTTGCCAACCAATCGTAAAGTTATTCTGGTTAAAAGAATATTTTACAGCGGCAGTGAACCGGTAGCCTACGACGAAAAATATTTGATTTATTATAAAGGAATGCCGGTAGTAGAAAAAGAGATTAAGTACGGTACTTTCCCGGAAATGATCTCTAAATTCACTTCGCTTTTTGCTATTAAAAAAGAACTTACTATTTCGGCTCAGGTACCGGACCACCAGATTTCCAAATATCTGTCGCTTTATAATTCCACACCTTTGCTGGTTGTGGAACAAAAGCTTTTTAATTCTGAGGGTAAGCCTATTGGTTTAGGTATTACCTATTTTAAAGGAGATAATTGCAGATTATTCGCCAGTTCATCTTTTACGGATTAATATATACTCTGGGTACTCTTGGGCCTATCCCACATAAGATCTCATAACTGATAGTATCTAAAACCCTTGCCATTTGTCCAGCACTAATTTCTGGGTACTCATAGTTTCCCATAACAGTGACCTCGTCCCCCAACCTGACATTTTCGATCCCGGTAACATCAATCATGGTTTGGTCCATACAAACCTTGCCAATGATTGGTGCTTTTTTTTCTTTAATAATAACTTCCCAGGAATTCGATAGTCCTCTTCTGAGACCGTCGGCATAGCCCAATGGCAAAGTCGCCACTCGAGTTGGGCGATCAGCAATAAAATATCGGCCATAACCAACACTTTGCCCTTCATTTATTGTTTTAATATGGGTGATCCTGGCCTTCAAGGACATTACAGGCTTGAATCCGGCTTCCTCGCTAACACCAGGGGCAGGCAGATGCCCGTATAACACAATTCCCGGCCTGCAGAGTTCATAATGACTTTCCGGAAGTCTGAGAGTAGCCGGAGAATTGGCAGCATGACGGAGCGGTATAGCAATACCTGCTTTTTTAAGCCGGTCATAAAGATAGTCGAACTTGGCCAGCTGTTGATAAGCGAAAGTTAAATCAGAGCTGTCTGCTGTGGCTAGGTGGGTGTAAATTCCTTCCAAAAACAAGCCCGGTAGTTTAGATATCTTCTTTATTTCTTCTAAAGCCTCTTCACGCAATCCTATTCTTCCCATGCCGGTGTCAATCTTGATATGAATTCTGGCTGTCTTATTTAATTTCACAGCAGCAGCCGAAAGTGCTTCTGCCTGTTTAAGCTGGCATATTTCCGGAATAATGTCCTCCCTAACCAGTATTTCTGAATACTGAGCTAAAGTTGGTCCAATCACCATAAGGGTTATGTCAGAAAAATGTTTTCTGAGTTCTAAAGCCTCTTCTAAAAAAGCAACCCCGAACCTTTTTATGCCCTCATTTTTTAAAATTTTGACAACTTCCACCACTCCATGCCCATAAGCATTAGCCTTCACAATCGGCATAATTTCGCTGGTGGTGTATTTTTTAATAACATTTAGATTATGTTTTAAGGCCCTTAAGTCAACTTCGGCCCATACCGGCCGGTAATTATGCATCATTTTGTTCTATTTCCCTTCTTACCTTAGGCAGGTAATCCGCTATTTCTGAAGCTGTAAAACCTGATAAACCAAACTGTTCTTTCAGGACATCAGCAGCTTTACCATGAAGATAGACACCCATACAAGCAGCCCCCAGCGGGGGAACCCCCTGGGCTACCCAAGAAGCTATACAACCGGTTAATACATCCCCTGTACCGCCTGTCCCCAGGCCTGCATTACCCGTATTGTTTAGAAACACCCTGCCGTCGGGCGAGGCCACTATAGTTCCTGCTCCTTTCAAAACAACAATAACTCCCCATTCTATGGCTTTCGTCACTGCTATCTTCAACCTATTCTCCTGAATTTCAGCTATAGAACAGGCGCAAAGCCTGGCCATTTCCCCAGGGTGAGGTGTAAGAATTAGGTTTCCCTTTCCTTTTCTTAAAGCAAGAAGATCAGGTTCCCGGGAGATAAGGTTGAAGGCATCGGCGTCCATAATCACCGGAACATCCGTCTCTTGCAGTATATTCTTTAAAACCGGTAAAAATGATTCTGTCTGCTTAAGACCGGGACCCACGGCACAGGCATTTGCCCCCTCCAGCCGTTCAGCTATAACCGGCCACGAATCGCCGGTTAGAACCTCATAGTCTTTGGCCGGCCAAACTGTAGCTTCAATGACCCCTAAGTCTACAGTCTCGGCAATTGCCTCGGGAACCACTATCTGCAACAGGCCTGCACCGCATCTTTGGGCTGCCCTTCCTGCAAGGACCATGGCTCCGCTCATTCCTACTGATCCCCCGATAAGCACGGCTCGCCCATGAGTCCCTTTATGCCCATGGGGATGTCTAACAGGAATTAAGGGTTTAATTACCTCATCAGTCAATAGATAAGCGAACAGCTTTTCCTGGCTAATAATGTTTTCCGGAATAGAAATCTGATCCGTTACCAATTTGCCCGTATACATGGGACCTTCCCCCAAGAAATGTCCTAATTTGGGCAAGCCGAAAGTTACCGTTAGGGTCGCTTTTACCGCCGTGTTATTAACCTTACCTGTATCAGCTTCTAAGCCGCTGGCAATATCCACACTGATCGTGGGCAGCTCAGCTTTATTCAAATCCTCAATAAACCCGGCTATTAATTCCGGAACATTACCTCTAAATCCTATGCCGAAAATTGCATCAACTGCAAGGTGGGCTTGGAGCAAGGCCAGCTTAAATAGTCTAATTTGTTTTTCATTTTCTACTAAAACTATTTTTCCTTCCATGCCTTGGAAAAGTTCCAAATTTAGTTTGGCATCCCCGCTTAACTCACTGGGATTGGCAAATAAGAATACTGTTACCTCCATACCCAGGATACTCAAATGCCTAGCCACAGCCAGACCATCTCCGCCGTTATTTCCTTTGCCCACCAGGATTACCGCTTTAAGACCTCGCAAGGATTGCTTGCCTTGCCCCGCCAAGTAATTATTTATTTCTCTGACTACGGCTAAAGCAGCATTTTCCATAAGTACAATCCCTGGTATTCCGAAGCTATTAATAGCATTGGCGTCAATACTGCGCATTTGTCCTGCACTGACAACCCGCATCTGGCAATCCCCCCTCAAACAGTACATTTAAGGCCTGCTTTTAGCTGCTCCCTGAATTCTGACTTAGCACCATTTTTGTTATTCAAGAACAGCGATCGCAATTGCATTATCTTTACTATGAGAAAGACTTATTTTTACCGATTTGCCGCCTCTTTTAGCAGCGATTTTTTGGGCTCGCTCACTTAAGTAAACGATTGGTTCCCCCCAATCATTATTAAGGATCTCAATATCATGCCAACTCAGCCCTCTTAAGCCGGTTCCTAAAGCCTTGAGCACTGCCTCCTTGCCGGCAAATCTGGCTGCCCAGGAAGAATAGTTTTCTCCGCTGATAGCCCTAAGCTCACCGGCAGTAAACAGCCTGGCGAGCAGTCGGGGTTGCCTTTTACAAGCCTGGGCAAATCTTGAGATTTCAATAATATCAATTCCCGGATACATGACGGTTCTCCTCACGTTAGCATAGATTCAAATTTATTTATGCCGTCTTCCGGACTTACGACCAAAAGCACATCCCCTTCACGCAACATATAGTCAGCGTGGGGGGAAAAGTATTCATTGCCGTTTCTAACCACTGCAACTACAGTGGCTCCTGTTGTTTCCCTGATCCTAAGGTCACGCAGAGTTCGTCCCACAGCCGGGGATTTAGATTTGACCTGAAACTCAGCCACATCATTCCAGCGAGTAATATAGCGATCGGCGTAATTTGCCACCCTACTGAGAATTTTATCTATTTGCCGGTCTATATTTCGCCTTTTTTCCATCAAAGACCTAAGTTCCTCCACTAAAGTTTGAACTTCGCCCTTTTGATCATAAGATCTTAGGAACTTCTCGGCCTGGCTTTTGGAATTAACTGTAATACCAATCCCCTGTCTAACCCCTACAACTCCTTCACTTTGGAGAATAGCAATTGCCCGGCGAATTGTTTCCGGAGAAACGTTAAAACGCCCCGCCAAGGTAGACCTGCCGTGGATCTTGTCCCCTTCATTATATTCACCGATAACAATAGCATATGCTATCTGATTGGCAATTTCCTGATATCTCGCTTGTTCCAAATCAAATCCCTTGCTTTCTTATATAGTAACTTTAAAACACATCCATAGGATTCAATAGACCAAGTATAATCATTATTTAGACTTTTGACAATATCCGCTAAACACAACCGTTGACACCGACAACTCACCGTGATATTATTGGTTGGCAGTATTTTTTTATATTGCTTTTGTTTTCTTTTTCCTTATCCAAATACTTCCAGTAAAATTATCTTTCTAGTACTATCACTGATTTAAAAGGAGGTTTTGAATATGGCGATAGAATTGTTACAAGGCAAATTTGATTTCCAGAACCAGACCCGCTCTCAATTCCGAGCAGAAGAATTAAAAAGAAAAATAGAACCATATTTGCAAAAATCTAAAAATATCCCAACCGGTTTAGAGTTAACTGAATTCTATTCGTTTCAAAAAGAAAGAATCCTCCGTTATTTAAACGCCACAGAAAAAGATTGGGAAAACTGGCGCTGGCAAATCAAGAATAGGATTACCAGCGTTAATTGTCTCAACTCGATTTTCCCTCTTCCTGAAAAGCTTCAACAGGAGATCGAGGAAGTAGGCAAAATATATCGCTGGGCTGTATCACCTTATTATCTTAGTTTAATGGATTTTCAAAACCTTGAGGACCCGATTCTTCTTCAAGGTATCCCAAAAATAGATGAGTTATATGATGAGTATGGCGAAGAAGATCCTATGGGTGAAGCCTTGACTTCGCCTGCTCCCGGAATCACCAGGCGCTATCCCGACCGGCTTATAATAAATGTAACCAACAAATGTGCCATGTATTGTCGGCACTGTCAACGAAGAAGAAATATCGGCGAAATCGATCAGCACCAAAAAAAGAGATGTTTAATGTCAGCCCTTGACTACATCAAAGCCAACCCTGAAATCCGGGATGTTCTTATTACCGGCGGAGATGCTCTTCTTTTAAGCGACAATATGCTGGACTGGATTCTAGGGGAACTTCATAAAATTCCTCACGTAGAGATTAAGCGCTTAGGCACCAGGGTTCCTGTAACCCTGCCGATGAGAGTCACTGATAGCCTGCTAAAAATACTGGCTAAATACCCGCCCATCTATATCAATACTCAATTTAATCATCCTAAGGAAGTAACTCAAGAAGCCAAAAAGGCTGCGGATAAACTTATCTCGGCCGGAGTTGTTTTAGGAAACCAGGCAGTACTGTTAAAAGGAATAAACAATGACCCTGATGTCATGAAAAAAATGAACCAAGAATTGTTAAAAATCCGGGTTCGACCCTATTATATCTTTCACGCAAAAAATGTGAAAGGAACACGGCATTTTATTCCGACTATTCAAGACGGGTTAAAGGTTATGGAAAATCTCCGCGGCTACACATCAGGTTTAGCAGTACCCACTTATATCATTAACGCCCCCAAAGGCGGAGGCAAAACCCCGATTCTGCCCCAGTACCTTATCTCCTTGGACGAGCAACAAGCTGTGCTTAGAACCTGGGAAGGTAAAATTATTGCCTACGAAAATATTCATTAAGGCTTTAGGCCTTAAAGGCTATACATTTTGGAATAATCTCCCCTGATAACTGTCTCTTCTCTCTAATTCATAATCTATGCCGTTTAATACTTCCCATTTACGGCGTGTCCACTGCGGTTCCAGAACAAGATGAGAAGGCCCGTCACCCATGAGTCTATGAATAACCAAATCCTGGGGTAATATTTCCAGGATATCAACCACCAGATCTATATATTCTTGCATGCTGAGAAGCTGTAAATCTTTCTGCCGGTATATCTCGGCCAGGGGTGTTCCGGCCAGGATATGCAAGGAATGGATTTTTATACCCTGAATGGGCAGCCTAGCCATGGTAAGTGCTGTTTCCATCATTTCCGACCTGTTTTCGCAAGGCAGCCCGAGAATAATGTGCGCACATACCCGAATATTTCTCTTTCTAAGCTCCTCCAAGGCCCGGATAAAACAAGGAAAATCATGCCCCCTGTTCATCCAGACAAGAGAGTGCTCATGTACTGATTGAACGCCTAGCTCCACCCAAAGATAAGTTTTTCTATTGAGTTCGTCTAAAATATCCAAAATTTCAGGCGCTAAACAATCCGGCCTGGTGGAAATGGAGATCCCAACCACGTCTTTTTGTTTTAAAGCCTCTTCATATATAGTTTTCAACTGCTGCGGTGGACCATATGTGCCGCTGAAAGATTGAAAATACCCGATATATTTTGCTTTCGGCCACTTTTTAATAGTTCTTTGCCGGACTTCATGAAATTGATCTTTTATAGAAAAACTCCTGTTGCCCGCAAAGTCTCCCGAACCTTTCTCACTACAGAAGATACATCCGCCATAGCTTAGGAAACCATCCCTGTTAGGGCAACTTAAACCGGCATCAAGAGCAACTTTTATTACTTTTTCTCCGAATATTTCCCGCAAGTGATGGTTAAAGGAGCGATAACGTTTGGAACTAGACAAGAGGCAATCCTCCAAACAATATGTCTTAAAACTTTCTCTATATTATATCTCCACTTGTCTAAAAAAGCGAGAACGCTAAGATTGCGCGAATATATCGCGCATTTTTATTTAAAACAATTGACATGCCGGATTGTCCTTTAGCTTTGGACAAACTAGAAGTTGTCTACATATTATATATTACATACTATAAGGGCAATATTAGAATAGGAGATGGTTGGGATGACTATGACTTTTTTCCCTGTTCTTCCTCTTCGTTGGCATTTCGCAATGCCGTTATTTCTAATCTGGCTTCCTTTAGCTATTGTGATAATAATTCTAAGGTTAATCTTTGGAATGCCATCAATATTATTAGATGTATTTAACCAATGAGTAAACCGCCCTTAACTTAAAGCCTCCGCTCCGTTCCAACATGTTGGAACGGGGCAGGAGACTATTGTAGCCCTAATCCCCAGATTTCATAGCCGCAAACAGGACATTTTCCAGCCCGGGTCTTAACCTTTATTACATAATCCCTGGAAATAACCTCTGCTCCGCATTGGGGGCAATAAGTTTTATCGCCCCCTCTCATATTGCCAAGATAAACATAGGGCAAATATTCCTTGGCCAATTCCCAGAGTTTCTTTAACTTATTCTCATCCGTGGTTGGAATGTTACTTTTGTAGCGGGGAAAATACCTGCTCAAATGCCAAGCCAGCGGGGTATTCAAATTGGAGAGCCATTGGGCCAGGGCTTTGATTTCGGAAGGACTGTCGTTTAAAGTTGGAATCACTAGGGTAGTAATCTCGAGATGTCCTCTACGAGCCATTCTTTCCACCGTATTTAAAACCCATCCCAGTTTTCCCCCGGTATAACGACGGTAAAACTCCTCGTTAAAGGCCTTGATATCTATATTGACAGCATCCAATAAGGGTATGAGAGAGTCCAAATATTTTTCCTCTATAATCCCATTACTGACCAAAACTACTTTTCCTCCTTGTTTTTTTACCAAGGAAGCAGTTTCGGCAACCATTTCGAACCAGATTAGCGGCTCGGAATAGGTGAAACAAATACCCAAGGATTGATTGTGCTGCGCCATCTCAGCCAACTGCTCAGGTGTTACTCTTTGCCCCTTTTGATATTGCTGGGAAATATCATGATTTTGGCAAAAAAAACAGTTTAAATTACAGCCGAATCCTCCCACGGAAAGAATGCTTGTGCCCGGATAAAAATGGTACAAAGGCTTCTTCTCAATAGGATCCAAGTGCAAGGCTGCAACTTCGCCGTAGGTACGGGAAACAATCTGGCCGTTTATAAGAGTTCTGGTTTGGCAAATTCCCGTTCCCCCTTCTTTAATTTTACAGTGATGCGGGCAAAGATTACATTCTATTGCTTGCGTCATAAGGAAACCTCTTGTTTCTTTATTCAAAGTACCTTTGAACTTCAAAGCGCCATAGTTCAACCTCTTCATCAGGTGCAATCCCGGCTTTCTGTTTGGCAATACGGACTTGTTCGTCAACAGTGTTGACGCCCTCCAGGCGAGGAAGCAACAAGCCTACTCTCCCGCCTCGGCGCACTACTACCCCATACTTTTGGGGATCAAGCATGTCATAGCTACTGATTTTTTCCAAGTCTCCAAGGACATCGACTGAAAATGTTATTAGCGGCAATTCATTAGCTTCAACCGGCCAAAAACGAGGATCCTGAGTACCGGCCGCAATGGCGTTATGTTTTATTTCTGAAGCCAGGTTCTCCCTTACCGGTTGAACCGTACCGATACAGCCTCTTAATTCCCCATCTTTTTTCAAAGTGACAAAACAGCTTTTCTTTTCTTTTAACAAGGGATCGCCGGGAATAACCAGTTTATCAAAGGCTTGAGCTGTCAAATGATAGGTTAAGCATTCCCTGGCAAAACCGGCAATCGGTGAAGAGCGGTAAATCTCCGCCACCAGATACCCAACTCCAAATGGACCTTCGTAAGAAAAGACCTTGATTGATCCCTCTCTAGCTCCTAAGGCAAATAATAAAGAATTATATCCGCATTGACCGGCCTCTTCCCGTAATGCGGAGGGAATGGTGCGAATCATGGCTGTATCCTTTTGTAAACCCTTGACTATCAAATTATCGAATTTAGGCCCTGAAGGATGCAAACCATAAGGGCCGTCCTCTTTTAGTCTGTGGGATAAATCCCCACTGGCAAGTATTGCACAGCGATCACTGGAGTCATTAAGAATTTGCCCAACTCTTTTTCCATACTCCTCGGCATTATTAAGCGGCATACCGAGAACTACGATTTTACCATCCCAACCGGCCTCGCGCAGAAAATAAAGCGGCACCATTACACCATGGTCTAATTCGTTTTCCATGTCTTCGATATCGACTATTTGTTCTTTAATAGCCTTCATAACATTAAGGTCGGTCTCATAACTAAATCTTATATGACCCGCCCCAAAATTTCTTAAACTTCCGGTTAAATTGTTTCCTTGCAATAAAGTCATTCCTTGACGCGTAAGCACGGTATGTGGCGAGACTATCAGGACTGTTTTGACATCCATTTTTACTATTTCCTGAGCAAGCTTTTGAAAACCCTTTATTGTTTTTTGACTGGCCCTTTCTTCTCCTCGTCCTACATCAGGCACCAAAATAGCCGGATGAGGCACATAGCCAATGTACACAAGACTCACAGAACTCAACCCCCTTTGACACCAATGTCGACCCCTATCCCCAGGTCCCAAACTTCAGGCTACAAGTTCCTGGTTCCTGACTACTTGCTATTATACTTCTTTCCCTGTCATCTTTTTCCTGCTATCTGCTCTAGTTTGCAGATCTTAAAGTTATTATTGTATTTTCTTTATTAATTATTACAGACATCTACCCATTTTCCCTGGGTGATATTAGATAGTTCCGCTGGTGTTAATTTCACTGCCGAGTTAGGGGACCCGGCAGCCGGATAAACATATTGGTATTTCTTTAATGAGATATCCAAATAAACCGGAATATTGTTCTTTAGGCCAAAAGGGCAGACTCCCCCTACCGGATGCCCGGTTATCTCCATAACTTCGTCATGATCAAGCATCTTACCTTTAGATTGAAAGGCAGCTTTGAATTTCTTATTGTCAACCCGCTTATCGCCTGCGGTCAGGACAAGAATATTTTCATTGTTTTTGAGTTTAAACGACATAGTTTTGGCTATCATACCCGGTTCAACCCCTACAGCTTGGGCGGCCAGTTCTACCGTAGCTGTACTCGTTTCAAATTCTAAAACTTCATAATCCAGGCCTTTTTCCTGGAAATATCTTTTTACGTCTTGTAGGGCCATAGTGTTTCTCCTATCTATATATTTTAAAATTTTACTCAAAACACATTGTTACATTTTGTGGAATATATTGAAAATACTTGCTTATTCTTATAGAATTCAAGTACAAGTCATGTTAGATACATATTACCTTGATTATGACAGCTTCATAAAATGTCATCCTCTTTCGTTATTTTGAAATGGAGGTTAGCGACATGAATATTCGGGAAATTGAAGTAATAAGCGAAATTGTGAATCATCAAAGCTTTGCGGATGCAGCTTACAGCCTTTCATATTCCCCCTCGGTGATTTCCAAATACGTATCCAAAGTCGAAGAAGAATTAGGAATTAAGCTCTTCGTCCGAGGAAATAAATCCTGCAAGCTGGCCCTTACCCCAGAAGGACAGCTCTTGATCGAGGATTTTCATCGCATCAATATTCACTATAAGCACATGATGGAACTGACCAAGCAAGTTAAAGGCGCCTTTGACAATGTTTTACGCGTGGGCTCACAATCCAGGCTTGGTAACTTAGTGGAAAGAGAAATCTTAGCTTCTTTTTTGCTTGAGAACTCCAAAGCTGATATGGAACAAGTAAAAATGAGTTCCAAAGATTTACTCAAGCTTTTTCAAGCCGGAAGGTTGGACGCTTTTTTTATTTCCGTGCCTGAAAATACAAACATTAAAGACTTTTTGCATGACCTGGACGGTTATCCGGATATCGAAATTACGTTTTTGACCTCTGAGAAAGATATTTACCTGGGCATATCCGATAAGTATTTACAAGGTATAGAAAAGGAAGCGGAATTTGCAGTTTTCAAAGACTTCAGCTTTGCCTTTGCCTTTCCGATGTCTACAGATGACAAAGATTCCAAAGCGATTGAATCCTTTAAGCGACTGGCCCAAAAAAGTGGTTTCAATTTAAAAACCGCTTATTTTGGTGCCCATGACACTGCAATATTAAAGCTCGCCACTAAAATGCCGATTGCAGTTACAACAACTAACATACCAGCGCAGTTTGAGGGTATTAAATTCATCAGAGTCACGGATTGGGAATCTTATACTAACGTTTATTTTGTATGCTCTAAAAATAACAGCAAAAAAATGCTGCTCAAGCTAAAGAAAAGTATCGCTGATTACTTAAAACAGACAGAAACAAAGCAGTAGCCATAGCTTTCCATCATGTAAATTAATATCATAGTTTGAAATTTGAAGCAAATCGTTTTTGTTGTAAGATGAAAGTAATTATTACAAGGGCGGGAGGAATCATGATGAGCAGATTAAAATATCCGCATTTGTTTCAAGCCATCCGATTGGGGAACACAATATTCCGTAACAGGATATTTGCATCCCCCACCGGATGCCTGGATGTGAACAACGGAGTTCCGACCCCTGCCGGGATTGCTTTTTATGAGCGAAAAGCTATCGGGGGAGCTGCAGCAGTGACCATCGGCGATTGTATCGTAGACACAAAGACAGGCCAAATTACTTCCTATCAAATAGGTATGGACAATCCACTTGCCCTGCCGCAATTGTCTTCCCTGGCTAAGGCTATCACTAGACATGGTGCCGTAGCTTCGGTTGAGTTGCAACATGGGGGCATATTCTCTCATTTGGTCTACGAACAGGGCCGACCGCTGCTTGGGCCTGTGGCCATGAAAATACCAGATGATCATAGAATCAATAATGATGGTCACGAGGTCCCCGTTTCAGAGGATGGCTTTCGCCATATTCAGGAAATGTCAGAGGAACAAATCCTGGCCTTAATCAATTCTTTTGGTAACGCAGCCAGGTTTGCCAAACAATGCGGATTTGGCATGATTATGATCCATGCCGGCCACGGGTGGGGACTTGCCCAATTTTTATCGCCCCGTCTCAATACCAGAAAAGACAAATGGGGAGGCAGTCTGGAAAATCGTCTGCGTCTACCCTTGGCGGTTGTGGAAGCCGTCAGAAAAGCCGTTGGCCCAAGTTTTCCTATTGAATTCAGGATCAGTGGCGCAGAAGCCACACCGGACGGTTACGATATCGACGAGGGTATTCGGATTGCAGAGATGTTAGACGGAAAAGTTGATTTGATCCACGTTTCGGCCGGTCACCATGAATCTCCTTATGCTTCGATGATCACCTTCCCGAGTATGTTCCATGAGGAAGGCTGTAATGTACGTTATGCAGCAGAAGTTAAAAAACATGTAAAAACACCGGTGGCTACGGTTGGCGCCTTAATCGATCCGGCTTTAATGGAAGAAATTATCGCTTCAGGTCAAGCCGATATAGTTCAAATGGGAAGGGGTTTGCTCGCTGATCCTGATTTTCCGCACAAAGCGCGTATGGATTTAGAAGAGGATATTAACTATTGTCTGCGCTGTTTTTCCTGCCTCGCTCATAGTACAAGAACCCGCAAAAGAGCCTGTGCCATTAATCCGGAAATCGGGCATGAATTGGATTTTCAATATGCCTTACCCCCTGTCAAAAAGAAAAAAGTTTTAGTTGCCGGTGGGGGAATCGCAGGTATGCAAGCCGCGCTTACAGCTGCTGAAAGAGGACATACTGTAATTCTCTGCGAAAAAAGCGGGGAGTTGGGCGGGATATTGAATTGTGAGAGACAAGTGCCTTTCAAATCCCGTCTAGCCCAATATCTCAGACGCCAGGCTCAGCGCGTATACAATGCCGGTATTGAAGTCAGACTGAATACCGAACTTACCGAAAAGCTGGCACTAGAACTCGCTCCGGATGTAATAATTGCTGCCATAGGAGCCCGTCCCTTAAAACCACCAATTCCCGGAATAGAAGGAAAGAATGTGTATGGGGCGGAAGAAGTCTACAAAAATCCTGATCTTACAGGCAGGAAAGTAATAATACTTGGCGGTGGCCTTGTGGGAACTGAGCTCGCAATCTATCTTGCCGGTAGGAAGCGAGAAGTTACCATTATGGAAATGCTGCCAACCCTTAACGACGGTGGCAATATGGTCCAGGCCAATGCCCTGGCTATCCAATTAGACCGTTTCCATATACGGCTGGCTCTTGGCACAAAGGCTGTAAAAATCGATGAGAGCGGAGTAACCGCTGAAAATAATGCCGGTCAGCTACATTTCAGAGCTGATACAGTAATTTATGCCCTAGGGCAGAAACCCTTGTGGGAAGATTGTGAAAAAATTAGGCACTGTGCACCTGAATTCCATCAACTTGGGGACTGCTTGTTACCCAACAATATTCTTCAAGCTACAACGGCGGCTTATTTTACAGCACGAAATATTGGCAGAATATAAAGAATATAATTCAGCACCGGAACGCTGTTTCCGGTGCTTTTCTTTCCCTAAATAGTAAAATAATTATTTACTTTGAGGAAATTAATTTCTGTTATGTAAATTAATGGGTAAAGTTAGATTTTAATATCATCTACTTTTATTGTACGATTATCACGAGATCTCAAATTTTTCGGGCATACATATTACTTTGTACACATATTACTTAGCACCAGAAAAAATATTGACGGAAAAGGCTGATCGAAATTAAAAGTAGTGGAGGGAAATTATTTATGAAAAAAGGGAAAAAAATTTTATGTCTGGCCCTGGTTTTTGTGCTGGTACTGTCTCTAAGTGCCTGTGGCGGTGGGGAACAAACATCCGCTCCGGGAGGGGAATCCGAAGAATCCTATGTCCTAAAATTTTCGGCTAACGATCCTGCCGGAAGTCTCTATGACGAGATGGTGATTCAACCGCTTCAGCAAAAGCTGCAGGAAAAATCCGGCGGCAGGCTAACCTTGGAAATCTATTACAGCAGCTCTTTGGCCAAACAGGGGGAAGTTCTGCAAAGCATTAAAAACGGAACAGTGGACATGGGAGTTGACATTTTAACCATGAATCCGGGGCAATATCCTTACACGGAACTCTTGGGCACACCCGGCATCAATCTTGGCGATGCGGAAGCCTTTACCCTCACCACTCTGGAATATGCCAAAGCCTTCCCCGAAAAAGGGCTGGAGGACTTTGTCGTTATAGCCAGATTCAGCAGCGGTGCTTTCGGGATCCTCTCCGCCGACAAACCCATAACCAAAGTATCCGACCTAAAGGGTATGAGCCTGCGGTCCTCTCCCAATTTTATTCCCTGGTGGAGCGCCATGGGGGCCAGCCCTACATTTATCCCCATGGGCGATATTTATGAAAGCCTCAAGCTATCCGTAATCAAAGGGGCTCACACCACCGTCAGCGGGATTTATGCCTTTAAATTGCAGGAAGTAGCCGATTATTATACACCGCTCACCATGTGCGGTGGAGATCAGGTAATAGCCATGAGCAGGCCGCTTTACGATTCTATGCCCGCTGACCTGCAGCAGGTAATCGATGAAGTCTGCGAAGAAATGCCCCTCATCGGTATCGATTTTGTCAAAGCTGCTGAGGCAGATACCATGAACAACATCAAAAAAAGCAATCCCAATTTTCAATTTGTAGAACTTGAAGACGTACAAGGCTTCGTTGATGCGGCCATTCCTTTGTTGGAAGAAAAAGCCGAAGAACTTAACAGCAAAGGGTTGGAAGGAACCGCTGCCTTGGAATGGCTGAAAGGCCGTGCTATAGAATAATTCATTTTCATTTTCTCTTTTCCTTTTCCAATATATAAGCAGGCTCTGCCAATGCAAAATGGCCCGTTTAATACGGGCCTTTTGCGGAGCAGAATGAAAGGGAGGTTCTTATGGTAAATAAAGTAATTGACAAAGTCACCTCTATCTTCACCATCGTTAGTGCCTCTTTGTTCGCTATTATCGTCCTCATCGTCCTCGCTAATATTATCGGTCGTACATTTTTCCACATGCCAATTAAAGGAACCGTTGAAATTATCCAGTATGGGGTCATGTTTTGCGCCGGAATTGTTATGTGCCGCTCCGGCTATGAAGAACGCCATATCTCTGTGACCCTACTCATTGACAAATATCCGATGAGACTACGAGCTGCCTTTGTGGCTTTGGGCAAATTGCTCGGTACCATCGCCTTTGGGGCTTTAGCCGTTATTTACGCCAATAACGTACCTGAAGCCCTGGCAAGCGGCAAAGTGACAGAAACTTTCCGACTACCTTTCGAATTTATTTACATTATCATGGCCGTGTGTTTCCTCGTCGGTGCGCTCATTTTTTTCTACCAGTTCTGTGTCACCATGGTTACGGTAATCCGAGGCAAACAAGGGCCTGAAAAATCTGTTCCCAAATAATTGAAAGGAGAGCAGAATTTATGTCTTTCAATTTATTGATCGGTATCATCATTATCGTTGTGTTTCTGATTATTATATTTAAAGGCGTCCCCGTAACGATTTCCATGATGGTTTGCGGGGTAGTCGGCAGCATGTTTTTACTTAGAACGCCCATGTCTGCCATAACGCTTTTGGGTGACAGTGTGTTTGGAAGCTTTACCAGCTATACCTTAAGCGTAGCTCCCATGTTTATTCTGATGGGTGAACTGGCCACCGAGTCGAGAATCGGAGGAGACCTTTTCGACTGCTTCCAAAAGCTGACCGGCCACCGCAAGGCCGGCCTGGCCAATTCTACCCAGGTTGTGTGTGCTATTTTTGGAGCCATCTGCGGATCTACCGCCGCTACCGGGGCTATGATGTCCCGTATCGCGTATCCCCAAATGAAAAGATACCAGTACAACGATATGCTCTCTACAGGCAGCATCGCATCCGGCGCATGCCTGGCCAGCCTCATCCCGCCGAGCCTACACCTTATTACTTATGGTATCGCGGCCGAGGAATCTATTGGCAAGCTCCTTATAGCCGGTATCACCTCCGGCATCGTTCTTATGTTGTTGTTTATTGCTACCATTAAAATCTGGTGCTTGGTTAATCCCAATATCGCTCCCCAAACGGAACTTAAAGCTTCTCTTAAAGAGAGATTCCGGGCCATCCGGAAAGGCGGGTTCATTGAAATTATTCTGGTATTTGCGCTGGCCATGGGCGGTATGTTCGCCGGCTGGTTTACCCCTACGGAAGCCGGAGCGGTAGGTTTTGCCGGAATGTTAGTGGTTTCCATTCTTTTTAAGCGTTTTAGTTTCGATATTTTAAAGAAATCTTTTATCAATACCATGGTTATGTCGGGTATGATCTATGCCTTGCTGGCCGGAGCCAACTGTTTTGGCAAGTTTTTCACCCTTTCCAGAATTCCGGACTCCCTGCGTTTTTTGGTCGAAAATCTTCAGATTCCATCCGTAGCGGTCATTATGACCCTGGCGCTTATTTATCTCGTCCTGGGATGTTTCATTGACGGTGTGGCTTTGATTCTGATTACTACTCCCATATTCCTTCCCGTTGCCCAGGCTGCCGGATTTGATCCCGTATGGTTCGGTATATTCATCGTGGTCATGGTCGGTTTGGGTGGTATTACCCCTCCTGTCGGAGTCTCCTGCTATATCGTGTCCGGCGCCAGTGGGGTCACCTTACAGCAAGTGTTCAAGGGGTCCATTCCATTTATCTTCGCCTATTTGGCCATGGCTCTGCTTATGGGCATCTTCCCCGGCATTGCCACCTGGCTGCCGAGCTTGCTGATGTAATCCTTATGTGAAAATTATCAAGGTCAAAGAACAATGGAGGAAAGATGATGAATAGATTTAAGTACCCACATCTGTTTGAACCCTTAAAACTCCGCGGTACCTTGTTCCGCAACCGGATATTTGCCGCTCCCACCGGATATCGCAACATGACCTATGACAGTGTCTGGCCGCTGGAAGCAGGAGATTACTACGGCAGGAAAGCCTTAGGCGGGGCAGCTTCCGTTGCTACCGGGGAATTGGTTGTGGACACGGAATTCGGCCGGGGCAGTCTCAACCATATATGCATTGATAATCCTCAATCCCTGATGCCTCTGGAGAAAATAGCCAAGGCCATAAGCAGATACGGGGCCGTGCCCACTGCCGAACTGCAACATGCGGGTATGTACGCCAACCGTGATCTGTCCGTATTCGGCGCTACTTCCAGGGGAGTGGCTTACGGCCCCATAGAATTGGAATTGGACGGCAGAATTATCCGAGAAATGCCGGAGGAGATTATTGAACGGACCATTGAAAAGTATGCAGCCGCTGCCGCTGCCGCCAAAAATTACGGTTTTGGCATGATTCTAATTCATGCGGGGCACGGCTGGTTGTTACAACAGTTCCTTTCGCCCCAGCTCAATAGACGGAAAGACAAATGGGGCGGGCCAGCCATCGAAAACCGCGCCCGATTTGCCGTAGCCGTCTGCGAGGCAGTACGTAAAGCCGTAGGTCCCAATTTTCCAATTGAGATTCGAATCAGCACCAGTGAAGGCTACGACGGCGGATACGACATTGAAGAAGGTATTGCCTTTGCTAAACAGTTAGAGGAATACGTGGATCTGATAAATGCTTCGGTAGGAAGCCACGAGGTCCAAGAAGCATTTTCTGTTATGACTCCAAGTATGTTTTTAGGTGACGGCTGCAATGTAAAATATGCCGCAGAAATAAAAAAACACGTCAAAACTCCTATCGCAGCAATCGGAGCCCTGGGTGAACCGGAAATGCTGGAAGAAATTATCGCCTCCGGGAAAGCGGATGTCGTCTAAATAGCCCGAAGCCTAATTGCCGATCCCGATCTGCCCAATAAAATACGAGCCGGGCGCGAGGATGATATCAAATGGTGTATGCGCTGCCTGCACTGTTTCTCTACACAAATGAAATATGGGGTTAAATATTGCGCGGTCAATCCGGAAAGCGGCCGGGAACACGAGGCCAAGTATGAGCTGAGACTGGCTAAGACCCGGAAAAAGGTACTTGTCGTAGGCGGCGGTATTGGTGGCATGCAGGCGGCTTTGAGCTGCTCCGAACGCGGCCATCAGGTCATGCTCTGTGAAAAAAACGACGTACTGGGAGGCGCTATCCGCTGTGAAAAAGATGTGCCTTTTAAGAAAAAATTGGCTATGTATCTAGATTCTCAAGCTCGGGCCATTGCCAAATCCAGTATTGATCTACATCTTAATACCGAAGTTACTCCGGAAATAGCCTCTATCCTCAAACCGGATGTCATTATTGCCGCCCTGGGGTCTAGACCTGTAAAACCGGATATTCCGGGCATCGACGAGCCTAATGTCCTGGGAGCTGAAGAAGCCTATCTATATCCGCAAAAAGTCGGTAAAAAAGCTGTTATCATCGGTGCCGGTTTCGTGGGCTTGGAATTAGCTATTTATCTGACTATGTTGGGTAAGGTTGTCTCTGTTGTGGAGCTAACAGATAAAATCAGCGATGGCGGCAATATACTTCATGCCAGAAGTTTAGAGGTGGAACTAAAAAAACACCAAATCGACATCAAATTCAATTCCAAAGTGAAGGAAATTTCCCCTCAGGGCATTCTCTGGGAAGCGGAAAACAAAGAAGAATTTCTGGAAGTAAACAGTGTGATCTATGCAGTTGGCCAGAAACCGCTGCAAGATGAAGCCCTGGCCCTTAGATTCTGCGCTCCGGAGTTTCACCTGATCGGGGACTGTATCACTCCCCAAAACATTACTGCCGCTACCGGTACAGCTCATGATATAGCCCTAAGTTTAGGTCGTTTTTGATTTTGCCGATAAAGAAACAACAATTCGCTATTGGATTATTTATTTTTTGACTGGAAGGAGGAGCAATATGGTCATCAAGACATCTCCTATCACCACTTTGGAAGGTGCTTTTTCCGTAAAAGGACAAAATGTTGTTATTACCGGAGGCAACCGCGGGATCGGGTTTGGTATTGCCTCGGCCTTTGCCCAGGGTGGGGCTAACGTGGCTATACTCTGCCGCAATATTGAAAGCGGCAAGGCAGCCGCCCAAAAGTTAACGGTTTACGGCATAAAAGCATATGCCTTCCAAGCAGACATTGCCGACCTTGAGAGCGTTAAAAATGCTGCCCAAAAAGTATTTGAGGTATTCACTAAAATTGATGTTCTGGTCAATAACGCCGCTATCGCCGCCTCAGTCCGTTTTCTGGAGGATGAAGATCTCAGTCAATGGCGTCAGGTAGCAGCAACGGATTTCCATGGCCCGGCCAATGTGACCTATACTTTTGCCCCCAGAATAATAGAAGGAGGAAGGGGCGGCAGCATTATTAATATCTCGTCTATCGGCGGCCAGTCTGTAGCCGGAACCAAAACCCATCCCAATATTACCTACCACGCCTGCAAAGCGGCCCTGGACAACTTAACGCGGTCCTTAGCGATTGAATTCGGTGACTACGGTATCCGGGTTAACGCCATAGCACCAGGCCCAACCCATTCCGATCTGGATAAACAACTTCCTCCTGATGCCTTCACCAAAATTGAAGAACGCATGCCCATGCACCGCTTCGGTGAGCCTCTGGAAATCGGTGCTCTTTGTGTATTCTTGGCTTCTCCCGCCGGCTGTCATATCACCGGCACTATTATCGTCCATGACGGCGGGCTTCTCTGTCTGGGCTGACTACGCTACGAAAGGAGCAAGGCTTTATGAAAGTACCATTTAATCACTATGAACATGTATTCTCACCCATCAAGGTCGGTCATACCACTTTGAAAAATCGCATAGAGTTCTCTCCCCTGGTAAGTGACCTTACCAATTGCAATGGGGAAGCTACCCAAGCTTATATCGATTTCGTGGAAGCCCAGGCCCGTACCGGTGTAGCGCTGATTACACTCGGGGCTACCCCGGTAGATACAGCCACGGCTCCGGACTATCCATCCGAACTGGACGTAACGAGTGACTTGAAAATTAATCATCTGTTCCTGCTGGCGGAAGC
>JAAYOJ010000027.1 GCA_012520405.1 Peptococcaceae bacterium
ATTACAAATGGCCTTCTGCCACCCGGCGAGGGACGGTTTCCTTGCTCCGAATCCTTCAAGGGGGGATGACATTTCTGCTGACTAGTTATATTGCTTTAGGGGTGACATTTTTGCTGATTATTGACACTGAAAAACAAAGTTTTTTGGTTGGAATATAATGACAGGGTTTTTCAGTTTACAAAGGATAATCAGGGTACTCTATGTTCAAGATATCTTTCCAGTTTTCTTTTTACTCTCTGGAGAGCATTGTCAATTGATTTAACGTGCCTACGCAGATCAACCGCAATCTCCTGATAGGACTTACCCTCCAGGTAAGCCATTAGTACCTCCCATTCCAGAGAGCTAAGTATCTCGCCCATTTTTTCTTCAATATCATCGAATTCTTCTCTGCTGATAATAAGTTCTTCAGGATCTGTGATCTTCGTCCCGGAAATTATATCTAACAAAGTTCGGTCTGAATCCTCATCATAGATAGGTTTATTAAGAGATACATAAGAATTAAGCGGTATATGTTTTTGCCGGGTTGCGGTTTTTATAGCCGTAATTATCTGCCTGGTAATGCATAGCTCGGCAAAAGCTCGAAATGAAGAGAGCTTGTCCCCTCGGAAATCACGAATGGCTTTATATAGGCCAATCATTCCCTCTTGGATAATATCTTCCCGATCTGCACCAATCAAAAAATATGATCTTGCTTTCGCTCTTACAAAGTTTTTATATTTATTAATTAAATACTCTTGAGCTACAGCGTCACCATTTTTAGCCAGTTCAACCAATTCTTCATCAACTATGGTATCATTTGCCTCAAAATCATCCGGCATCTCCGATTGGAGAATAAAAGTCAAATCCATCCCTCCCGAAACCAATCCACGAAGGAAACGGTGGCGCCGCGTGAATCTCTGTCAAATCATACATAATTATAACTGAAGTGTTCAAATAGCGTCAAGACGAAGATTCGCGGTAAATGTCGGCCAAACCTTGTTTCCTCTGCCTTATTAGCTCATAAAGGATAATAGAGCCAGCAACACTTGCATTTAAAGAAGATATCTTTCCTAACATGGGCAAGGAAATAATTTCATCGCAGCTTTCTCTGACCAATCTGCTTAGTCCCTTATCTTCGCCGCCGATCACAATCGCTCTCGGCCCTCTTAGATCAGTCTGGAATATATCCTTGCCGCCGGCTTCAGCTCCCGTTACCCAACAGCCTTGTCCCTGCAAATATTTAATGGTCTGAACCAAATTGCTTACCCTGGCCACAGCAACATATTCTACAGCGCCGGCTGATGTTCTGGCTACCGCGGGGGTGAGCCCTACACTTCTCCTTTTGGGGATTATAACACCATGTACTCCGGTGGCCTCTGCTGACCTCAGGAGTGCCCCCAGGTTATGCGGGTCTTCAACTCCATCCAGCATAAGAATAAGGGGGTCTTCACCTTTATTATAAGCTAATTCTAAAATATCTTCCGGTTCTACATACTCTTTAGCTGCCGTAAAGGCCAGCACTCCCTGATGGTTTTTTCCAGCACTGTATTTAGCCAAAACACTATTATCCACAAATTGGTAAGGAATTCCTTTTACTTTAAGCAAATATAAAATATCAGAATTCCTTCCCTCTTTCTGGCTCCTGAGAAGAACCTTATGAACAGGGTTGCCGGATTTTATTAGTTCGATTACAGAATTCCGCCCGTAGACAATATTCTCATCCATTTTCGTCTACCTCAAATTCTTTCGTATTTAACAAAGCAGAATTGAGTACCGTCATAAATTTTCCACTCGCTTTGGGAAACTAATTTCCAATCCTGGCTTTCATCCAAATTCAGTAAAAATCTATCTGCCGGAAAGGTGTTGTCGATTTTAGTAATATATGCTTCCCGGCAATAAGGTAATAGATGGTGGAAAACTTTCTCACCGCCAATAACAAATATATCTTCGGCTTTATACTTCTTAAGTTCTTGCAATAATGATTCCAATGTACGGCAGATAATTAAACCATCGTCCCGGGACGCCATTTTACTGCTGAGAACAATATTTGTTCTGTCCTTTAAAGGTTGTTTTCCCGGCAGAGATTCAAAGGTCCCCCGGCCCATAACGACAACTTTGCCCACCGTCATTTGTTTAAAAAACTTCATATCTTCCGGGATCCTGAGTAATAGTTGGCCTTGACAACCTATGCCCCAATTTCGGTCAACAGATAAAATAATCTTCATAATCTTACCTACCTCTTATTAAATAGCCACAGGAATATTCTTAACCGGTTCTCCGCATTGATAATTCTCCAGAATGAAATCTTCCACCTTAAAATCATAAAAGTCTTTCTTATCCGGATTAATGATTAATTTCGGAGCCGGGTAAGGCTTTCTTTGTATCAGTTCGGTTACTAACGGTATATGCCTGTCATAAATATGCGCATCAGCTATGACATGGACTAGTTCCCCGGCCTCTAGGTTGCTTACCTGGGCCAACATATAAACCAGGACCGAGTATTGAATTACATTCCAGTTATTGGCTACTAATATATCCTGAGAGCGCTGGTTGAGGATAGCGTTAAGTTTTCTGCCGGTAACATTGAAAGTCATGCTGTAGGCACAGGGATACAAATTCATGGCATGCAGATCATCATGATTATACATATTAGCAATAATTCGCCTGCTGTAGGGGTTATGCTTCAAATCATACAGCACCCGATCCACCTGATCAAATTCACCTTCGGGGTACTTATGTTTGATACCCAATTGATAGCCATAGGCCTTGCCGATAGAGCCGTCTTCGTCAGCCCAACTGTCCCAGATGCGACTGTTAAGGTCCTTGATATTGTTAGACTTTTTCTGCCAAATCCAAAGCAACTCGTCAATAGCGGCTTTCCAATTAATTTCTCTCAAAGTAAGAATCGGAAATTCCTCCGCAAGCTTATACCTGTTGACAATTGCGAATTTTTTAATAGTATGGGCGGGAGTACCGTCAGCCCATTTGGCTCTTACTTTTTGCCCTTGTGAAGAAATTCCATTTTGAAGAATATCTTGGCACATGGAAATAAAAATAATATCCGCTCTACTCATTAAGCATAATTCCTTTCACGAAAATCAAGCAAAAGTGCTATTAGGAATCAATATTACCTGCTGGTAATTTCCCCAGAATATCGTCAATTCTGCTAAAAATATCATTCATACGCTCCAAATTGCCCGTTAAGTACCAATAGCCAACCAAGGCTTCAAAAGCAGTGGCATGACGATAAGTTACAACGCTTACATTACGAGGATAATGGCCTTTAGCATTGCGTCCTCTTAAGACAACGCTGGTTTCGGTTTCATCCAAATCCGCCATAAGTTCTTTCAGGATAGCAGCCTGGGTTTTGGCTTGAACATAATTGATAGTTTTTTTGTGTATCTCATCAACTTTGGCCAATCCCTGTTCTATAAGGTGCTGTCTTACCCAAAGTTCATAAACCCCGTCTCCCAGATAGGCAAGCAGCAAGATATTAATATCCTGCCATTTCTTATTTATTTTTGCGGGCGGATAATAAGTTAATTTGTTCTCTTCCCTTGTTGTTCCCTTTGATTGCTTATTTAAAATACCATCTACTCCCTTCAGGAGTATCTTCAATCGTAATACCAATTTCCTTCATTTTATCCCGAATCAAATCCGCAGTAGCCCAATCTTTTTGCTGGCGAGCCTTGACTCTGATCTCCAAAACCAAATCCATTACCTGAGATAGTTTTTCTGTCATCTCCGACTGAGCTTCATTTTCTGCTCCCAGGTTAAAGCCAAGAACCCCGGCCAACTCTTCCAAGATAGCAACCGCTTCTGTCAAAGCGTAGGCCTGATTGTTTTCTCCGGTTAAATAAGTATTGATGTTCTTGGCGATTTCGAACAAAGCCGCATAAGCTTGAGCTGAGTTAAAATCGTCATCCATAGCCTCAATAAAATCCCCTTTGGCCGCCGAAACTGCTTTAAGCAACTCTTCTTCTGCCTGGGGCAAAGAACCGAGGGGGCGGTCAGTTGTGGGCAGCCCTTTGGCGAGAGCTTCTTTGGCTAGGCGAACACTGTTTTTCAGTCTTTCCAAGCCCTTGGCGGCCATAACCAGTTTATCGTGGTCAAAATCCAAGGGACTGCGGTAATGGGTACCGAGAAGATAGAAGCGAATGACTTCGCCGGGGAATTTCTCCAGCACTTCTCGGACCAAGAAAAAGTTCCCCAGTGATTTGGACATCTTTTCCTGGTTAACGGTAATAAAGGCATTATGCACCCAGTACTTGGCAAATTCTTGTCCGTCCAGGCATCCCTCGGCCTGAGCAATTTCGTTCTCATGGTGCGGGAAGACTAAGTCTCCGCCCCCGCCATGAATGTCAAATCCCGGGCCTAGATACTTAAGCGACATAGCCGAACATTCTATATGCCAGCCCGGCCGTCCTCTTCCCCAGGGGCTCTCCCAGAAAGGCTCGCCTTCTTTGGCCTTTTTCCACAGGGCAAAGTCCAGGGGGTTTTGTTTTTTCTCATTAACCTCCACTCTGGCTCCAGCCTGCATATCTTCAAGGGTCCTGCCGGAGAGCTTGCCGTAGCCTGGGAACTGTTCTACTGCAAAATAAACATCACCATCGACATTATAGGCTAGCCCTTTTTTCTCCAATTCCTCGATGAGAGCGATCATGTCCTGAATATGTTCCGTAGCTTTAGGATGAACATCAGCCTTAAGAATGTTTAAGGCGGCCGCATCCTTATAATATTCATCGATATATCTTTGAGCCAGCTCCATGGGATCACAGCCTTCTTCGGCCGCTCTATTAATTATCTTATCGTCAACATCGGTAAAATTCTGAACATAAGTAACCTGATATCCCCTGTATTTTAAATAACGCCTGACCATGTCAAAAACAACCAGCATGCGGGCATTTCCCAAGTGGAAAAAATTATAGGTCGTCGGCCCACAAGCATAAATGGCCACTTTTCCAGGCTCCCTAGGAATAAAATCTTCTTTGCCGCGGGTCATGGTATTATATAGTCTGATGGCCATCGCGCAACTTCCTCCTTAGTCTTTTTAATGCTTTCTTTTTATAAATCCCGATTAAAATTCTATGCCTAGTCTTGCTTTAAATACTTGGCAGTCTTATTTAATCTTTGTTCTATACTATTTGGGCCTAAAAGCGCTAGTATAGCATCGAGATCCGGGCCGTGCATTTGGCCTGTAAGGGCAATACGTACCGGCATAAAGACATCCCGACCTTTAAGTTTTAATTCTTTACCAATTTGTTTTAAGATACTTTTGGCCGCCGGCGGATCAAGTTCTGGAGTAGCATGTACTTTTTCCCGAAGAAGTTCAAGCACAGCCGGAACGGTCGGCGCTTGTATAATTAGTCTAGCCTCTTCATCAGTTACATCCACTTCCTCGCCGGTAAAGAATTTTATATAATCTCTGATTTCACTAAGATTATTTATTTTCTCCCTGACCGCTTTCAGGAAAATAACTATCCACTGTCTCTGTTCCTCACTAAGAATGTCTGCCTCGTTAAAAAGGCCTTCAGCCCTTAAAAATGGCAGAGCTAAATCAATCAAATCCTCGGGCGGAGTTTGCATAAGATAGTAAGAATTAATATAGTTCAGTTTATTAAGATCGAAGACGGCAGGGCTTTTTGAGACTCTTTCCAGAGAAAATTCCTTAACCAGTTCTTCCATAGAGAAAAATTCTTGTTCCCCTGATGGAGACCAGCCTAACAAGGCAATAAAGTTAACCAGCGCTTGGGGAAGATAGCCTTTGTTGAAATAATCAACAATTGCCGTGTCACCGTCCCGTTTGCTCATTTTACGCCCCTCGCTATTTAGGATGAGGGAAATATGGGCAAAATCCGGCACCTTCATACCTAGGGCTTCATAGATTAACACCTGGCGCGGCGTATTGGATAAGTGTTCTTCTCCCCGGATAACATGAGTTATATTCATCAAAAGGTCATCTATAACTACAGCATAATTATAGGTTGGTATACCGTCGGATTTGACAATAATATAATCTCCAATCCCATCGCTTTCAAACACAACTTTACCGCGCACAAGGTCATTAATGACTATCTCACGGCCTGCCGGAACTTTAAATCTAACTACGGGTTTACGCCCTTGAGCTTCGAGCTCCCGGCGCTGCTCAGCAGTCAAATCACGACATTTGCCCATATAACGCGGTGTTTCTCCCCGCGCCATAAGCTCCTGCCTTTCTTGTTCCAACTCTTCTTCCGTGCAGTAGCAATAGTAGGCCTGTCCCGCGGCCAGTAGTTTTTCCGTATATTGTTTATAAATATCAAGTCTTTGTGTTTGCCGATAGGGACCATTATCCCCCCCGACCTCAATGCCTTCGTCCCAGTTGATTCCTAAGCGGCGCAAGGCATCGATAATGCCTATCTCCGATTCGTGGCTTGACCTTTCCAGGTCAGTATCTTCTATCCTTAAAATAAAAGTTCCGTCCTTACCGGCGGCAAACAAATAATTAAATAGAGCCGATCTGGCTCCTCCAATATGAAGAGGTCCGGTCGGACTGGGTGCAAATCTTACTCTAACGGACATTACTTTTACCTCACTTCTATAATATTAAACAATATTTAAGCCCAGCATTAGCCATAGACTCACTAAATTTCCATACCGATGGTGGCATCAAAGGCTACGTGGGAATCCGACTCCAATTATAACAGTTTAGGTAGGTAACAGACAAACAACAGCCTGAGCTGAAATGCCTTCTTCCCTGCCTTCGAATCCTAATTGTTCGGTTGTTGTTGCTTTAACCGAAATGTTTCTAAGATCAGTATTTAGTACTTTGGCCATATTTAATCTCATCTCGTCCAGATAAGGATTAAGCCTGGGCCGCTGGGCGATAATAATGCTGTCTAGATTACCCACTTTATACCCCTGGTCCTGGATAAGATTCTTAACCTCACCCAAAAGTTTTAGGCTGGAAATTCCCTTATATTGTTGGGCGGAGTCAGGAAAATGACTACCAATGTCCCCTAAGGCGCAAGCCCCGAGCAGCGCATCCATAACAGCATGCACAAGTACGTCCGCGTCGGAATGACCAAGCAAGCCCTTGGTAAAGGGGATAACAACCCCACCCAAAATTAAAGGCCGTCCTTCCACTAATTTATGAACATCATACCCTATTCCTACTCTCATAAATGAACATCATCCTTTTTTAGCATGGTCATGCTTATTAACATCATCACCCTTATCAGGAAGAAGATCGCTGTCGGAGAATAAGTTCGGCCAACAACATATCCTCAGGAGTTGTTACTTTTATATTTTCATAAGAGCCATTCAATACTTTCACCCTGTGACCCTGCCATTCCACCAAGGAAGAATCGTCGGTCGCATAGTACTGACACTCTCGAGCCAGCTTGTGCACCTTTTCCAAAAGTACCTTGTCAAAAACCTGGGGTGTTTGAACCGCACACAACTCATCCCGGACAAGAGTTTTGGCCACCCAGGCCCCTTTATGTATTACCTTGATAGTATCTTTTGGTTTAACCGCCATGACCGCAGCCTCATAAAAGGCAGCTTGTTCCAAAAAATTATTAAACTCTTGAACAGTTAGCAAGGGCCTGGCTCCGTCATGGACAACAATTCTGTCGGTTTGAGAATCTACAGCCTGAAGGGCTAGGTAGACGGACTCCTGTCTTTCCTTGCCACCTCGGACAATAGCTTTAACTTTGCTAATATTGTTTTGGTGTACGATTTCTGTTATTTCCGGGATATCATGTTCAGTCGCCGGAAGAATAATGTCTGAAATATAAGGACATTGCTCCAATGTTCTTAAAACGTAAAGAAGAACAGGGGTCCCGGCAAGTTTAAGCAAAAGCTTATTGCCTTGGCCCCCCATCCTTTGACCCTGTCCGGCGGCAGGTACTATAGCACATATCTTAGCCAAACGCATTATACTCATGTGTATACTCCTCCGGGGACTTTTCCACCATGCCTTTAGGCTTCGCGAATATCATTCTGCCGGCAGCTGTCTGTAATACAGTAGTAACCAGAACAGTGGTATGTTGCCCAATATAACGGCGTCCGCTATCAATAACGACCATGGTGCCATCATCCAAGTAGGCTACTCCTTGTCCCGCTTCTTTACCCTCTTTCATAACCTGAACATACATTTCTTCACCCGGAAGGACTACAGGCTTCACGGCATTAGCCAGCTCATTGATATTTAAAACTTTTATGCCCTGAAGTTCCGCTACTTTATTAAGATTATAATCATTGGTCAAAATAGGAATACCCATAGTACTGGCCAGTTTCAGAAGTTTACTGTCTACTTCCGTAATATCTTCAAAATCCCCTTCGTAGATTTCTACTTTAATAGCTGATTCTTTAGAAATTTGATTTAGAATATCAAGGCCCCTTCGCCCACGGTTGCGTTTAAGCATATCTGAGGAATCAGCAATATGTCGGAGTTCTTCGAGAATAAAGCCAGGTATAAGAAGTACTCCTTCCAGAAATCCGGTTTTAACAATATCAGCGATTCTGCCGTCTATAATTACGCTGGTATCAAGTACTTTGTAGCCAAGATTATTTTGTTTAGTCTGGGTTTTGGATTCTTTGTGCTTTTCGCCTTTCTCCACTTTGAATTTAGGAAAAAAACTAAAAAACGCAAAAAAGTCCTCCTTGCGTTTAACTCCAATAACTAAACCGACATAGCCCAAAAATACACTGATAGCTACCGCAAGAGCAGGCCCTACATACGGGATATCTTTTAGAGAACCGCTTAATAGTCTGGCAATAAGTAAACCGATGATTACACCTACTGATCCGCCGATCAGATCATAAACCGGAGCTCTGGTAAGCTTACTCTCCAGCCATTTGAAAAGTCCAATAAAAAGTTTCATGATAGACGGGGCAAGCAGAAAACCGATAACCCCAAATAATATAAAGAAAAAGATATAAGTCCAAAATAAACTAATAGTAATCCCTAGACTGGCACTTAACTTTTCAATGCTGATTATCTCCATAAGAATACTATCTAAAAATATCCCTAATGAAGCAATAACCAAAGTAATGATTACATGAACTATCCTATGAATCATTTAACCACCTCCTTTCTATATTCTGACTAAAAAAACCAGTCCTTATACTTAAGTTAGCTACAATTTGAGTAGGTTAATTTAATGACTCTCTTCTTATTAATAATAATTATAACAGGTAGCCTAGGGCCTGAAAAGTAAACGACAAAAAAGTACTATTATTATCTTTGATTGTTAAGTTTTCTTCATGCTCTTAAATTGACAATAATTGATGAAGCTGTCTATAATTGAATTGACGGAAAGGAGTGCTTATTAATGATTCCTACCCATGATGATTTTCAGAAAACCGTTGATTCCATGCTTATCCGACATCAGAGTATTCTCGACATTATTTCAAAAATACAGGAATCTTCCGCTAAAGTTAACAGGGCTGTGGTCAAGGCCGTTACTTCCTGCGGTTGTATCACCATTGAAGCTGAAAAAAGCACTATCCCGGAAAACGCTACTCTAGCCGATTTAAAATTCATCTTGAACAGCCATCTTAGAGGAGCATTATGCCCTAACTGCAAAGAAATGGTCGAAACCGAGCTAGGTAAACAGTTTTTTTATCTAGCCGCTTTAGCCAATACTTTGGGCATCTCGATTGGCGAGGTGCTGGAAAAAGAAGATGAAAAACTAAAAACACTCACTGTATATAATCTTAGATGAAATTCCTTAAAAATTAATTAAAGTTAAAGTCTTTATATAAAACTTTTATAATAGTTCTACTTAACCGCCGTTGTCTACATGTAACGGTAGTTATGCAGAGTATGTTGACTTGCTTAAAGCAAGTCATTTATTTTTAGTAAAAAAATTCTATGATTTGCTCTATGGTATGCACTGCATAAATTTTATTGTTTTTTATGCCTAGCCGTTTAAAATTTACCTCCGGGATAAAAACATGATTGTACCCGAACTTTTCCGCTTCTTTTAGTCTTTGCTCGATTTGGGATACTCCTCTGATCTCGCCCGTTAAACCCAATTCTCCGATAAAAGCAGTCCCGGCCAGGGATTTTTCTTTTAGACCGGAAATAATTGCCGCCACCACAGCTAAATCCGCTGCCGGCTCACTTACTTCCAGCCCTCCGGCTATATTGATAAATACGTCCTTAGACCCAAAGGAACAGCTTGTCTTTTTGTCCAGGACAGCCAGTAACATCAAAAGCCGATGATAGTCCATGCCATTTACTGTTCTACGAGGCGGAGCATAGACTGAGGATGTGACCAAAGATTGAATTTCTACCAATAGAGGCCTTGTCCCTTCCATGGTAACAGCTACGGCCGAACCCGGCACTGTTTGCAGACCGTCCCCCACAAACAAGGCTGACGGGTTGCTTACTTCCTTTAACCCGTCGTTTCTCATCTCGAAAACCCCGATTTCGTTGGCAGGACCAAAACGGTTTTTGACCGTCCTAAGCAGCCTGAAAATATGGTGTTGATCTCCTTCGAAGTATAAAACAGTGTCCACCATATGTTCTAAAACCCGAGGCCCGGCAATAGACCCGTCTTTAGTAACATGACCGGCTAAAAAGACAGTTATCTCTTTCTCCTTGGCCAGGTGTAAAAGAAAAGCCGCGCCCTCTCTGATCTGACTGACGCTGCCTGGTGCTGACTGCAAATCATCAAGTACCATGGTTTGGATAGAATCGATAAATACAATTTTATAGTCCCGGCTTAGAACTGCTTCGCGTACAGAGTCCAAAGAGTTTTCGGTCAGAATATGTACATGAGGAGAACATATATTCAATCTGTCGGCTCGGAGCTTAATCTGCCTGGCCGACTCTTCCCCCGAAACATATAGAACCTCCGTGGTATGGGACAAGGATTCAGCCATCTGCAAAAAAAGCGTGGATTTACCTATACCGGGCTCGCCGCTTAACAAAATAAAAGCTCCGGCCACAACACCGCCACCTAACACCCTGTTTAATTCCGCACTTTTAGTATCTATTCTTTGACCTTCCTGGGAATTAATTTGAATTAAGGGGGTCGCTTCAGCGCCCCCCTTAATTCTGCTTCCAGAGGTTGTCTTGGTCAGCTGTTCCTCGATTAATGTATTCCATTCACCGCAGCCGGGACAACGTCCCAGCCAACGGGTACTCTCCTGGCCGCATTCGCGGCAGAAGAATTTCGTTTTAACCTTAGACAACAGACATCCCCCTAGTATTTTTGATTCTTTATCACTTATGCCTTTATTGATTATCTTCAGCAGTTTTTTGATTTTTCCTGCCTGTTGAAGAAGAAGATTTTTCTTTTTCGGTCTGTTGAGGTCTAAACACAATTTTACCCCTAGAGAAATCTACTTTTATAGCGTCGCCAGCCTTGAACTCCCCTTCCAAAATCTTTTCAGAGAGCGGATCTTCGATTAGTTTTTGAATGGCCCTTCTTAGAGGGCGAGCTCCAAAGGTGGGGTCATTTCCCTCTTCGGCGATATGCTCCAGTACTTTAGGTGTGAAAGTCAGAGTGTAAGCTTGTTCTTTAAGCCTCTGGCCAATATCCTTAACTAATATTTTCGTGATCTTAACCAGGTCATCCCTCTTCAATTGATGGAAGACCACCATTTCATCCACCCTGTTCAGAAACTCCGGCCGGAAAGTTTTTTTCAATTCATCCATAACTCTGGAACTCATTGCTTTATATTCGCTTTCCTCATCACGGTTAGAAACAAATCCCAGGGATTCTCTTTTCAGATAAGATGCTCCGACGTTAGAGGTCATAATCACTACACAGTTGCGGAAATCCACAACTCTTCCTTTAGAATCCGTTAACCTGCCATCTTCAAGTACTTGGAGCAGAATATTAAACACTTCCGGATGGGCTTTTTCAATTTCGTCAAAGAGTATAACGCTGTAAGGTTTCCTGCGCACTAATTCTGTCAATTGACCGCCTTCATCATGGCCGACATACCCCGGAGGTGAACCTACCATTCTGGAAACAGCATGTTTTTCCATGTATTCCGACATATCAATTCTGATCAGCGCATTTTCATCTCCGAATAAGGCTTCGGCCAAGGTCCTAGCAAGCTGGGTTTTACCAACACCGGTTGGTCCTAAGAAGATAAAGGAACCAATAGGCCTCTTAGGGTCTTTTAGGCCGGCTCTGGCTCGCCTTACCGAACGAGCAACAGCACTCACTGCTTCATTTTGACCAACCACTTTTTCATGGAGAATTTGTTCTAATTTCAGTAACCTTTCGCTTTCTTCCTCGGCCAGTTTGTTTACGGGAATCCCAGTCCAGCTGGAAACAATCTTGGCTACATCCTCAGGACCGACTACCATAACTTCTTTTTCTCTGGCTTCCTCCCAGTTATTACGGAGTTCAGCCAATTCTTGCTGTTTTTTCTGTTCTTCATCCCGGAATTGGGCTGCTTTTTCAAACTCCTGTCTTTTAACTGCCGCTTCTTTTTCCTTTTTGAGATTGTCGATGATTTCCTCCAGTTCTTTCATATCCGGAGGAGCTGTGAAACCGCGAAGACGAACCCTGGATGCAGCTTCATCCACCAGGTCGATGGCTTTATCCGGTAAAAATCTGTCCGATATATATCTGTCGGAAAGGCGAACCGCAGCCTCAATGGCCTCATCAGTAATTTTAACCCGGTGATGGGCTTCATAACGATCCCTTAATCCCTGAAGAATAGCCATAGCTTCCTCAGTAGTAGGTTCTCCAACCAGAATAGGCTGGAACCTTCTTTCCAGAGCAGAATCGCGTTCAATATGCTTGCGATACTCGTCAAGAGTCGTGGCTCCAATACATTGCATCTCACCCCTAGCCAGGGCAGGTTTTAAAATATTAGCTGCGTCAATAGCACCTTCCGCCGCTCCGGCACCAATTAAAGTGTGAAGCTCATCTATAAAAACGATAACGTTACCGGCTACCCGAATCTCTTCCATGACCTTTTTCATTCTCTCTTCGAATTCACCACGGTATTTCGTGCCTGCTACCATAGAAGACAGATCAAGGGTACAAACTCTTTTATCAGCCAAAATTTCAGGAACTTTATTATCAATAATTCTTTGAGCCAGACCTTCGGCAATCGCTGTTTTACCAACACCGGGTTCCCCAATAAGAACAGGGTTGTTCTTTGTCCGACGACTTAATACTTGAATAACTCTCTCAATTTCATTTTCCCGACCGACAACCGGATCCAGTTTTCCCTCAACCGCCATAACAGTCAAATCCCGGCCAAATTCATTTAAAGTCGGGGTATTGTTTGCTTGTCCTGTTTTAGGGCTGACAGCCCCACTTCCCGGCATCGGAACTCCTTCCACTTCGCCCCCTAAAAGAGTAATAACTTGTTCCCAGACTTTTTCAGGTTTTACTTTTAGGTCGGCCAAGACTCGAGCCGCAATACCTTCTCCTTCAATAATTAATGCTAAGAGAATATGCTCAGTACCTACATAATTTACCCCCTGGCGAGCAGCCTCTTCCATGGATAGCTGAATCACTCTTTTCACCCGTGGGGATAAACCGACCTCGCCGCTAATGGCAGGATTAGTACCGGTTATTTGTATTACTTTGTTTTTTATTTTTTCAAAATCCAGTCCCAATTCTTTCAAAGCTTTGGCCGCAATACCTTCTCCCTCTTCAATAAGGGCTAGCAGCAAATGCTCCGTACCAATTACTTTATGACCTAAACTTTTAGCAATGTTTTCCGAGAGGGAAAAAACTCTCTCCGCTCTCTGGGTAAATCTTCTATTCATTTTTTAACCATCCTTTCTTGTATAGGATTGACGAAGAAAATTAGCTCTAACCACATTTAGAGCCTGTCCGTCAAGAGAATTTTTAGTATGATACTGCAAGCACCCTGGCAAAGAATTTATCAACAAAGATACAAAACCAGAGGATACCTTGGGCAGTATTTGCATGTCTATACCTAAACGGTCTTCCGAAAGAAACGTAAAAGTTTCTTCAGTTGTGAGCAGCCGAGCATTTTCCAAGGTGCCACGGGCCCGCCAAACTTTGTCTTCAATAAGTAACTGTGCTTGTTTTTTTAAGGCTTCCCTGGCATTCATCTCGTGTTCCACCAGCTGTTTAATTACTGCTTCAAGATGGGTCAGCGTATCCTCTTCCCTTTTACCTAAAGTTATCTGATTAGATACTTGATAAATGTTACCGTAAGCCTTGGACCCTTCTCCATATAAACCGCGCACAGCCAAACCTAAAGGCGGAAGCGCCGCTAAAATTTGTTGAACCTGGTTAGTAAGGGCCAGAGCCGGTAAATGAACCATTACTGATACCCTTAAGCCCGTACCCACATTAGTGGGACAAGAAGTCAAGTAGCCGAACTTTTCCTTATAGGCCAAGTCCAAACAGCGGTCAAAATGATCATCTATCTCTCCGGCCAATTGGAGGGCCCTTTCCAAACAATTTCCGGGCATCAGTACCTGGATACGCAGATGGTCTTCTTCGTTAACCATGATTGATATTTTGTTACTTTCAGTAAGGGCAACTCCCCTTGCAGTCCCGGCTTCACTAAAAATCGGACTAATTAGGTGTTTTTCGACCAATACCTTTTTTTCTATTGGAGAAAGTTTGGCCAGCGATAAATAAACAATCTTTTCTTCCTCTAATTCAAAATTTTGAAGGCATTCCATTACGTTATTCTCTACTTTTTTAGCCTCTTCCTCACTTAGAGCATGTGGAAAAGCTATTCCGGCGAGATTTCTCGCTAATCTGACCCTGGTACTTAACACAATTGGAAGATCTACATCTTGCATCCAATAGCTGTCCCGGGAGAGCATGGCACCGTAAGGCATTATCCTTCACCCCCAGCCAATTTTTCTAGTTCTCTTATTCTGTCCCTCACCTGGGCTGCTTCCTCAAACTCTTCCCTTTGAATTAATTCCTGCAGCCTGCTGCGCAAGCGCCTAAGCTCCTGTTTATTCCTGATTGAAGCTGCACAACGCAAAGGCACTTTGCCCACATGAACACCGCCACCATGAATCTGGCGCAAAAGAGGTTCAATCTGGGATTCAAATTTATCGTAACATTGGCTACAGCCCATGCGACCTGCTTGCTGAATTTGACTAAAGGTCCGGCCGCAGCTCGGGCATTTTTCCTGGCTACTAGGGCTTACTGCTTGACCGGCTTGATTTAGAGAGCTCATACCAAAAAGAGCTTGTAGAAAGTGGGTTGCCATTCCGGGATAAAAATTAAAGCTAAAGCCTTGCGCTTTTTGAGCACATTCTTGACAAAGAAGCATCTGCACCCCTTGCCCGTTCACTATCTTTGTAAAATGCACAGAAGCTTCCCGCTGTTGACAATTTTGACAAAGCATTGGTATCCCTCCGAGCTCATTAAATTTTAATTGCAAATTTTGATATTAGTAATAATATGGGTATTTAGTTATTAATTCTCTAGTTATTAACATCATCCCTGCAGATATTAGCTAAAATATCTTTCATTAACCTAGCGCGCAACTCATTAGGGTTAGGTATTAAATCAGCCAGCAAACGCTCCGCGAATATACCTTTTATTATTACCGCTTCTCTTTCGGTTAAAATTTCTTCCTCTAACAATCTATCGATGAGATTGTAGGCTCTTGTCTGAGACATCTCTTCCCCAATTAGTTCCGCCATCAAACGCTGAAATTTGCCTTCCGGATCTAATCCCAGCTTAATTATCCGTAAATACCCTCCGCCACCTCTTCTGCTTTCTACAACATAACCCTTTTCGGCGGTAAATCTGGTTGTTAATACATAGTTTATTTGGGAAGGTGCACAGGAGAAGAACTCGGCGAGAAAACCTCTTTGCAATACAACATATCCTTCTTGCGCATCATCAAGTATCATTTTCAAATATTCTTCAATTCTGTCCGCCAAATTACCCATAATGCTTCCCTCACTTCTTGTTGACCATTACTGATATTATGACCTTCTTTGACCTTAATTAATATTCTAACCATTTTTGACCTTTTTGCAACCTAAATTTAAAAAAAAATAGCATTACGCTATTTTTTACTTAAAAAATTTATTTATCCAGTAGGGTTGAAAAAAGTAATAATAAATACTTACCGGCCTAAAAAGTAAAACCAAAAACCAAAAGTAAGAGCTGCAACCACGATCATTAACAGAATAAGCTTCCAGCCCCTAAAAAATGGCTCGGAATTATTATCAATAATTTCGTTACTAAAAAGCATAACATTTTCCGTATCGTCAAGAAAAAAATCCTTTTCCCTTTCTTGGGCCTCGTCTAGGTTATCATTTTCATCTTTTTCATCTTTCTCTGTCCCCATGACTTCGGTCTCGGTAGTCGCAGATATCTCTCGCATATGACTTAAATCAATCTGCCGGTCTTTTATAATATTACTCTCGCCCAAAAGAATAGCCCTTAACTTTTTATCTTCATCGCTATCCATAAAGTTGTTGACGATATCTTGAGTAGCATGATCATGCTCGACTTGATCATGCTTGGCTATTTCATGCTTAGCTATTTCATGCTTGGCTTTCGGTTCCTCACTGATTTCTTCCTCATCAATAGACAATTGGCGATTAATAGTAACGAAGTTTTCAGGTGCTAATTTAGGCTCAATATCTTTCCAGTACAATCCGCCTTCAAGAAGCTGTTGTATTTCTTCGGGGTTTAGCAATATTTCCTTTTCATTTTCATTATTCATTTTATATTAACCTCCACGGCAGGCAAATTACAGTTATTAATTTACTACATGGTACGTATGGTAATTCTACATCAGAATATAGAATCCCTTTATCAAATGATAGTAAATCGAAAAATTCTACTCCAGTCATCATTTTTTAACCTTTATTTAGCCTAGTGTATCCAGAATTATACTGTAAAAACATAACTTTCAATAGTAAAAAATATTAACCTGTAAAACACTAAGCATATCATGTTAAGACGTTTTTTATTTTACGGATTTTTGGGATGGACAATTGAAATTATGTTTACCGGTATGGACTCGCTAATCCGCGGTGACCTAAGGCTGTTTGCTTTTACCAACCTGTGGATGTTTTTCATTTATGGTTTGGCTGTTTTTTTGGAACCCGTGCATGACCGCATTACCGGCTGGAAATGGCCATTCCGCGGAATGTTCTGGATGCTTCTTTTTTGGGGAATCGAGTATGTAACCGGGTTTATGCTAGTAAATATTCTTGGTGTTTATCCCTGGCATTATACAGATCTTTACGCTATCAACGGCTTAATCACCTTACGTTTTGCGCCGTTTTGGTTTGCTGCCGGCCTGCTGTTTGAGAAAATACACCGCTTTTTAGACAGCTTGGAAATTGTTCGATATAGGAGATAGTAAAGAGCCTTATTGGTTGAGAATATCTTTTAATTTCTGAGGACTGTCTACCGGTTCTTGACAAGCAAAATCCCGGCAAAGATAAACGGCTACATTTTCCTTAACAGGATAAGAAGCAAGTTTGGGGACAAATTGGGCTATAGAACCTTCATTATAAGCTATAACAGAGAAAGGTCGAAAATCCTCAAAAATCACCGCTTGCATAGCAGTCGTTTGAGCTGTTAAGGGCCCGGTTAACACTAATTCATCTATTGTACCTAGGTAAAACTGAATACCCTGAAGCGCAGCGGTATATCCGGCGGGATAATCTTCCAGGCTATCGCGAAGAAAATTCCCTTGCTTTTCGGCTAGCTCTTGCCACTTCTGCTCACCTGTCAGCCGCCATATTCTTGCCAGGTTATAAAGGCTAATAGAATTACCGGACGGCATGGCCCCGTCATATACTTCCTTAGGCCTAAACAGTAACTCTTCGGCATCATTGCCGGTAAAGAAATAGCCTCCTCCCGCATTATCTCTAAACAGCCTCTCTTGCTCTTGCTGAAGGCTGAGGGCCAATTCCAAGTACTTCGGTTGGCCACTGGCCGTATAAAGTTCCAGCAAACCATAGATAAAAAAGGCATAATCGTCCAAATACCCCAGGTAGCCAGCCTCCCCTTCGCGGTAACGGGCCAGAAGCCTACCAGATGAATCGAATAAGGCAAAACGAATGAAATCCACGGCTTTTTCCGCTGCCTGTAGAAATTCCTGTCTTTCTTCTTGGGCTATGTTCCGGTTAGTAAAGGCCTGAGCCGCTTTCGCCAAGGCCGCTATTATCAGACCATTCCAGGCCGTAAGGATTTTGTCGTCTTTAGCCGGCTTAATTCGCCTTTCCCGCTCTTCATAAAGAACTCGATTGCAAGCCTTAAGCAGTTGTTCAAATTCCTCGACTGTCAGCTTATAAGAGGCAGCAATTTGTTCCCAATTGCTGAAAATCCTGTTAGGAATATTTTTGCCCTCAAAATTCCCTTTAGCACTAACACCGTAAGCCTCACAATAAAGATCCGCTAAATTTTCCGGTCCGGCAAGCCTACTTAAAGCCGAAATCGAATCCGGCAAACCTTTTTGCAGGATTTTTACGATCTCGCCTTTGCTCCAGACATAAAACTTCCCCTCTACTCCCTCGGAATCAGCATCTTCCGCACTGTAAAAACCTCCTTCAGGGGAAGTCATATCTCTTAAAACATAATGTAATATATCCCGAGCCACCTGCGCATATCTTTCCTCTTTCATAAGCTGGAAAGCTTCCAAATAAACAAAGGCCAGCCCGGCATTATCATAGAGCATTTTCTCAAAGTGAGGGACCAGCCAGTAGCGATCCGTACTGTAACGAGCAAAACCATAACCGATATGATCCCAAATCCCTCCATCGGCCATGCTGTCCAGGGTCTTTTTAGCCATATCCATAGCCCGGCTTTGGGGTTCTAAAAGTGCATAGCGCAGTAAAAATCCCAGGGTATGAGGTGTCGGAAATTTTGGTTCCCTACCGAATCCACCGTATTCGGAGTCAAAGTTTTGCTCCAAGATAGCGTAGCCTTTCCTAATAACATCTTTACCCCAGCGGGCAATATTGTTAATATTTTTTGCTCCGGTTACATTTTCCTTATTCAAAACATAGCGTTCGGCCACAGCCTGATAAAGATCATCAGCATTTTCCTTAACCTTGTTTTTTTCTTCCTGCCAGAGCATAGCCACTGAATTCAAAAGATCAATTAACCCCGGGCGACCGTAATTACTCTCTTTCGGAAAATATGTACCGGCAAAAAAAGGTTTTTTATCAGGAGTGAGAATTACAGTGAGCGGCCATCCTCCCGAACCCGTCATGGCTTGACAATAAGTCATATACATATGGTCGAGATCAGGTCTTTCCTCCCTGTCCACCTTAATCGAGATAAAACTACTATTCAATATTTCAGCTACTTCTTGATCTTCGAAAGACTCCCGCTCCATGACATGGCACCAATGGCAAGTAGAATAGCCGATGGATAAGAAGATAGGCTTATCTTCGTCTTCAGCTTTTTTAAGTGCTTCATCTCCCCAGGGAAACCAATTGACCGGATTGTAAGCATGCTGCAAAAGATAAGGTGATTTTTCATTAATCAGTCTATTGGGATACTTATAATTATCACTCAAAACAATACATCCTTTCGACACATCGATATTTATTCCTAGTATTTGAAAATATGGATTTAGTATGCAAAACAAACTATTATTTAACAAAACTGCTATGATACAAGCTTTAAGCCTATTGTTGAGAATAATATCAGAGCTATAAACGCCAGTCTCCTCCAGTCCCTCGATTCGCCATAAAACACCATTCCAACAAAGGTGCCGCCTACTACACCAATTCCTGTCCAAATTGCATACCCTGTTCCCATGGCCACAAATCTCAAAGAATATCCTAAAAGTGCAAGACTTATACCAAACCCAAATATCAATAAAACTACTGTTTGCCAATTCCGCTTCCTTCTTAACCGGCTAATCATTGCCACCCCAAATGCTTCAAATACTCCTGCAATAATTAAAGAAAACCAAGCCATTAGGATTCAGCTCCTTTTTCATGCTTGTTACCTGTGATTACTTTCAAACCAATAACGCCAATCAATAATAGCGAGATTAAAATAATTCTTTCCCATTTAAATGGCTCCCCAAAAAAGAGAAGCTCCGAAATTACGGTACCTGAGGTTCCTAATCCTACAAAAACAGCATAGACAGTTCCGGCAGGAAGAATTTGCCCCGCGGTAATCATTAAATAATTACTGATAATAAGTGCTATAATTGTTCCTATCCAAGTCCAGATATCATAGGCATGGGCTAAGCCAATAACCCAGATGACCTCGAGAAAGGCTGCAACAAATACCCTTAACCAACTTCGATTCATCTAAAATACCTCTAAATTATTTCTTTGGAATTACTTCCTTCCGCGACAGCTACAATTATCATATTATATAAAAATTTAAGCAAAACCGAAAGAGACTGTGAAGTAAGATTTCACAGCCCCTTTAATATTGTTTATATAGGGTGGAAGCCAGCAATTAGAAAGTTACGAGAACCCACTCCTCCTTTATTATTCTAACATATCTTTATGTGAAGAGCTGGCGGTATCAAATTTTCAAAGTAATTATTAAAGTAATTATTATTTAATGGGTTTTTTATTAACGGATTCTAAAATTTGGTTGAATCTTGGTCTTTTCCTCGGACTAGACTCTATACAATAATTCTGCCCCGCCATCTTCTCTAATTTTTCATTAATGTCATTTAGCCCTGTGAGTATTTCTTTTAATAGCCTAATAATTTTTTCCTCTGACATATGTTCCACCCTCTTCTGTAATTAAATATATTCCAAATGAAATGCCATTGAGCTTATTCCCCCGTAAATTTGACATAACTCTGGTTATTTTTATAAAATCATCAATTTTACTAATAAATGATACTTATATAATTTAGCTACATATATTATATTGTTGGATAATTTTGGCATCTACCAAGTCAGTTTTTCGCGATTTATTGGACCGGTTAGGTTATCGCTAAAGGAGGTGTAGAAGAAAAATGAAAATGCATCATGTTCATAATTATTACAATAAAACCACTTTTGATCAGGGGCATACTCATAAAATGCGCGGTGTAACCAGCTATGAAATCCCTACTGGAAATTCCCATGTTCATTCTTATAACGGTGTAACCACGGTTGATCGTGCCCATGTTCATCATTACTCGGGAGTAACGGGACCGGCAATCCCTTTAGCCGGAGGAGGGCATACCCATGAATACCAGGGTCCTACAACAATCGACCAGGGCCATTGCCATCATTACAAGTCTCTGACAGGTAAGGAAAAAGCCACTCCTTAGCCATAATGTAAAACTACTTTGGAGAAAATATATTTTTGACATTTGGGCCTAAGCGTATTACAATCAATTTGTAAAATAAATACTTTTTTAACTTAAAAAAATGCAATGTATCTCCTCGCACTGTATTTGCCTGGGATACAGGGCTCGTTTTCATACCTGACCGCAAGGTTTTCCGAGCGGAAAGGCGCGCATCCGGCATGTGTGATTAATTATTGTCGTTTTGCTCCCTTTTCGCGTTGGCGAAAAGGGAGTTTTTGATTACTAGGATAAAAAAAAGGAGGCAAATAGCAAATGGACAAAAGAATTGGAATTATCGGCATTGTGATCAAAGATCTTTCCTGCGCAGAACAGGTCAACGCCATCCTCCATGAACATGCAACGCTGATTGTCGGGAGGATGGGGATTCCCTACAGGGAACGCGGCGTATCGGTCATAACCCTGATTGTTGACGGCAGCAATGATGAAATCAGTGCTCTGACCGGCAAACTGGGCAGGGTCCCCGGAACAACGGTAAAATCCATGATAACAAAAACTAATAAGTAATATGAACATATTAAGAAAGAAGGCGGCAGTATGAACTTTCTTCAAAAATACCAAAAGGAATTTGCGGAATATGACCGGCTCGACCATGATTTTATTGATGACGATAAAATTTGGGCTCTTTTGAATAAATGGGAAACTCCCTCCCGGGAGGATGTGCGAGCAGTACTGAAAAAAGCTGAGCAGTGTGTACGGCTGGAGCCGGAGGAAACCGCTATCCTGCTTCAAAATAAAGATGAGATTACAATCCAGGAAATGTACGAGCTGGCCCATCAACTCAAGAAGGAAGTATATGGAGACCGCATAGTATTTTTTGCCCCGCTTTATATCAGCGATGAATGTGCCAACAATTGCGTATATTGCGGCTTTCGCCACAGCAACAAGGCGATACAACGCAAAACTCTTAGCATGGATGAAATCGAGCAGGAAGTCCGGATTATGATTGATGAGGGCCAAAAGCGGACTGTGCTGGTCTATGGAGAATCTCCCGCTACCGAAGTGGATTTTATATGTGATACCGTAAGAAAAGTATATAGCGTCAAAACAGAACAGGGAGAAATCCGCCGAGCAAATATAAACTGTGCACCGCTTACCGTCAAAGAACTGGAAAAATTGAAAGA
>JAAYOJ010000052.1 GCA_012520405.1 Peptococcaceae bacterium
AAAAATATAAATCAACAGATAACCGCTAATATTTATGAGAACGGTGTTACAGTTGGTCAGACGACCTTGGTGATGAATGGTGAAAAGAGTAACTATCTATTCTATGCAACATTTTTCGACGAAAAGTTGCAAAAATCCTTGAGATGTTTCGAATAGAAAGGGCGATAGCATTTTAAAACATCATGCTATCGTTTTTTATATTGTTGACAGAGGAATAAATAGGGCCTATACTGAAAACCAGGGGGTACGATAATGGTTTCCCCGGGTAACATAAGTCCATGATCCTAAATGGAGGTAATAATATGGAGCATAGCAATCGTAGGCGAATTTTGCAGGTAGCCCATAATATGTTTAATGCTCGCGGATATCGCGGTGTGACTATCAAGGAACTGGCGGATCAACTGGGAATGAGTAAAAAAACTATTTATCAGTATTATTCCGGTAAAGAGGACATTGCGGCAGCGGTTGTGGAGGTTTGTATTAAAAGACTTGATGAAATAGCAAAAATTTTTGATGAGCCCGGCATAGATCCACAGTTTGCAATTAAAGAAATGTTAATGCATTTAAAAAAAGAATCATTAAGGCTTAGCCCCCTTTTTATAATGGATATGGAAAAATATCTTCCGCAACTAGCTAACAGATATAATGAATTTAGAAATGAAAAAAAGCAAAGAGTTAGTGAATTGTTAAAAGAAGCTCAGCATATGGATTTGATACAGGATATGCCAATCCCCTTGGTTACAGAAATTTTAGCCGTATGTTTAAAAGCGCTCGTTCAATCCGATTCTTTCTCAAAATTAGGTTTTTCTACCCCATATGTTCTGGATGTCTTTTTGGATATTTTCGGCAAAGGTATCGAGGCATCAAGTTCTGAGAATTCCTCTAAAAAAGCTTGAATATAGATAATAGTAGAAGTGCTAAACAAGATTTTTAAAAATGCAAGGGAATTTTATGCGGAAACCCTAAAAAATATATGGGTTCCTACATACTCCTCTTTTATAACTGATTAGGTGGGAATATAGGAGGGAATAAATGATGGATAAATATGTACTGGGATTTAATGAAGTAGATAAAACATCCTTGCCTTATGTTGGGGGCAAAGGAGCTAACTTAGGTGAGATGCTCAAAGCCGGCTTTCCAATCCCCCAAGGGTTTTGTGTTACAACCCTGGCCTACCGAGCTTTTGTCCAACAAAGCACTGAGTTTAGCAATTTGCTTGATCAGCTTGGGCAAATAAACCCTGATGATCTGGAACACATTCGTAAATTAGGGCTAAGTATTAGAGAGCATTTAAAATCATTGTCCATGCCCGACGATATCAGAATTGACCTTTTGAGGGCTTTTCAAGCTGTTGGCGTAGATAAAGCTTATGCGGTCCGATCGAGCGCCACAGCCGAAGATTTGCCAAATGCATCTTTCGCCGGTCAACAGGATACCTATTTAAATCTTCGTGGTTCCGAGCAACTTTTGAAAGCAATTCAAAATTGCTGGGCCTCATTATTTACAGATAGGGCGATTATTTATAGAGCAAAAAATAACTTCGATCATAAAGGTGTGTTTCTTTCCGTCGTGGTTCAAGAAATGATTTTCCCGGAGGTTGCCGGGATTATGTTCACAGCGGATCCCATCACTGGCAGACGGAAAACAATCTCTATTGATGCAAGCTTTGGGCTAGGAGAAGCACTTGTATCAGGACTAGTGACCGCCGATTTATATCAGGTACGATCGCAAAAAATCACCAAAAAACAGATCTCCAAAAAGAAAATTGCTATTTACTCGTTGCCTGAAGGGGGAACAATCACCAAAGAAATCCCACCGGAAAATCAAGAGATGCAAGCGTTAGAGGATGCTAAGATCATCGAACTTGCTGAATTGGGACAAAAAATAGAAAAGCATTATGGGTGCGAACAGGATATTGAGTGGGGGTATGGAGAGGGAAAATTCTATATTCTCCAAAGTCGCCCTATCACCTCCCTATTTCCTGTACCCCAAGTCCCTGATGACAAGTTTCGTGTGTTTGCCTCCTTTGGTCACATACAAGTTATGACCGATGCCATGAAACCTTTATCAATTTCCCTGGTAACGAATTTAACCAATTTTTTAAAAGAGGATGCTTCAGGGCACAATCCTTTTGTCTATTCAGCAGGTGGAAGGGTATTTGCTGATTTTACCGGACCTCTTTTGTTTAAGCCTGCTCGGCATAGATTGTTCAAAGTATTAAACAATATGGATGAATTATTGGTATCGGCGTTGAGCGAAGCTATAAAAAAAGAAGAATTTACTAAGTTGTCCTTATCTAGGAGGAGCCTCTTCAGAACTCTAAAAAAATTGGCCCCAATAATTGTTCCAACTCTAATTAGGGTTCAAGGTAATTTGCATTTTAAGAACCCGCTTAAGGCTAGAGCTGAAGCTAATTTATTAATTAAGGAAATAGCAAAAGAAAAGGGAGAGTATATTTTTAAGGCCGCAGGGGCAGAAAGAATTCAGCGTATTCAGCAAAGTATGGGGGAAATGCCTAAAATATTGCTCAAGGTTGCCAGCTTTTGGATTGCCGGAGTGCTGGCCTCAATAAACCTTGCTAAGAGCTTAAAAAAGCTAGTAGGCGAAAAAGAAAGTGCTTATTTACTTAGTCAATTGAACAAATCTTTGCCGGGGAACGTTACCACAGAACTTGGTTTGGAGCTCGGTGATCTTGCTGATATTGCCAGAAAAAATCCCGAACTGGTAGATTATTTGGAAAAGGCAAAAGGAAGCAACTTTTATGAAGAACTGCTTAAGGTAAAGGGAGGATTGGAATTTAAACAGGAACTAGATAATTTCCTTGGGAAATATGGTATGCGTTGCATCGGGGAAATTGATATAACAAAGCCCCGGTGGAAGGAAAATCCTACGCAGCTGATACCTTCTATCCTTAGCAATATTCGTACCTCCCTACCTAACGAACATAGGGAAAAATTTAAGCAAGGAAAAATTGAAGCGGAACAAGCAGAGGCAGATATTCTAAGTAGATTTAGCTTTATCAAAAGGAAAAAAATATCTCGATTGCTAAAGCTCTACCGTAATCTATTGGGTATGCGGGAGCATCATAAATTTGCCTTGATAATACTCATGGATATCTACAAACGCGCCATTATGGAAGAAGCAAGAGCCCTGGTCGGAAAAGGAATACTGCAGCATGAAGAAGATATATTCTATTTAAACTTGGATGAAATCATTGCTTTAAACGAAAATAACTTTTCCGGTAACGTTCAGGAAGTTATCGAAGAAAGAAAAAAACAGCATGAGATAAACCAAAAGCTAACCGTTCCCCGGGTTATTACCAGTGAGGGGGAAATTATTACCGGCAAAAGGTCGGGTGTAGAAGCACCGGAAGGGGCCTTCACAGGAACACCGGCCTCCGCGGGGGTAGTAGAGGGTATCGCCAGGGTGATCTTAAAGCTTGAGGACGCTAAGCTAAATCCTGGGGAAATACTGGTTACTACCTTCACAGATCCGGGCTGGACTCCACTTTTTACCTCGGCGGCCGGCTTAGTCATCGAAGTGGGCGGGATGATGTCCCATGGATCTGTGGTTGCACGAGAATACGGTATTCCTGCAGTTGCGGGTGTAGAGAATATCACCGACCTCATTAAAGACGGCAGTCGCATTCGCGTGAACGGTACGGAAGGTTATGTTCAAATATTGGAATAGGCACTAAATATCAATATCTTCTTGGACTATGAGGTACTTTCTATGATAACTTTCGTAGGCATAATTTTAGGTATGTTTGCCATCAGCGTAATGCAACTGGTGCTCGCCATCGCCTTACCTCATATTGTGAGTGAAATCGGTGGGGGTAATTTATATAGTTTGGTTTTTTCAAGCTATATGATTTCTTCCATAGTAATGATACCGATATTTTCAAAGCTGGCAGATATATATGGGAAAAAAAGATTTTATCTTATCGGAATAGGAATTTTTGCAACAGGCACCCTTTATGGAGCACTGGCCTCAAATATGCCGGCCCTTATCGCGGCGAGAATAATACAAGGACTAGGGGCAGGAATTCTAACCCCTGTATCTCTGGCCCTGGTGTCGGATATGTTCACCGCAGAAAAAAGAGGGCGCATGATTGCTATCTTCGGAGTGGTTCAGCTGGTAGCAAACCTGATTAGCCCGCTTCTGGGAAAGTCAATCACCGAGCTGCTTGGATGGCATTGGCTGTTTTATCTGACCTTGATTGCAGTGGTCATTTCAGCAGCGTTGGTTGCCATAAGGGGCAAGGAGCTAATAAATAGCAATAAAGCCAAGCTATCAGAAATCGATTTCCTAGGTGGTCTGTTATTTGGGGCCCTTTGTGTCCTTATGGTTGGTTTTTCAAACCTCATCAGCAAAGGGGGCGGCCCCAGTATAATATCAACCTTGTTTTTTCTTGGAATTGTAATAGCCGCATTACTTTTAACCCTAAATGAGAGAAAGCATAAAATGCCTGTGATAAAAATTGAGTTTTTTAAAACGAAAATTATCCGCAGATCTATTCTAAGCTCAGTAGCCGCAGGGGCGATTATGTACGGACTGATTGCAATACTACCCTTATGCGGTGCTATGCTTGGCAGCCAGGGTTTTAAGATAAATGAAAGTCAGATATTATTGTATTTCATGTTCGGTACAACAACCGGTATGGTTGCCAGTAGCTTTCTACTGAAGAGGTTAAATTCAACTATTTTCATAAAAACAATATGGATTGTAATGAGCATATCCTCAATCAGCATCTTGTATTTTATTAGCCTAAGGCATTTAATCGTGTTTAACCTCTTAAATACTATTATCGGTTTATGTTTAGGGACAATAATGTCAACCTTTATGATTAATTCCCAAAATGCCGTAAAAAGTGAAGATAGAACTGTACTAAGCGGGCTTATCCAACTTGGTAGATATATGGGTGCTTCGGTAGGAGTTACAATTTTTGCCGGAGTATTGCCTGAAGTTGGTATGATAAATAGTGTGTCGCAATTTGCAGGTGCCTTTGGTGTGTTGGTGGTATTAAGTGTACTTGGGCTTCTGAATGAGGTGTTGTAATAGGGTCCATTGCCGGCACGATATTTTTTGGGTTAAAAAAGTCGAGCATGGTAAAAGTAGCTTTGGTATTATGTAAACATGAAAGGGGGGAGATAATGTTAAACCAATTAAATAGTGTGATTGACTATATTGAAGAGCGCTTAACTGATGATATATCTCTTAAAACAATTTCTGAATACGCTGGGGTCCCTGACTATTATTTTAGAAAGATATTTTTTTATCTTTCAGGGATGCCCCTTAGTGAATATATCAAAAACAGAAAATTGTCGGAAGCAAATAAAGATTTATTAAATGGAGAAAAAGTAACGGATGTTGCTTTTAAATATGGCTATCAGTCAGTGGACGGTTTTACTAGAGCATTTAAAAAATGGAGTGGTTTTTTACCCTCTGAGGTAATAAAAACCGGTCTAAGCAAGTCATTTCCCAAACTTACATTTGTAATAACTGTTAAGGGAGGAATTTCTATGGATTTTAGAATTGAAGACAAACCGGCGTTTAATTTTGTAGGTGTAAGCAAACGAGTTCCTTTACAATTTGAGGGTGTTAATATGGAGATTGTAAAGCTTGCAGAAAGTATTACGGATGAACAAAAAGAAGAAATGCATTCTCTTCAAAATATGGAACCATATGAAATCGTTAATGTATCCTATGATTCTGACACCGATTTCTTAAAAGAAGAGGGATACCTGACTCATTTGATAGGTGTTCTGACGACTGAAAATCAAGTTAGTAATCTATTGGACAAAGTACCGGTCGAAGCCTGTACCTGGGCTGTATTTCCGAATGAAGGGCCATTCCCTTCTACGCTACAAGAAATAATGGCAAAAATATATTCGGAATGGCTTCCTTCTTCCGATTACAAAATAATCAATGCTCCTACTTTTTCTTTTACTAAAATGAACAAAGACAAAAAAGATTACGCTTATAGTGAAGTTTGGATTCCTGTTCGAAAGAAGGACTAACGTACAAGTATACCAGAAAATGTTCCCTAATATGAAAAACGGCGATTGGTCTATTATGATAGCTACTGCTCAAGCCGTTGTGATCGAAAAAGACCAGCAGAAGTAAAATAAAAAAGTTTAGTTGAAATCTCAAGGGTATTATTTCTCAGATTAGAGAATAATACCCTGTTTTATTAAGAAAGCGCTCTAAAGAGCTTTAAGAAATTTTGCTTAGAATAATTTTGCGTGGGATTTTCTAAGTTAAGGTGTATTATAGAATAGATAATGAAGAAGGTGAGCCGGTGCAGGATAAAATTATTGAGCTAATCACAACTCAAAGAGACGAAGGACTAAAGCTTTTGCAACAGCACTATTCTGGGCTGGTGCATTATATAGTTGGAAACATTTTGCAAAATAAAAATGATACGGAGGAATGTATTAACGATATATATTTAAAAGTCTGGAAGTCTATTGCAAGTTATTCGCCGGAGAAAGGTAAATTTTCTACTTGGCTCACTGTTATATCGCGAAACACGGCTCTTAATTATTTAAAGCACAAGTATAGGAAACATGAGGAATTGCAAGCGGATACAGCACATAGCTCCTCTCCGGAAGATGCTGTCCTCCGACGAGAACGATCTGAGGAGCTAAAACGTGCTTTATCTATGCTTTCCTTTGAGGAACGGCATATTTTCTACCGTAAATATTATTATCTGCAAAGGACAGCTCAAATTGCCGCTGAACTGGGGATGACAGAGCGCGCTATTGAGGGGAGATTATACCGTTTGAGAAAGAAGCTGCAGAAGGAATTGGGAGGTGATTTTAGATGAGTGAGAAAGATTTTAATTTTGATCAACAAATAATTGATGATCTCAGTGAAATTACTCCTCCCGAGGAGCAAATCCACAGTACAAACCCTTGGAGCAAACCTATCGGCTTTATAATTTGGGGGTTTATTCTAACAACCTTGCACCTGAATCTTATATATCTGCAGTATATTCTTCCCACTATTGGTGTTATTTTGATTTTTCTTGGCTTTCGCAGTCTGAGAAATGAAAACAAATATTTCACGGTATTATGGATATTTTCTATATTGAAGCTATTATTTCAATTGGCAGATCTTGTTTCGATTTCTACCCCCTTAAATATTATGGATTATCCGGAACTTACCATAGGCACGGTAATGCTTGTTTTCCAAATAGCTATGTTCCTAATTTTCCAAGGGGCTTTGAATGAAACTTATAAAAAGGCGAATAAAGCTGTCAAAGGTGCCCCTCTAATCTGGGCATCCTTGTGGACAGTGGCGGCATTCCTTATTGCCTTATCTCCACTGTCCAGTAGTTGGTTGGTTTTTATCCCTATGATTATATGTTATATCCTTATTGTACGATCTTTGCTCCGTATAGGTGCTCAACTGGATGATACAGGATATGTTCTGACAAATGCACCGGTCAAAATCAGTAATCGGACATTGGGTTGGGCGTATTTTCTTCTTGCGCTGACAACCGTCATAACCGGCAGTGTCTTTTCCAACCATCTACAAATAGAACCGCAAGAATATTATCTCCCGAATATCACTGAAGAAAGGCAATATCTCCTTGACATGAAATTCCCGGCTGAAGCTCTGCAGTATCTTAGTGATGAAGATGTGGCAATGCTAAGTGACGCTAAAAATGTTGAGGTGTTTAACAAGTTGCTGATGTTTGACCCTAAAAGAATCGAGCACCGGGAAAACTTCGGAGGCTATACGCACATTAGCCACACTTATGAACCGGGCAAGAAAAATATCGAATCTACCACAGTTTATCTTGAGATGCCGGAAAATGTGGTATATGTTATGCAGTATTTCATATGGAAAGGGGGACGCCCGTTCTGGCAGGACGGCATCCTGATTTCAGGAGAAAATAAGGCGGAGGATAAGCAGATTATCAGCAGCGGTTTGTTCTATAGAAAAAAATGCACCGAATATCTTGCGGATTTTCCACGTCTTGTTTGCGATAAAATAACACGAAACACTATGTTTGGCCTTGATACTTCTATGTTAATAGCGGGTGCTTTAAGTTTTCCTTTTGGTTCGGAAAAGCAGGGGGGCTATGTGCTTTACCGCTATACGGTCGGGACTGACAGTGATATTTACTCTACCCATGCCACCCTTAGCTACGTGCATCTTTCAAGTCCCTTGCATATTCCTTATACTAGAACAGAAGACCAGATTTTAAGTGGAGCTTATACTTTTGTTGATAGGTTACAGCAGCATTATACCAGTTATGATTCTCTGGCAATTAGGGAAAGAAATCGGTAAAGAACATGTTATAATGAACCTTAGTGGTTTATTAATGTTAGCGATTGTTTATATTAGTATTAATAAGCATTTAAGCGAGGATGTATCATGACTAAACATAATATCTATAAAATGAGTGTTGCAAAAGTCTATCCCTATTATGTTACGAAGGCGGAGAAAAAAGGACGTACCAAAGCAGAGGTTGATGAAATCATCCGTTGGTTGACAGGTTATAGTCAGGAAGAGTTGGAAGAACAACTGAATAAACAGACAGATTTCGAAACCTTCTTTGCGGAAGCTCCGCGACTAAATCCTTCGCGGGCTTTGATTAAAGGGGTGGTTTGCGGTGTTCGAGTGGAAGACATCAAAGAACCAACTATGCAGGAAATTCGCTATTTGGATAAGCTGATCGATGAATTAGCAAAGGGAAAAGCGATGGATAAGATTTTGCGGAAATGAACATGGAATTAGCCGGGTTAATACTTTATTGTAATAGGAAATATTATAATAGTGAAAACTCAAAAAATTATCTGACATATTCAAGGATAATAATGTAATCGTGGTATAATATTCTTGAGATACCTTGATAAGGGAGGTTTTATCTATGATGTATCCCTATATAGTTTTATCTGACGAAACTGAGATAACACATTCACATATTATTGAAGAAAATAATGTGCTCTGTGTAGAGGTTCATTTTGAACGCCCAACTGAAGAGGGTTTTGATTTGGCCAGATGCATTTTACCCACTTATAAATGGATTAAACGCGAAGGGTTTAATGATAAAGAAATCGGAGAATTTGAAAGGTTTCTTAAAAACAATGCTCATTTGCTTTATAAATATGCCGCATCCGGGGGGGTAAAAATTGCCTAGTCTATTTCGTATCGGTTCATATTTAGTATTTTTCTGGTCGAATGAAAATTTTGAACCGATTCATGTACATATAGGTAAAGGAAAGCCAACCCCCAATGCCACTAAGGTATGGCTAACTGCATCAGGAGGCTGTATTGTTGCAAACAACTCAAGCAGAATACCATTAAACGAGTTAAATGATATGCTAGAGATTATAGCTGCACAGCATTTTATGATATGCGAGGAATGGAAAAACCACTTCAAGGTAGATGAAATTAAATTTTATTGCTAATAAGGGGATTATTAAAATTTGCGAAAAATTGACTGGACGTAGACGTCCAATAAATGCGTATATTAAAAGAGCAAGAATCAGCGCAACCTGAATCTTTGCTCTTTTAAATTTATGCTTTTTTAAATTCATGAAAGAAAAAAATCGATAGTTATCTAGGAGTAAATTCAGATGTTTTGACAAATGGTAAAGTAAAAGGCACATTTTGAGGGAGGAAAATGAGTTATAAAATACTACTATTTGATTTAGATGATACATTGTTAGATTTCCAGGCTACAGAAATTAATGCCTTAAAGAAATTATTTCGGTTGCACGGATATACCTTTACGGATGAATTGTTTCAAGTATATAATTCCCCATCAACAAGCAACTATGGGCGGAGTATGAGAATGGAAATATGGCCTTAGATGAGGTGCTAAACTCAAGATTTTCACAAACTATGCAAAGACTAGGAAAGCTAGTGGATGGCATGGAATGGGAAAATCAGTATAGAGAGCTTTTGGGCAATGGATGTCAGCTTATGGAAGGGGCTTTAGAAGTGTGTCAGAACTTATCTGTATCCCATAGACTGTTTGTTATTACTAATGGCCTGGCCCAAACTCAGATTAAACGCTTGAGACAGTCAGGCTTATATGATTTTTTTGAAAACATTTTTGTTTCTCAAAGCATAGGATGCCAAAAACCATCAAAGGATTTTTTTGATTATGTGATGAATAGTATTAGGAATTTCAATAAAAAGGAAGCACTTATTATTGGAGATTCATTACATACTGATATAAAAGGCGGCCTATTATCAGGAATTGATACCTGTTGGATTAACAGAAAGCCGGAAAAATGTTCTGCAGAAATTCGAAGCACATTCACGATCTCAAGACTAGTGGAGCTATATGGCATTTTGTAGTATACAATTCAAAAATAGAGGGAATCGAATAGGAAAGGAGAAATAGACTATAGCTTAAAAAGATATATCCATGGTTCATTGTAGTATTTCAATATCGCATAATAACGGAGGGATAAATTGAATAATATTCGGATTAGTGACTCCTATAAATGGATAGTATTAACTATTTCCTTTGCCATGATGCTATGTTTTTCATTGTCCTTGCAAGCTCTGCCCCCACTGTTTGAACAAATCATGAAGGATATTCCTTTTTCTAATTCTCAAGCAGGAGTTTTAATGGGGGCTTATGCTATTCCAGGGATTTTTTTACCCTTTATTGTAGCTTATTTAGCCAAGAGATTTGATATTAAAAAGCTTATAATCATCGCATTAATTGTTATGATTGTAGGTCTAGTATGCTTTACCTTTGCAGCTTCCTTTTCACTATTAATATTATTTAGATTATTGGCGGGGATAGGAGCTACAGTATTAGTAGTGCTTTCCCCTCTCTTGATCACGATGTTTTTTGATCAAAAAAGCATTGGGATTGGGATGGGCATCTTTAATGCAGCCGTGCCCTTGGGTACAGTCTTACCAGCAAATTTTTTCGGTTCTCTGGGACGACTTCTTGGCTGGAAAGCAGTAGTGGCGGGCGTGGCAGGCTTTATAGGAGTAGTTTTACTTTTAGTAATTTTTGCCCTCTCCCTACAAAAAAATAAAGGTCCCACGAGTTCTAATGACTCCCAAAACGAGTCGATGCCAAAATTCAGAGGCAGCTTGGGTCTTTATTTTCTTGCTGCGATTTGGGTTTTTTCGAATATTCAGTTGTTAGCTTATGTTACTTTTGGTCCTCAATTTTATCAGTCAATCGGCTTATCGGACCAACGATCAGGATTCTTGACAAGCTTAGTTATGCTTGGATCGATTTTTTTGGCACCGATCATCGGGGTGGTTATTGATAAGACCGGACGTAAAAAGCCTTATTTGTATATTGGAAGCGTATTTATCTTAGTTTCCTTTGTTGCCTTAGCCGCGCATTTCCCGGGTTTGCCCGTGTGGGCAGTTGGCTTAGGAATAGGCTTTGCACCTATTGCTGTTTTTGTGTTTGCCCATCTCCCTGAGACTGTTAAACCCCATGAAATTGGAATGGGTATGGGGATGTTGACCATTGCTGCGAACTTAGGCACGACAATAGGACCATCGACACTCGGTTTCATCCTTGATCATACCCAAAGTAATTTCTTTATTTCATTCACCTTTTTGGCAGTTATATCTCTATTGATTATCGTTTTTTCCTTGAGATTAAAATCAAGGTAGTATATAAAAAAGGCCTTAAGGAGGATGAATTAATGTTTAAAGAGTTTAAAGAATTTGCCCTAAAAGGTAACGTTTTTGATTTAGCTATCGCTGTCGTTATAGGAGGTGCCTTTGGGAAAATTGTATCTTCTCTCGTAGATGATATTATAATGCCGATAATTGGTGCTTTAACCGGGGGAATTAATTTCTCATATTTACAGTTTGTAATTCAAGAGAGTAAGGGGGATACTCCGGCTATTACTCTTAATTATGGTGCTTTTATCCAGAGTGCTATCGATTTCTTAATTATTACTTTTTCAATTTTTATGTTTATAAAACTTATTAATAGACTTAAGCGAAAAAGAGAAGCTCATGAGTCTGAACCAGAAACCCCAAAAGTATCCGATGAGGTTTTACTCCTTCAGGAAATTAGAGATTTGCTTAAACAGAAGCAATAGGCTCAAGGGAAACTTTTAAAATCAAAGGTAAGGTCAGTGCCCCGAACTGTAACCTCCAGGTATTCTACTGTATCAGGCTGCCCAGGAGAAGACTTTTTCTTATGGAAGCCGGTAGTAGAAATATAACGTACTCCCCGGTCCAGTTCGCTCCGGTTTGAATCTCCGGGATAAAAGACCCAGATATTTTTTCCTGAACTATTTCGGTATTCAGCCAAAATATCTTTCAATAATTGGGCTTCCTTGGCGTTTGCAAATCCGGCTGGATCCCCGGCCATAGCTATAAAGACATTACTTCCCTTTAGACTGTTAAGCTCTCCAAACAGCCAGGTCCATTGTTGGGGATTGCTCCGCCTTAAGCCACCTTCGCTAACATCAAGCCGGATAAAGGAGCTGTTTTTAAAACTGTGTGTATCAAATATCTTTTCGGTAGCCAAAAGCGGTTTTTTTAGATCCGGAAAAGCTTCGGCAGCTTTATCTCCCACGCATACTGCCATATCAATATTTTTATTTAGATAGTTTGTTAAGTTGGTGATCGAATTCTGAAGACCATGGGCTGAAGAACCGCCCGTGTCCGAGCAATTAGCGATTACAGAGAACCTGAAGCTATCCTCATTGGGAGTAAAGTCAACCTTGCGGTTAGCTTTATCCGGAGAAAGCGTGTTCTGGGGTATTTGGGTCGGGTCGATTTCCGGATGCCGGCTTGTTACTGCCGTCAGATCGTCAAGGAAAATCTGGCCCCAAGTGGTATTTGGGTCGTTATTTTGGACGTAGATTGCGGAAATACCGACAGGGTTTTCAATTTCTTCTAAGGGGGCTTTTAATTGTTTCCAGCCGGTCCAGTCCATATGGGAAGTGAATTTTAAATCATGTTTATGACCGGACGCATCCAATATCTCAGCTCCAATGGTATTATTGTTTTTAGTTTCGTTGTAGACCCAAATCGCCAAATGGGTTGCATTCTCCTTAAGAAACAAACCTTCCTCCTGAAAAGGCAGGAAAGCTTTGGCCGAAACTTCGGGAACATAAAAGTCATAGATTAATTTCCCTGCTCCATTTCCCTTATAAACTTGCTCGTTGGAAATCTGCTGAGAATCTTGCCTTTCATTTTCGAAGTTATTAATAACATGCTCTTCTTCAGTAAAAACTGATACGGCACTATAGGCCCGGACATCTCCCACAGAGGCTTCAATGTATCCCGTTCCGACGGCTGTAGCTTTGAAGTTTGTACCCTCAAGTTCTCCTATTTGACCCATTACTTTCCAGCTCACATCATCAGGATGGATCAGCGCTGAAAAGCCTTCTTCGTCATACCCTGTTACCAGCAAAGATTGCTCTTCTCCCTTTTGGACTTTAAAGAGACCAGGATTTAAGGCTAATTTGACTGGAGCTTCTAAGGAATTGATTTCAATTTCTGCAGTTATTTCTCCGATCCGGGCAATGACTTTCCCCTTTCCTGTCGAAGACGGATAAAAGATATTATTTTTAAATATTCCTTCGATTCCTTTTACCTCCCACTGGACCTGGTCAAGATCCAGCTTTACCGGATTATAATTGCGATCTACTCCCAAAAGTGAAAATTCTCTCGAAGTCCTTACAAAAACATTAGGATCTTCTGTCTCCAGGATAAGCTTAGTCAAAGCCAGGGAAGAAGATTCAGGAGAAAATCGGGAAAAAACTCCTATGCCGTGAGTTATGGTCCGAAGCGCTCCCTCCGAAGGGATGTTGACTACTTCCAGCACGGTTGTTCCCGGTTTTCTGGCAACCATGGTAGTTGAACCCCCGCCATCGAAAATTAAGGCGTTGTAGGCTCCTAATTCCAGCATAAGTTCGGCCGATTCGCTTTGGGTTAATCCGATACTGTTATCCTGTCTTCCGTCTACTGTCACCAGGATTAATTCCCGCCCGTCTTTGGAACTGCCGGCCAAAGTCCGGGGATTTTTTCTGTTAAAGCTGCTGGTCCCATAAGAAAAGTTTTTAAGAGGCTGACCATCTTTAACCAGAATAGAAGCCCCGCTTGCCGACATTTTTAGGTCCTCCCAGTTCGGGATTGAGCTGATCCTAAATTCTAACTCATCTCTTACTTCTAAGCATTCCAGAAGCTTTGCGGCCTGTTCTCCTCGGGAAATCACGACAAAACCGTTAGCCGGAATTTCTACGGCAGGTTCAGCCTGCCGTATTTCTTTTATCCGTCCTTGAGCCACCACAATTTCTACCAAATCCGGATAAGTTTCTGAGGCTCCCAGAGTGAATTCTGCCCATTTATTATCCCAAACAGTAATATCCTGATAATTTTTGCGGCTGGGCTGGTTATATTGAGAAACCACAAATTCAAGCTTATCCGGTCCCCTTAAGGTCAGGTCATTTTTCCAATAGTGGAAAAGTATTTGGTTGCTGTCAGTCAAAGACAAGGAAGCCAACTCGTCTTTGGATTTGTTATACCAGCCAGGTGTTGTTATGAGCTCCCCATCCATGACCAGAGGCCCATCAGGATAGGCTCTGCCTCCTCCCAAAGAGTTAAAGAAGCCGGCGTTAATCGCAGCTATTGCTCCCTTATTTTCGGCTAAAGAAGGAATCGTCAAAAGCTTGTCCGTAATTCTATTATTGCTTAAAGTGTCTATCCGAACATTAGGATTTTTAGTATCAATTTTTAGCACTTTAATATTCAGCCAACCCTCTGTCGTAAACCTTGATACATGTTCAAGAGTTACCCCGGCGGAAATTGTTTGTCGGGATGTAGACTGATAAAGGGTATCGGGCAGGCCTGCCGCTAGCCCGGATATAGTAATCATAAACACCATAGCTAAAATAACTACTACCAGTAATTTTTTGGATATTGACATGTTATCTCTTTCCTCCTATTGCTGCTTAAAACCAATATTTAATGCAAAAGCTCGTATTGGATGCTCTATTTACTATTCTTCACAACACTGAGTCTTCCTTTTTTTATTCGATTAGATAAATTGTAGGAGTTGTGGCAAGACTATCACTAAAAGTAGGAGCAAAAAGGGGATGATACACTTAACAATAAACAAGCAACTAATCGGAGATAGCGATTATGGACTAAAAGGAGAGACAGATATGAATTTAAAAGGAAGCAAGACATATGAAAACTTAATGAGGGCTTTCGCCGGAGAGAGTATGGCTAGAAACCGCTACAACATTGCCTCGGCTATCGCGAAGCAGGAAGGATTCCATGTAGTCGGGGCTGTATTTGATTATACCGCGGACCAAGAGAGGGCTCATGCTAAAGTTTTTTATCAAAAGCTAAAATATTTTGCCGGTGATAATATTTACATTTCCGGAGCTTATCCCGTTGATCTGTACGATGACACGGTTAAGGCTCTGAGGGCAGCTCAGCATAATGAATTGGAAGAATGGGACGAAGTGTATAAGAGTTTTGGGCAAACAGCAAGAGAAGAGGGTTTTCCAGATATTGCGCATACTTTTGAAGGCATAGCGAAGATTGAAAAAACTCACGCCGATAGATTTGGAAGACTAGCTGATGAAATAGAAAATGCATCCATATTCAGGAAGGAAGATGAAATTGCCTGGATGTGCACGGTATGCGGCAATATTCATGTAGGCAAAGAAGCACCGCAGATTTGTGATGTTTGCCAGCATCCTCAAGGGTTTTTTATGCCGTTTGCGGAATCTTTTTATGAAAAATAAGAAACTATTCCTCATCTTGAAATAAAAAACCCGGATTAAAAAATATCCGGGTTTTTCTGATGAATATTCCGCTTCTTCGTAGAATTGTAAACCATGCTTAATGTTTTGGTTTACAATGGGATTAAAATTGATTATAATGGTTGGCAAGCGATCGCAAATCTAAAAATTTTGGAGGGGTAAAAATGGGGGAGAGCACTGCGCTGAACCTTCGCCTAACAGTTTTTGCAGCCTTGTTTACTGCCCTGATAATTATTGGTGGTTATCTTTCAATCCCGCTGGGCGCCGTACCGATTGCCCTGGCAGATTTTTTTGTCATGTTAGCGGGCTTGTTTCTCGGTAAGAAGTGGGGGCTTGCCGGTGCAGCACTATATGTTTTTTTGGGAGCCCTTGGTCTTCCGGTTTATGCAGGCGGAAAGGCAGGCCTGGCTGTTCTTTTCGGACCGACAGGAGGATTTTTGTTCGGCTATATGGCTCTTGCCTTTGTGGTTGGGCTCATTGCCTCCCAGAAAAAGCCGTCCGTATTGAGAAACCTGACGGCATTAATCGCAGGGAATATTTTGCTCTATGCTTTTGGTATACCATGGTTGAAAACAGTGCTGAATTTATCATGGGAAGCAGCTTTGACAGCCGGGCTGACACCCTTCATCCCGGGGGCTGTTATCAAAATTATCGTGGCAGCGGCTATCGCTCAAGCGCTTCTGCCTCGATTCAATAAGTCAATTGCTGATAATGCGGAGCAACCGGAGGATGAGGAACAGTAAAATGTCTAAACCTAATATGCCTATTATTTTAGAAACTCAGAATTTAACCCATGTCTTTCCTGACGGTACGGTTGCTATTAAAGATATCAATTTGCAGATCCGCACCGGGGAATTTGTGATAGTCGCCGGCGCCAACGGTTCGGGTAAAACCGTTCTGTTGCGGCATTTAAACGGATTAATTCGTCCCACCAAGGGGAAGGTTCTGCTGGAAGGAGAACCAATCAGCAAAAATATTACCGCTGCCCGGAAGCAGATCGGCTTAATCTTTCAAGATTCCGACAGCCAGATCGTGGGCCAGACCGTTGCGGAGGATGTGGCCTTTGGCCCGGAGAATCTAAGACTTCCGCCGGAGGAAGTGGACAGAAGAGTAAAAACATACTTGGAAGTTGTGGGCCTAAGCAAACTGGCCCAGCAAAGCCCCCATGTACTGTCAGGCGGGGAAAAGCGAAAACTTGCGGTTGCGGGGGTATTGGCCATGCAGCCGAAGATTATTATGTTTGACGAGCCTTTTACCGGTCTGGATTACCCGGGGGTTGTTCAGGTACTCAGGCAATTGGTTTCTCTACATCAAAGCGGACATACCATTATTTTAGTGACCCATGAGCTGGAAAAGGTTTTGGCCCATGCCGACAGATTAATTATTATTTATCAAGGAAAAATTGTGGAGGATGGTAATCCTCAGGAAATCATCGGTCGTTCTGAACAATACGGAGTCAGGATGCCTCTTGGTAAAGATGAGGGAGTAGATGCAATGACATGGCTCAAATAGTTTTATTTCATTATTTCCCCCGAAACTCTATATTGCACGACATGGACGGACGGGTGAAGCTGATTTGTATGATATTGTTCAGTGTGGTGATCTCTTTGGTGCAAAGTATCCCCAGCTTCATTATTCTTACTGCCGGCTTAATCTTGATAACCCTGTTGGCAGCCAGACTGCCTTTTATAACTTTGCTCAAGGACATGAAATATTTTTCTATCCTGATCCTGATTATTCTGCTGGTCAATTCTTTTGTCATTCCGGGCAGGCCGATTCCCGGTTTCCCATTACCTGGGGTTACTATAGAGGGGGTTATGACAGGACTCATGGCTTCCTGGCGGCTGGTATTAATTATTATGGTTTGTGCCATCATGACCGGAACGACATCTTTAATCACTCTTAAAAATGTTGTTGAATGGTATTTGCGCCCCATTCCCTTAGTTCCCGAGACCAGAATTGCGACTATGATTAACCTGACCTTCGTCTTCATTCCCGTTATTTTTGATACGGTTTCCGAAATGCTCAGCGCGCAGAAGGCTCGCTGCGTAGAGGGAAGGAGAAATCCGCTGAAGCGGATAATGTTTATCGCCTTTCCGCTTTTGGTTCAAACCTTTCGCAGGACTGAGGAATTGATCTTGGCCATGGAGGCCAGATGTTATTCTGACGATCGTACCCGGGCGGTTTTTGCCACCACGGCTAAAGACTGGCTAATACTGGCCTTTTCCGTCTTGTTTTTAGCTGTTATTTTGTTCTATCCTTTTTAAATATATGTCTTAGCTATTTGGATTAATCGGAGGTTTAGATTGTCTTTAAAAGAACGTATCCTTAAGGTATTAGAAGAAAACAGAGACCAATTTGTATCGGGCCAGGAATTGGCGGAAAGGCTGAACGTATCGCGTACGGCTGTCTGGAAAGCGGTAAAAAAGCTGAAGCAGGAAGGGCATGAGATCACCGCCTCTACCAACAGCGGCTACCGCTTGGAATATTTAAGTGATATTCTTTCCGAACCGGGTATCCGGCTTTATCTTTCTTCTAAAAATAAAGAGCTGCCTATCTTTATCTATGATCAAGCGGAGTCTACCAACTCCCTGGCCAAAAAACTGGCGGCAGAGGGGGCTCAGAATGGCAGTCTTGTTGTGGCTGAGGAGCAAAGCAAAGGCAGGGGCAGAATGGGTCGCAGTTTTTATTCTCCCTCAGGTACCGGACTTTATATGAGCATGATCTTGAGCGTTCATGAAGAACTGGCCAGTGCCCTGTTTACAACTATCTATGCCGCTGTCGCTGTTTGCCGGGTTATTAACCGGCTTGCGGGAAGAGAGGCGAGAATCAAGTGGGTCAACGACATTCTTATAGACGGCAAAAAAGTCTGCGGCATACTCACGGAATCCATCAGTGATTTTGAAAGCGGCATGGTGGAAACCGTTATCCTAGGGATCGGTCTGAACATTAAAACGGAAGTTTTCCCGGACGAAATTCGGGATACTGCGGATTCCTTATCTGTTTATCATATACCCAGGAACCGTTTTGTGGCAGAAATTGCCAATGAAGTCTTGCTCTTGAAACAAGAGTCAAGAAAAATTGTGATAGAAGAGTATAAGCGGCGCTCTATGATGCTTGGCAGGGAAATCGAGTACTTGGATAAAGGGTGCCGGCGCTCGGGAAAAGTGCTGGATATTAACGATAGCGGCCACTTAATTGTTGAGGGGGAGAGCGGTGAGATAACTGCCTTGATGTATGGAGAAGTTGTTGTAAAAAAGACCGGCCTATATAAGGAATAAATATGTAAAAAGCCACCTCATTCTCTTTGAGGGGCATTTTTATTTTCTAAAAATAAGGGCAAATAATATGCTGGAAGCAAAAAACGTAGTAGAAGTATAAAACGAATTTATTGGGGTGAAGATAAATAATAAAAAAGGTAGGAAAACTATGAAAAGTGAAAAGGAAAAAATGTTAGCCGGGGATTTTTATTATGCAGGCCATGAAGAATTAGCCAAAGAAAGAGAACATGCTAAAAATTTAACTTTTGAATTTAACCATACCAAACCAAATGAACAAGAAAAAAGACAGGCAATTTTAAAGCAGCTTATTAAGGCCAAAGGCACTTTTCATATTGAAGCACCTTTTAATTGTGACTATGGCTATAATATTGAAGTTGGTGAAAATTTCTATGCCAACTTTGGCTGTATTATCTTGGACTGCAATAAGGTACGTATTGGAGATAATGTACTTTTTGGACCAAATGTCCAGATCTATACAGCTGGCCATCCGGTACATCCCGGGGAAAGACTTAGGGGAATAGAATTTGCTAAACCGATTAGTATTGGCAACAATGTTTGGGTCGGCGGGGGATCAATAATATGCCCGGGAGTTGAAATAGGAGACAACGTTACTATAGGAGCAGGAAGTGTAGTTACTAAAGATATACCGGATAATGTGCTTGTAGCCGGAAACCCCTGTCGGATTATTAGAAATCTTTAGAGCTCAATTCTTTTATCTCATATTCTTTCATTTTTTTATACATAGTTGTTTTACTAATCTTCAGCAGCTTACTGGCTGCGGTAATATTGCCGGAAGTCTCAGCTAAGGCGTTGCGGATAACAATGGCCTCGGCATCTTTAAAGGAAAGTAGATCTTTAAGGTGTGGGGTGTTTTTGGTGCTGGAATCCGGCTTATTAAGGTCTGCCTTTTCCTCGGTGTTCTTAAAAATCTCGCTGGGCAAACATTCAAGCTGGATAATACCCTCTTGGGCCATATTTACGGCATAAATCATTACATTTTCCAGCTGACGGACATTGCCTGGCCATTGGTAATCCTGAATCTTTTGTCGGACAGCACTGCTGATTTCCGGAACCGGAAGATTCATTTTCCTGGCATAGTTTTGCACAAAATGTTCTGCTAAAAGCAGGATGTCCTCCGACCGCTGTCTTAAAGGCGGGATATCTATTTTAATAACGGATAAACGGAAATAAAGATCCTCCCGGAAATTTTTTTGTTCTACCAAGTCCAGTAATTTTTTGTTAGTGGCAGCTATCAGTCTGAAATCAACAGACCGAGCATATTTTCCGCCAATCCTGGTAACTTGCTTGTCTTCTAAAACTCTTAATAATACGGCCTGTAATTCAATAGGCATATCGCCAATTTCATCTAAAAATAGGGTTCCGCCATTGGCTAGCTCTATTTTACCGGGGCTGCCGTTTTTACTGGCTCCGGTAAAAGCGCCCGGCTCATAGCCAAACAGCTCGCTTTCAATGAGATTTCTAGGCATAGCCGCACAATTAATGGCGATAAAGGGGCCATTCGGGCGGCTTTTATTATGAATGGACTGAGCAAAGAGCTCTTTACCAGTACCGCTCTCGCCTGTAAGCAGGATGTTCTCAGGAGAATCGGCAAAACGCTCCGTCAGAGATTTGGCTTTCCTCATTTGGTCACTGTTACCGATGATATCTTGAAAGGTAAATTTGGCTCTGGCTCCAACTACCGTGTTGACCAGGGCATTTACCTTGCTGGCATGATTGAGGCGGATAATGGCAACATCCATGGTGTTGTTGGTTGGATTAATAATGGGGTGTATATTAACTATATAAGGTTCTTTTTTTCCCGTGATCTTGAGTTCCATTTCCTGGTATTCTACTTTTTTGCCGCCGTGCAAAATATTTGTCAGGTTAGAAGGGTCACTAATAAAGTTAAATATATTGTGGTTCGATAAAGTCTTAGCATCTAGTTTAAAGATACGGGCCGCTTCCCGATTGCTGTTAATAATTCTGCCGCTTTGGTCAATGGTAATTAGGCCTTCATCTATGTAGGATAAAGTGGCTTGAAGGGTACGGTTAGCAGTGACCAGAGTATCATTCATTGTTTTTACCTGAGTATTGATTTCTTGTAGATAATCATAACTCTGGGATAGTTGGAGTTGGTTTCCAATGGCCATAGCTAAGGAACTAATCCAGCCCAGGGTGTGAATGTGTAAATTAAACTGGTATTTATTCCAGGGTTTATTTCCCATCCAGTGGGCCAAGGATAAGATCCCCAATAACTCACCTTTTTCATCCAAAATTGGCGCGGAAGAACTGATATATTCATGCAAGTTAACACAATACTGCTCGGGGCCTATCATATGAATAGGCTGTTTATTAAGCATGGCCAGGGCGTGGCAGGAGGTGCCAATGGCTTGTTCATTGCTTACATAGCCTGTTTCCAGTTGGCCGGAGTGAGGAGCGTTGTTTTTGCCGACACAATAAAGAGAGATACAGTTACGGTCAAATAGCCACAAAATATAATTGGAACCCATCACAAATTCCCGAAAGGCATCCATTAGAGGACGAGCTATACTTAACAGCAGTTTGTTTTCCTCTAGAACAGTCTGGAATTGTGCAGGTTCCAATTTTTTTGATGTTTTGCCGGGATTAAAAGGGTCAATGCCGTAGGCTTTAGAGCGAATCCAGGACTCAGCGATTTCAGGTCTTAAATGGGTGAATTGACTTGGATCGGAATGGCCGCTTATAAAATCCCGGTGATATTCCAAAATGTTCTTCCAGATATCAGAATCCGTTTTGGGCTTTAAATAGTACTTGCGGTGATTTTTTCGAAGATTGTAGTTCTTACAAGCTAGAGAGGTTTTAGTTCGCTGCATATTTTTTGCCCCCATATTTATTGGTTGTTCTAAAATTAATATTATCCTTACCCCAGGTAAAAGTAAAGTATTTCCAATAGTTTAAAGTTTAATTACTAAACCCCTTCTAAAATACTGTTCGGTTATCGTTTAATAATTGACCTTCCGGGATTTAAGCCCGGAAGCTTTGCCCGGAGCTAATTGGTTGCAAATAGCCATAATAACCATAAAAAAGAAAATTTGGAGTTATTATGATTTATGGAATGCTTTTTGCATATTTAAAGATTAAACACAGGTTAAACGCAAAGGGGAAATACATAAATTTCCAATTCCCAAAATATTAGTTAATTAGAAGAGGGGGTATGAGATATTAGGAATTGCGCTTTAGGAAAAAATTGGGGGTGATAAGTAAATACATTTTAAACTAAACCTAGGATTTATAGTGTTTTGTTTATAAGTACCCAATCTAAGAATTAAGGAGGGAAATAATCTGAGATGTATACCAGTAAGTACCAAAAAATACTAGTAGTTCTATTGAGCCTTTCTTGGGGATTTGTATTTTTAGACCGTCAGGCTATCACTTATATCATGCCTATGATGGTTGAAGAATTCGGTATGAATATGGCGCAAGTCGGCTCTATTACCATGTGGTGTTCGCTGGCTTTTGCCTTTTCGGGCATAATATTTGGGGTGATTGCTGATAGAACGGGATACCGCAAACGTTTACTTATTCCTTTCCTCATCCTAGGGGCTGTGTTTTCCGGTATGACCGCGATTAGCCGCACAATATTCATGTTAATTATAATCAGATTCTTAGTTGGTTTCTTTGAGGGACCGGTTTATCCTCTCCAGACAACCATGATGCAATTGCAAACCGAACCTAAAAGGTTTGCCATCAATGTGGGTTATATAAGGGTTATATAAGCATGGGCGGAGTTATTATGGCCGCCATTATCGGTCCGGTTTTGGTTACCCAATTAGCTTACCACTTTGATTGGCATCTCGCATTTATAATTACTGCTACACCGGCTTTTATCGTGGCTATAATTATTGCCTTTTTTTCTAAAGAAGTTGATCGGGAGCAAGCCCTTTCCGGTAGAACCGAAAAAACTTCTACCTGGTCTCAATTTACAGAGTTGCTAAAGTATAGGAACTTTAAGGTCTGTCTGATCCTGCAACTTTTTGTTATGTCTGCTTCTTGGGCCGGCATTGCTTTTCAGGCAATTTATTGGGTTCAACTGGGCGGATTTACCCAAGAACAATTCGGTCTGTTTATGACTATCTATGGCGTCATAGGTGTTTGTTATAACTTGTTTGCCCCGCGTATCGCCGATAAATTTGGCCGTCGACCCACATGCGCCGGGCTCTTTTTCCTCTTTGTTATTCCTTATATACTGATGTTCATTTCACCTTCATTCCCTGTATTTATTGTTTTCCTGATCCTTGGGCCTATCCAAACTTTCTTGATCCAGTTAATCCAGGGTATTATTGGTAATGAAAGTATACCTGCGCATTTACGTTCCACCAATACGTCCATTCTAATGGGAGTTGGGGAATTTCTAGGAGCTGCTATCATAGTACGTGCTCTTGGCTCTCTTGCCGATGCTTTTGGTCTGCCGTCGGTCTTTCTGGCAGCTGCCATTGCAGCTCTAATAGGCGGCTTCATATCCTTGGCTTTAAAGGAAACCAATCCCCATAAAAAAGTTCCCAGCGACCAAACCATAGCTGCCAAATAAAAAAACCTTGCACTCAGTAATTTGATAAATGGAAAGATAAACCGGCGCTTTCCGTTATTCATCCAAGGAAAGCACCGGTTTATTAAACTAGGATCGCTTTAATAATAAATAATTGGTTTCATCAAGGAGGAGAAGATGAAAGGAAAAGAGCTTACAGGCAAATTTTATGATATCCAGGGATTTTCCGTTCATGACGGGCCAGGTATTCGTCTCACCCTCTTTATGAAAGGCTGCCCCTTACGTTGTCCCTGGTGCCATAGTCCCGAGTCCATATCTTTTTCCACTGAACTAAATTGGATGGAAGTTAAATGCCTAGGTGTGGGAAAATGCGGTAAATGTCTGAGCGTCTGCCCTCACGGAGCAATAAGTCCGGGCCGGACCAAGAAGTCTCTAAAAGATAACAGCGATATTCAGCTTATTACCCTTGATCGCAGCAAATGCGACGACTGCGGCGCTTGTGCTCAGGCCTGCCCCACCAAGGCTTTATATATGTGCGGTACGGATTATACGGTAGAGCAAATTATGGAGCTTATCCGTAGAGATGTTCCTTTTTACCGGCATTCCGGAGGTGGCATTACCATATCCGGCGGCGAATGCCTTTGTCAACCAAAGTTTGTGCTGGAAGTTCTCAAGCGTTGTAAAGAGGAAAATATTCATACGGCCATTGATACTACGGGTTATGTAGATTGGAAACATATCGAAGCGATACTTCCTTATACCGACTTATTTTTATATGACCTTAAGAATATGGACAGCGAACTTCATAAAAGGGTTATAGGCGTACTCAATGAGAGAATCTTGAAAAATGCCCGCAAAATCGCGGCCGCCGGCGGCAAGCTTCAGATCAGGATACCGGTAATTCCTCAATTTAATGATTCGGAACAAAGCTTTGCCGCTTTTGGCCAATTTATTCAGGAGCTAGGTGATGCCGTAGAAATCGTGCAACTTCTGCCTTACCATAGCCTGGGAACGGTTAAATATGAGAGGCTGCAAAAAAATGCGCCTATTTTGGTAGCTAAGCCCCCTTCCGAAGAACTGGTGGAAGCCAGGAAAAAACAACTTGAGGACATGGGCTTGCGGGTTATGATTCACTGAGTAGCTTAACTGAGTAGTTTAGCTTAGAACATAATTTCGTTTCTTCTGATAATGTCGTCTTGCAGGTCACGTCCGAGTTCTACGAAGTAGGCAGAGTAACCGGCGATGCGGACCACCAAGTCACGGTATTTTTCCGGCTCCTTTTGAGCTGCCCGTAAGGTGGCTGTATCAATGATGTTAAACTGGACTTCCATACCGCCGTTTTGGAAATAGGTTTGGGTCATATCCCGTAATTTATTGATCCCTTCCTGGTTGCTCAAAGCAGTGGGGTGAATTCTCATATTCAATGCTATGCCGCCCAGGAAATTGTGATGATCAAAACAACAGGTGGATTGGAAGATACTGACCGGGCCGTTTTTGTCCCGTCCTTGGGCCGGGGACATGGCGTCAGCTATAGCTTCCCCGGTTTTGCGGCCGTCAGGTGTGGCCCAGGTGAGACGACCTTGGGCAATATGGTCGGAGGCGCCATAGAGACCGCATTTATACTTTTGGGAACGCTCACTGTAGCATTCCTGACAGCATTCATAGTAGAGCTCCACACACCATTTAAGTTCTTCGTCAACATAGGGGTCGGCGTTGCCATAGTGCGGGACTTCGTTTAGAATGCGCTGGCGTAGAGGCTCATAGCCTTCCCAGTTGGCCATTACGGCATTATATAGTTCTTTGGTAGTACAAAGCTTTTTATCGAAACACATGTATTTGATGGTGGAAAGAGAGTCGGCAAGAGTGGCTAAACCGGTAGCCGTACCACCGTAGGAATTATATTTAGCTCCGCCCCAGACCACGTCCTGGCCTTTTTCCATGCACCCTTCAATGGACAGGGAAAGAATGGCTTGAGGAGCATAGTATTGGCCCACATACTCAGCGTAGTTATTGGTGGAGATAAACATTTTCATGATATGATGTCCCATTTTGCGGACAGCTTCCCGAACCTCTTCTATGGAGTTCATTTCATAAAGGTAACCGGTTTGCACACTGGCCTGTTCACCGTTAAAGGGATTGATACCATTATTGATAGCCATGTTGAAAATCGATCCCCAGAGGACGGAAGCATGTGGAGGAAAGCAACCGTTAGGAGCCGGGTAATCGTTGCCGCAGCCTACTATTTCCTGGCAACCTATAATTCCATAGTCCCGGGCGTCCCGTAAGGAGAAGCCCAGTTCTTTCATCAGAGCGGGTATAATAACCTCATCATTTTGGTAGAGTGGCAGGCCGCCGACAGTTTTAGAGGTTTCGATGGCGCATTGCCACAGTTTGTCAGGGGAGTTCTTGTGGAAACGAACTGAAATGGTGGGGTCGTGCAGTTTTAAGCGAGCAATGGTCTCCAGAACCATATAAGTTACAGGATTGGTGGCGTCTTCACCGGTCTCAGGATCAACACCGCCGATGGTTGTATGCTGGTAAGTGTTGCCTATCCCAGTGGTGTCCACCAGCTTTGCAGGCCCTGAACCATAGTAGCAGTTGCACTTGAGGAAGAAAGCATCGACGATTTCCTGGGCTTCATCCATGGTGATACTACCCTCTTGAAGCTCTTTTTCCAGATAGGGCCAGACATACTGGTCAAACCTGCCCAAAGCGGGGGAGGGGAAAAGACATTCATTCTGCAATAAAACCTGATACATCATGATGCCTTGAACAGCTTCCCAGAAGTTTCTGGCCGGGTTTTCCACCAGATTGGCCAGTCCTTCTGCCATTTTTTCCAGTTCAGCTTTGCGTTTGGGGTCAGTTGTTTGGGCAGCTTTGGCTGCACAGCACTCACTGTAGCGACGGACCAGAGTCATGGCAGCATCGCAGGTAATAACTATAGATTTATAAAACAGGTACTTTCTAACATCTTCGCCCATAAGGTTGCCATAATGCTCATCAAGCCAGGCCTGGGCCTGATCGCGAATCGCTTTGTAACCGACGGTGATGATCTTATTATATCCTGCCACCAGATGACCGGCAGGCAGTCCACAAAGGCCCATTCCGCCTTCAACATAACTGGAGACAAACAAACGTTTAAGTTCTTCGTGATGGTCGGGCTGCCAAGCATCGGCTACAGAACCTACTCTGTTGTTTTGCCAGTAGCCAATAACTGATTTTAGTGCTTGATAATCTTCAGGGGATATGGCCAGGCGAATGGGTTCGTCATCAGGATTGTGGAGTAATCCGTCTTCCCGCAGTGTCCATTCCCCCTTATCTAGCGGCTCTAATATCCAGTCTGACACCCCCCACTCAGGGTAGGCGGGGCTGGAGAAAAGATGTGGTCCTTTGCCCCCGACGATGATTTCGTCATCTTCGACGAAGACGGTCATTTTTTCACAAAGCTCTTTAAAGGTCAGAGGCCTTTTGATCATGGGATCTACTTTTTCGTATTTCTTATAGGCTTCAGTGAGGATAACTGCTCGTTCGGCTGTATTAACTACAACTCGATCCCGAATACGTTCTCTCATGCGTTGCATACGCTCGGTTACAGGCCTGTAAGTATACATCTTTAATTCCTCCTTATATTTTTTAGCGGAGTCTGGGTACTCCTTAGTTCAAATTTATATGGATTTGAACTTTTTCTATTTTTATATTATTAGCGAAGCTATTATTGGATCTGCTTTAATGGATCTGCGCCTTTAAGCCCATAGATTGCATGAGTTCCAAGTATTCTCGCATTTCCTGGTCCGAGGGAGGGGTTATGTTGAGTTTGTATGGCAATCCGAGACGGGTGTACTTGGCACTACCAAAGCTGTGATAAGGGAGGAGCTGAACCAAGGTAACAGCATTTCCCAGCTCCCGACAGAAAGCTGCGGTTTTTTCCATGTTTTCCTTAGTGGCATTTAACTTAGGGATAACCGGAACCCGGATTTGTAAATTGCCTTCGTTTTGGGCGATACGCCGGGCATTGTCCAGAATGAGCTCATTATTGACCCCGACCAGTTTTTGGCATTTATCCGGATCCATATGTTTAAGATCGTATAAAAACAAATCAATATAGGGTAGAATTTCTTGAAAGTTCTCCCAGGGAGCATAGCCGGTGGTGTCAAGGCATACTGAGATTCCTTCTTCCTTGCAGCGTTTGGCCAGGGCAAGGGTGAAATCAAATTGAGCCATAGGCTCGCCTCCGGAAATTGTTACTCCGCCTTCTTGACCAAAATAAATCTTATCTTTCGCTACCTTCCTGAATACTTCTTCTACGGTAGCTTCATAACCTGAAGGTTTGAGGGCTTGGGCCGGACAGGTTTGGGTGCAGATCAAACAATTCCGGCATTTGCTTCGATCAATTTTAATCTTGGTAAGCAGAGAACCATCGGTAGCAGATTTTTCCGGCTCAGCTTTGCTTATTGCTCCTTGAGGACAGACGTCCAGGCAAAGACCGCATTTTTCTGTACCTACACAGCGAGTTTCAAACCAGGCCAATTCATAGTCAAAACTAATAGACTCCGGACTGTGGCACCAAAGGCAGTGCAGCATACATCCTTTAAGGAAAACGGTGGTTCTAATTCCCGGGCCGTCATGAACGGAATAACCTTGAATATCATAGAGTTTTCCTTTTATGTCCCTGGTCATTTCTTTTAGCTTCCTCTCTTTTTCGCAAATATTGTTGAGATTATGATTAATCCTTCTGTTATTTATATGCAATACCTATGCCAGATTAAAAATATGCTTTAATTGAGTATTTTAGGGCTTTTTTAGTTAGTATATGATTAATAGAGAGTTCAATTTGAATACTTCCGGGGTTTAAAATATAAGCAGGGGTTCAAATTTTGAGCTAAGGGCGAAGCTCTCGGTTATTTATGAACAACAAAAGGCAGCCCTGAAAAAGCAGTGCTGCCAATTTAATTAAAAGTTTAGTATTAAAGAAGGAAAATCAAAATAAGTGTTGAATATTTATCATACACCATCTGTCAATAATCAGCAAAAATGTCACCCCTAAAGCAATATAACTAGTCAGCAGAAATGTCATCCCCCCTTGAAGGATTCGGAGCAAGGAAACCGTCCCTCGCCGGGTGGCAGAAGGCCATTTGTAAT
>JAAYOJ010000141.1 GCA_012520405.1 Peptococcaceae bacterium
AATTCCCTAGAAATTATTTTTCCATAGCTTATAACGATGCAGCTCTTTATTAAGTTGATTTATTATTAAACCTAAAACGGTAATGTCATCTACCAATCCTAAGCCGACCACCCAGTCCGGGATTATATCCAGAGGAGAGACAAAATACAAAAGACCGGCAATTATAATGGCAATGGTTGATTTGGAAATATTCTTGTAAGATCCGTTGGCCCAATCCCTAACTAAAGAGAAAAGCAGCTGAATTTGAGTCCAAATATTTTGGAAAGCTTGATGGTGTTTATTGTTTTCCGCTTTTCTAAGGGCTCTGGACAAGAGCCCTTCTGTTCTAGTTGGGTTCTCAACATATTCTTCAGCTTTTTTTCGCCAGGGGCCTATTTGCTCATCGCCCGTAATAATACCATGATAAATAAATTCTCTATTTTTATTATCAGCGTTAATTTTCATTGTAATTTCCCCCGTGTAGAACTTTAAACCGATAACTATTTTTTTATAGTATACCTATTTTCTGCGAAGAAAATTTGTCTGGATGTAGACTATTATGCTGGGGAGCAAGGAAATGAAAATTATCGCCAGAATAACAAGTGTGAAATTTTTTTGAACTACAGGAATATTACCAAAGTAATAGCCGGCAAAAATAAAGATTAAGACCCAGAACAGGCCGCCTAGGATGTTGTACGACATAAACCTAACAAATCTCATCTTTCCAATCCCCGCTACAAAGGGAGCGAAAGTTCTAATAATGGGCATAAATCTTGATATGAAAATTGTTTTGCCACCGTGTTTTTCATAAAATTTATGTGTTTTATATAAATATTCTTTTTTAAAGAAACGGTTGTCCCGGATTTGAAATGCTCTGTGTCCAATATATTTTCCAATATAGTAATTCTGTGTGTTTCCGAGTATGGCAGCAGCCATCAGTAAGACGGCTGCAAACTTGACATCCAAAGCCCCCGTCGCTCCCAGGGCACCGACAACAAAGATTAGAGAATCACCCGGTAAGAAAGGAAAAACTACCAAACCGGTCTCAATAAAAACTATCAGAAAGAGGATTAAATAGGTCCAAGCCCCGTAGTTTTGAAAAAAAACCGCTATGTATTTATCAACATGAAGTATGAAATCAATTATGAAATCAATCATCTTGCTCTGAGCTCCTTACTATTATTATTGGCTTAAAATAACTAATTTATATGTTTGGATTTACTTTTTCATAACCTGTGTACTTTAACTTTTTTCTTTTTACATTTATTTGCCCAGAACATCAAGCATTAAAGCTACTTTGGCATTATCTTCAAGCACATCGGCTAAATAATAGGCCTGCAAAATATCAGAAGCTACGGTGACGAAACCATGTCCCTGCAAAACCGCTGCCTTTAAATCCCTATCGCGGAAAGTCTCTGTAACATAGTCGGCTAGTTCGGCGGAACCTGGCTTAGCATATTGAATAATACCAACCTTCTTTAAATCAATTTCCGCGGCTGCCGTCACAACAGGCAACCCAGCCTTTGCTGTTGCATAAGCGGTACAATAGGGGGCATGTCCATGAACAATGCCATGTACTTCAGGCCTGGCCTTATATATACCGCAATGAAAATAAACTTCAACTGAAGGCTTACTTTCACCTTCAATAATATTACCATTCCAATCCAAATGAATAAAATCATTGGGCTCCAGGTCTTCCAAACATTTGCCACTGGCTTTAATTAGGATCTCTTGGGGGCAAGATTTAAGTCTTGCACTTATGTTCCCACTTAGACCTGATGTTAATCCGCGACGGTAGATTATTTTTCCTACTTCAACAAGCTGTTGGCGCAAGTTCTTGATTTCTTCAGATTTAATAGTCATATTCGATTTTCATTACCTCCAAACTATCTGTGGGATAGAAGAAAGACGGGACAAGGGATCATTCCCTTGTCCCGCCACCAATCCCATTTATCCTTTTTATTGTTATTTTATAGAGTTCAGTATTAACTTAGACATGTTTTGATTGAAGTTCTGAACAATCCCTTCCTCAATCTGCAGATCACTATAAAGCTCTTTAGAACCTCGGCTTGTACATTTTTCACAGGTACAAATGGTAAATTCATGGGTCACAAATGCTGAGTCACTCATACGGCGAACGCTTCGATTAGCGTAATCACCATGGAAAGGAGCATAATGGGTATGAAGAAGCTTATGAGCCAATTCAGAATTTGGTTCGCCGTAAAAATCTTGATATAACCTTAAAATATCAGGATTTTCTTGGGATTTACGATATTTGGAAGTCTTATCAATATTGATTAGTACTTGTTGCCTTTTCTGCAGGGTGTCAATCTTATCCGGTACAGCATGACCTGCCCCACAAATACAGCCGCCCGGACAAGCCATAACCTCAATCAAATCATATCCGACATCTTCACCGGCGATAATTTTTTCTACAATTAACTCAGCGTTTTGTAGGCCGCTAATGACAGCCACATGTAACTCTTTACCGTCAACCTCGACTGTTGATTCCTTAAGACCTGCAAAACCTCTGACTTCCTTGAAATCCAATTGATCGGTGAGGGCTTTTCCAGTAATTTTTTCCACTGCCATACGAAGAGCAGCTTCGGCCACCCCGCCCGAAGCCCCGAATAATATACCCGCTCCGGAAACTTGTTTATAGGGTTCGCAAAAATCTTGGGGCTTGATGGAAGAAGGATCAATTAGTTTTAGATCAACCATCTCTAGCATTTCCGTAGTAGTTAATACGGCATCGACGTCAGGAATTCCTTCTAAAGTAAATTCCGGACGTGAAGCTTCATATTTCTTGGCGATACAAGGAACTATGGAAACTACATAAAGGTCTTTTTTATCAATTCCTGTCAGCTGGGTAAAATGATTTTTTACCGTAGCCCCCATCATCATTTGAGGGGATTTACAACTGGACAAGTGCGGAATAATCTCCGGATAACGCCTTTCCACAAAGTTAATCCACCCCGGACAACAGGAAGTAAACTGGGGCATAACTCCCCCCGTGTTTAGACGGTTAAGGAACTCAGTTGTTTCTTCTACAATAGTTAAATCTGCAGCAAAAGTAAAGTCAAATACTTTATCGAAACCTAATTGTAGCAAAAGACCTGCCATAAAGGAAGAGGCCTCATTAAAGGGAATGCCGTAATATGATGAGACCACGCTGCGTACCGCAGGTGCCACAAAGGCCACAACTGTTTTCTCGGGGTCGTTGATAGCCCTGAAAACCCTGTCTTCTTCGTTGCGGTAATCCAAAGCACCGCAAGGACAAGCATTAACGCATTGCCCACAGCTTACACAGTCGGTTTTTTCCAAAGGCAGGCCGCTTTTAGTGCCAACCAGTTGCCTTCCATGTTTCATATAAAAGGTCAGAATGCCTGGCCCCTCAATCTCTGCACAGGCTGCAATACAACGACCGCAAGAAATACATTTGTTATGGTCCCGGATGATTATAGGGTGGTCTTCGACGACCGGGATATAAGGCCGTTCATGGACCGGTTTCACAAATTCAATATTATGAGCGCTAGCTTCCTTTCTTAAATCGCATTCATAGCGCTCGTGACAGCCACATTTCAAACAGCGGCGGGCTTCGGCTGTCGCGGTTTGTTCGCTATAACCTACTTCAACTTCTTTAAAGTTGTCCCTGCGTTCCGAGGGAGATATTTGGGGCATGGGGGCCCGAGGGATTTTGGGCCTCTGCTCAAATTCCCATTTTGGCAGATCTTCCATGGAGCCACGGCTACAGCTGTAATCAATAGGCTGTTCTTTAATATACCCTTTCATCAGAAAGCTGTCCATGCTTTCAGCGGCATGGCGCCCGGCTGCTACAGCCTGAATCACGGTAGCCGGCCCGGTTACACAATCTCCGCCGGCAAAAACCTTCATTTCCGAAGTCTGAGCAGTCTTGCCGTTAATTTCTATATCTCCCCATTTATTCAATTTGACCGGGAGGTCATGATAAAGAAATTGGGTATTGGTGCTTTGTCCTATGGCTCCGATAATCGTGTCCGCTTCAAAAGCAAAGGCACTGCCCTCAATGGGAATCGGGCGACGGCGACCGGAGCGGTCGGGCTCCCCTAAAGCCATCTTAATGCAATGCAGCATTTTTTTACCCTCTTCCAGTAAGATCTTACTGGGGGTAGTTAAATAATGCATCTCCACGCCTTCGCGCAAAGCTTCTTCTACTTCATAGGGAGCAGCGGGAATTTCCTCCCGTGAACGACGGTAAAGAAGTTTAACAGATTTTGCCCCCATTCGAATAGCAGTTCGAGCGCAATCCATGGCTGTATTACCGCCGCCAATAACTACTACCTTGTCACCTAGATTTATTTCCGCTTGCTTAGCCACCTGTTCCAAAAATCTAATACCCGACCATACACCCTCCAGGTTTTCTCCTTCAATCTGTAAAGGAGTTGCCTGCCAGCACCCAATCGCCAGGTAAACGGCGTCAAAATCATGGTGCAGATCCTCAAGCCGTACATGAATACCAAGTGTCTTATCTGTCATAATCTTGACACCTAGTTTTTTAATCATATTGATTTCTTTATCCAGAACGCTACTAGGGAGACGGTACTCCGGAATGCCGTATCTCAACATGCCTCCCGCCTGGGAATGACGTTCAAAGACTGTTACATCATGACCTTTGAGCGCACTGTAATAAGCAGCGCTCAGGCCCGAAGGTCCTGCGCCGACAATTGCTATTTTTTTACCTGTTGGCGGCTTTTTGACAGGGAAATAGGGGTTTTCCCTGGCTAAATCCCAATCAGCTAAAAATCTTTTAATATTATTAATTGCTACCGGAGTATCTACCAGGCTACGACGGCATTGACTCTCGCAAGGATGGGGACAAACCCGACCGCAAACGGAGGGAAAAGGATTTTTGTCCTTAATAACAGCGATAGCTTTTTCAAAATTCCCATTACCGGTATGATGAATGTAATCTTGAATATCAATATTGGCAGGGCAGGTCATTACACAAGGGGCAACACAGTCGGCATTATGATCGGCTAAAATCTGCTCTAAGCGGATTTTGCGGTAGTTTTCCAGCCTAGGGCTATTAGTACAGATTACCATCCCTTCTTTAATTGGGGTATGGCATGCTTTTACATCCTGCTTGTTTTTGCCTTCGCCTAATTCTACTACACATAAGCCACAGTTGCCATTAGAGCGTTCCAACCTAATATCATAACAAAGGTGAGGAATATGGATATCTTCTTGAAGCAAGGCTTGTAGGATAGTTAAATCATCATAAACCTCGATATTCTGGCCATTAACAGTAACCTTAATACGGCGATGAGTAGTGATATTCTTCATTTATTACACCTCTTATGCTTACGATGATTTATACCTACCTCTTCCAAAAGCATATTATAACAAACATGTAATAATCTGAAGTTTATATTTAAAATCTTTTTATAATTATTTTAATTTTGAATTATTTGAAAACTCTAATTGGTTTGTTCCCTATCCCCCCTCATTAGCAAAGCATACTTAATACTTACCTGAGTTCATAAGATATTCCCCATTCTTTATATAAATCTTTTAAAGTCTTGTCCGTCAAAGATTCTTCGAAGTTTTCCCCTGGCAATACAAAATAGCTAGCTTGATCCTCTGCTTTAGAGACCAGGACCCATACTTTTTCCCCGGTATGAGGATCTTCCAAGGCATCTTTATACACATCGAAAAGATCAAATATGTTTTCATCCAGCTGCCTAGCACTAGCTATAAACCCGGTGCCAACATTCATTCTTAGATTTAGTGATTCAACGCCGTTCTCAGCAACAATTTTTTCCACTTCTTTTAGCACTCTGATCATAGCTCTTCTGGTTTCAAAGGGAGTTTGAAAATCTTTTGACATAAGTTTATCCCATAGGCGGTCAGCATATTGATAGGAATTCTTAAATCTATAACGAAGGCTGTTTTCAAAATATTCTTTCCATTCGTTGCTCCTGATTAAGATATCCAAAATCTTCATGCTATAAAATATTTGGGCTTCCGGATTCATTGGTTCCCATTCGAGCTCTTCGGCGATTTTTTTGGCATATTCCTGGTCTTCAGTACGGGTAATGCCTCTCTTATCCTGTTCTTGACAAATAAGTTTATGTATAACGCTTTCCTCAGTTCTCATCGCAAAATAATTAACTACATTATTTGCAACACAAAGCGTGCTTAGTCTGGGATAACCCATAACGTCAAAGTAACAATGAAGCAATTCATGGGATAAAACACTATCATCTAAGGAGTTTTTGTCTATTTTAATAATACGCTTCCCATCGGGGTCAACTCCCTGCATTGCACTTCTACCTTGTATAGGTAGTTCATCGACAACTTCAAATTCCAGTTCTAGGCTAGGTGCAGCGCTGATTATTTCCTGATAAATTTCTTCAATTGCCGGACTAAACTTATATCCTTGTATTTCCAATAAATTCTCCTTCTTTCTCAGGTTTATTTTTTGGGGTTCGCAGAGGTTAAGTAGAGGCCATGATGCTTTTGCCAGCTGAAATGTGTGTGCTTATTCAGGAATAATGATATACGGTTTAGGACTTTCTAAACCGTATATCATTCCCTACGAAGCAGGTTTTATAACCGAAGCTCTCCTCCCTTCTTTATTTAATAATTCTTACTCTTAAAACCCCTTCAATTTGTTCAATTTTCTTAGCAACTTCCGGAGTAACCGGTGTGTCGGTATCCAAGAGAGTATAGGCATATTGCCCTTTGCTCTTATTGATCATATCCGGAATATTGATATTTTCCTTAGCCAAGGCGGAAGTAAATTGACCGATCATATTAGGTATATTACGGTGGTATACTGCCACTCGGCCTTCATTATCAGGGTGACCGTTGTCACAGTCCGGATAGTTAACAGAATTTGTAATGGTGCCATTCTCCAAAAAGGCCATGAGTTGGGTGACCGCCATTACGGCACAATTATCTTCCGATTCGCAGGTCGAAGCCCCTAAGTGCGGAATGGCGATTACCCCATCTAAGCCCGTAATTTTAGGGGTAGGAAAGTCAGTGATATACTTGGCAACCTTTCCTGTATTTAGAGCTTGAATTAAATCGTCTTCCTTAACCAGCAAATCTCGTGAGAAGTTAAGCAATCGAACTCCGTCTTTCATCATGGCAAATGTTTTTTCATTAAACATTTCTTTAGTACTATCCGTCAGAGGCACATGGATCGAAATAAAATCACATTCCCGGCAAATCTCTTCTAAGGATTTGCTGGGTTTAATGTATTTAGAAAGTTTCCAAGCCGAACGAACGGAGATATAAGGATCATAGCCGTAAACTTCCATTCCCAGCTTGATAGCCGAATTAGCTACTAGAGTGCCTATAGCGCCAAGCCCGATAATCCCGAGTTTTTTACCCATGATTTCTATGCCGGCAAAGTCTTTCTTTTTCTTTTCTACAATACTGGCAATTTCCGGATTATCCTTTTGTGAAGTAACCCAGTTAATACCGCCGATAATATCCCGGGAAGCCAAGAATAATCCTGCCAGAACCGCTTCTTTGACCCCGTTGGCATTAGCACCGGGGGTGTTAAAGACCACAATTCCTTGTTCCGAACATTTATCTATTGGAATATTGTTCACACCGGCTCCGGCGCGAGCAATAGCCTTTAAAGAGTCACTGAACTCCATATCATGGATATTAGCACTCCTTACAAGCAAGGCATCCGCCTCTTCAAGCTTCTCCGTGAGAGTATAGTTTTCAGTAAAATGATCTATTCCTATTTGAGCTATTTGATTTAAACATTTTATCTTAAACATGGTGATGCTCCTTTACCCTGTTATTACAATTATACATGTATTTTGTCTCTCAGAGTTGTTTATATAAATATTTTTTAATTTTTTTGATAAAAATCTTTGTTTATTTTACCTTTTTACACTATATATTCTCTTTTTCAAATTGCTCCATGAATTGAACTAGTTTTTTTACACCTTCCAGGGGCATGGCATTATAGATGCTAGCCCGCATTCCGCCTACAGTTCTGTGACCTTTTAAGTTTTCGAAACCAATCTTTGTTGCTTCTTCAACAAATTTTGCATCTAATTCCTTTGAACCTGTAACAAACGGTACATTCATTAAAGAGCGATCTTTTTTAACTACAGTGCCTCTAAATAGCTTACTGGAATCAAGATAATTATAAAGAATTTTTGCTTTTTCTTCATTGCGCTTTTTCATAGCCTCTAAACCGCCAAGCTTCTTTACCCATTTAAATACTTTGCCGCATATATATATGCCATAAGCCGGAGGTGTGTTATAGAGTGACTTATTATCAGCATGGGTCTTATATTTCAGCATAGTCGGCGTACCCGGAAGTACATCGTCCGTAATTAAATCCTCCCGGATAATTACAATTACAACTCCGGCGGGACCGACATTTTTTTGAGCCCCGGCAAAAATCAAACCATACTTAGTCACATCAACCGGCTCGGAAAGAAAGTCGGATGACATATCAGCAACTAGTATCTTGCCACCGGTATCAGGTAATTCATTATATTTGGTGCCATAAATTGTATTGTTATGGCATATATAGACATAGTCAGCATCGTCAGATATTTTTAACTCTTTAAGATCGGGAATATAGGTAAAAACTTGGTCCTCTGAAGAAGCAATTATATTAACTTGCCCATAAATTTTTCCTTCTTGGATAGCTTTTTTGGTCCATTGTCCAGTATGAATATAATCAGCCACCCTATTTTTCATTAAATTCATAGGAACCATGGCAAACTGCTGAGATGCCCCTCCTTGGAGAAACAAAACCCTATAATTATCAGGAATATTCATAACATCCCTTAAATCCTGTTCCGCTTCGCCAATAATTTTTTCAAATGCTTTGGAGCGATGACTCATCTCCATTACAGACATTCCGGTTCCGTTATAATCCAACATTTCCGCTGCAGCTTCTTGCAGCACCTCTTCCGGCAATACTGCCGGTCCTGCTGAGAAATTGTAAACTCTTGCCATAAAAGAATTCCTCCTAAAGATTCGAAAGTAATTATATTATTATAAAATCGGTAACATAAAACCTCCCATCCCAATAGGGACGAGAGGTCATTCCCGCGTTGCCACCCATGTTGCCGTATTGGCCAACTCTTTTCCGCTATATTGGGCGGATCCCATCACAATTCATCATTGGCCACTCCAGGGTGGAATCAAGTTGCCTAGTTCACCGGCTTTCACCTACCGCCAGCTCTCTAAAGAACATAAACTACTGACTTCCCCTTCATTGTGTTTGCTCATTATAGTGTTATTAACAAATAATAATAGTTTTAAGCCCATTTGTCAAGCGTTTTTGCTAGAGATTAGATTTAAGACGACAACTTGTGATAAACCTTTTCCGCAAAGACCTTCGCAATATATGGATCAAATTGTGTTCCCGCGTTTTTTTTGATTTCTTCTATAGCTTGATTACGATTCATCGCTTTTCGGTAAATCCGGTCTTCGGTCATAGCATCATAGGCATCTACTACGGCAAGAATCCGGGAAAGAAGCGGTATTTCTTCCCCCTTTAGCCCCTGAGGGTAGCCTTTGCCATCCCAGCGTTCGTGATGGGACAATATATAATATGCAATGGACTGGAGTTCGGGAGAAGACATGGTGATCCGATAGCCCATCTCGGAGTGTTTCTTCATAGCATTCCATTCTTTATCATTAAGTTTTCCCGGTTTATTTAATATCCCATCATCAATGCCGATTTTTCCAATATCATGAAGCATAGCAAACAACTCTAGTTCATCCATGCTTTTTTGCTGGAGATTCAACTCTTCTCCAATCATTTTGGACAATGTTGCTAGGCGATTGGCATGCTCTTCTGTTTCCTGACTTTTAGCGTACATAGTGGCCATTATAGAGGAAAGTATTGCACTGTGATGACTTTCTTGTTCCAGAAGCTTATGTTTATACATGTATTCTTCAGCTTCTCTCTCCGTCATTCTGATATTTTCTATTGAATATTGCTTGGTGCCTAAACCAATGGATAAGCTAATACTTTTAGCTTTCTCGGCAATCCTATTATTGTAATTTTCACAAGCTTGAGAAATATTCTTCACGATTTGATAAGCCTGTTCACGGGAAGTGTTAGGCATTAAGATTGTAAATTCATCTCCACCCGTCCGGGCTACAATGTCCTTATCCCTGCAACATGCTTGAATAATTTTAGCGGTCTCCACTATTAACCGGTCCCCCTCCTGATATCCAAAAGCGTCATTAACCAAGCGGACACCATTAATGTCGCTGATAATTATAGATAGGGGCAGATATTCTTCTTTATCCAACTCGTTTTTAACTTTCTCATAATAAATACGGTTATAAAGGCCGGTCGTCACATCGTGATCGTTAAGATATTGTATATGCGTCTGACTTCGTTTGGACTCGGTTATATCAATAACAATTCCCTCAAGACTTATAAGTCTTTCATTTTCATCAAAAATACCCTGACCGATTTCCCAAACCCATTTTTTCTCACCCTGAGCAGTGACTATTTCATACTCGTATTTAAACTGTTCCCTTAAAGCTAAGACCCGTTCCCATTCTTGCCAAATACAGTCTTTATATTCCGGAAGTATTAACTGAGAAAATGATATCTCTTTATTATGAATGAGGCTTTCCGGTTTATAGCCAGTAAGTTCTAAACAGCCGTCTGATAAAAATTCCATAGTCCAGTTCTCATCATGACTACAACGATAAGCCATACCAGGCAAGTGGGCGAGAAGAACGGACTTGCTGCGTTCGCTTTCGCTCAAAGCTTGTTCCGTAAGTTTACGGTCATTGATATCCTGGATAAGGCATAGATGAGTTAGATCCGAGCGATTGCTTTGCTGCAGAACGGTGATATCCATATTAACCCATTTAGTTGAGCCATCCGGTTTAACGATACGTTTCTCCATGGAATAATCTTTAATTTCTCCTGCTTTCAAGCTGGAAAACAGCTCCCTATCCGCAGCTAAATCATCGGGTGAAGTCAAACATAACCAGCTCATGCCTTCTAGTTCTTCTCTGGAACTACCCATTATCTTGATAAACATATCATTCATTTCAGTAAAAAATTCATAATCCCTTAAAACTGCAATGCCCACCGAAGCATTATCGAATACTGCCCGGTACAAGGCCTCGCTTTCTTTGAGCTTAGATTTTAACGACTTCAAAGTTTCGTTTTTTTGCACTATGTGGTAGAGCACAAGCAATAGCATCAATACAGAGAGTACGACTATAGCGGCATGTCTAACATGTTTTATGGTTTCTTTATTTGCCAAAAGCGCCGAATAACTTACCCCCAATACCGCCTTTACCTCACCTGTAAAAACATCTTTAATGGGAGCTAAAGTATTAATCCAAGTCCCTTTAGAATCAGTGACCGGCCCGACCAGGTGCGTTTTTCCATCAATAAACGGCTGCAGTAACTCAGATCCTACTTGCTCATACAGCTGTTCAAAAGAAAAGTAATCTCCAGCAACAAACTGCTCCGAATCGGACACTTTATAAATCTCTCCGTCCAATTGGGTATAAAGGTATACATTATTCACTTCATTGTTTTGTTGTTTAAACTGGATCAAACTGTTTTTCAATTGCTGATAAACATGGGTTTCTGAATACTGGGCTTGAGGCTGCAGATGGTTCAACGGTTCCGTGGAAACAAAAGCTGCCGCAGCTTCGGCCAGTGCTTTTACTTTATCTTCTGAATTTTGAACGTATATTTTCCAGGTCCCAAAGATATAGATTGCACCCAAAACAATACAACTTAGGATTACGCAAATTAATAGTTTTTTAACATTAATAGGCTTCTGTAGAATTTTGGCATAAATTTGCCTATTCATTAGTTTCCCTCCAAAAAACTTTCGGTAAGGGTAACTTCTTTTCTAACTAAAGAAAAGGCATCGTTGCCTGATAAATTACAATTGTTTGCTCCGGTAGATTACAGTTTCTTGCGAAATAAAGTACAAAATATAAAAAGTTTTTAACCCCTACAAAAAACGAATAATTATAAACGTTTTCACATAATAATAATGTGATTCCTCCCATAAGCATTACCATTCTTACATATTTAGTCATTTTTTGCAAGAATAAAAGTCCTAAATATGGAAATTTGTCGGTTTTTGTTACTTTTTCCTAGACCAGTCATCGTCAAATCATCACATTAATATAAAAAAGACACTTCGTATGAAGTGTCTTTTTTTTCAATTACCTGGCAACGTCCTATTTTCCCTATTGGTATCTTCGGCCCTGGAGGTCTTAACTTCCGTGTTCGGGATGGGAACGGGTGGTACCCCTCCGGTATAGTCACCAGATGACGGAGCAGTGCTCCCT
>JAAYOJ010000221.1 GCA_012520405.1 Peptococcaceae bacterium
ATGAAATAGGTTTGAAACTTATAACCCTGGAAGACGGAAAAGAAAAGCTCCTTGCAGAAACCATTCAACCTGAGTCATTGAAGCCGTCCCAGCCATCCCGGGGTGCTCCCGTGGGTCCTTCTTACCACCTCTACCCAAGATTCGTTGCTGACGACAAAAAAGTGATCACCACGCTGACCGCTTATGAAGGGACATCTGGTTTTACATTCTGCGATTTGGATGAAGGCACAAATACCAAGGTTAATATTGGAACAGAGGGCTCCTTTACTACCGGTACTATCCGTTATGATACCGGGCTTCTATTCGTAAATCAGTATTGGCAGGATGACAGCGACATGGATAATAACCAGCAAACAGAGGGATATAGCACACTATTCCTGGATTTTTATACCGGCGAAGTGAGAACCATCCAGCTTGATGAGCCTGGAGATACAGGCTACATCCGTTTTGATCACCAATGCTATGTCGGTCAGGATTTTGCTGCGTTTGTCACGAGCAAAATGTCTGATACTGGGAGGGCAAATGACAGGCATTCCTTAAACCGGATTAGGCTGGAGACACTATCTCCTGTACAGGAGATAGTCTCAATTACGGCAGCAGAACCTCATATCCTAGGAGTTTTGGCTGACGGGCGGATTGTTTTCTGGTATGAGTTCAACCCTGCGGAAAAAGGGATTTGCGTTACCTCGGCCACTTCAGCATCGAGAACTGGCTAAATTATAGTCCTTAAATGCTTAATAAAGTCTTTATTAAGGAGTGAGTACAATTCCAAAGGATAATCCTGCTTCACACGGTAAACGACCGATTCTAGACATACCATATTCCCGACTTGAAGTGATGTTTGAAATAATTGCTGTAGGATCAGATTCCAAGTCATTTTGGATCATCAGGAATACCTGATGCCTGGAGCAGCAAATTATCGATATGGTTATTACCAGGAATAGGGGCTGGTCTTTACTTATTATTGACAATAGTAAGTAAGTTTCCTCATACTTTTAATTTTCCTTGGGCTGTTACCGAAGAAAATGCCGAAAGGCAGTATCTAATCGGACGTACTATGGTTATTAGCTTAAAGGCTGAATTAATCTGGTTATTTGCCTACATAGAATTCAGTACTATTCAAGTGGCAATGGGCAAAAGCAATGGCTTAGGTAAGGCATTTCTACCCATCACTCTAATAATTGTTTTTGGTACGATCGTAATATGTTTGGTAAAGGGATATAAAGCAAGATGAAATTAGAAATCAAAGAATGTAATATTGATGATCTTTTTTTACTACGAGAATTATCTTATAAGACTTTCTATGACACCTTTGGGCACATGAATTCGCCTTCTAATATGAAAGCCTATCTAGAAAAGGCCTTTGATATTAGTAGATTACAAGATGAAATATCGAATAGCAATTCACAATTTTATTTTCTGTATGCGGATGAAGAACTGGCCGGTTATTTAAAACTAAATGAATATAAGGCTCAAACTGATATCCATGACCCTCAATCCATAGAAATTGAGAGAATATATGTGACAAAAGAATTTCAAGGTAAGGGCTTAGGACGTACATTGATAAATAAGGCAGTAGATGTTGCATTGACACGAATGAAACTGTACATCTGGCTAGGGGTCTGGGAAAAAAACTATAAGGCCCTTCAATTTTATAAGAGTAATGGATTTTACTTAATTGGCACGCATTCCTTTTTCATGGGCGAAGAGGAACAAACAGATTTTATTTTACGCAAAGATATATAGGCCTCTATGAAAACATATGGCATTATTTAGATGATTTTTTTTCTAAAGCTAAAGGGCTGGTTTTTCTAAATAACCATGTGGCAAAACTCCACCAACAAAGGAAAATCAGATAAGCCGGTATGGGGTAGAGCCAGTCAACAAAGTCAAATAGTCCTATATTATGTACCACGTACCCAAAACCAAGGCTAATGCAAGCCCAAGTCAATATATACGGATACCTGAAAGATTTTTTTGCTGGTAAAAAATAGAGGAAAATCATAATGTTAGCCGTCCAACAAAGAGGAGATAGAGCCATCATTTTAAAAACATTGAAGATTCCTTGATTGTAAAACCACATAACACCGAGAATATTTTGCATGAAACCGACAACTATAATATCCCCTAGTCCACCAATAAGAAATCCATAAATAAAGTACTCTTTATACTTTATCTTGGGAATAAAGATTAATGTTAGGCAAAAAACTGCGATCAGAAATACTGGATAAAATAATAATCTTATTATTTCATTCATACCCTTTTATTCCCCTGAAATGATAAATTACTGTTTAATTATTTGCCCAAGTAGATAACTTTATTCAAGCCTATATGTTATTTGTGTGTATTTAAAAATGGTATGAATATGAAAAACTATCTTCGTTTTTTTATTTTATGACTGAAGTTCTTTGATTGGAGGTTAGCTAACTTGGCTAAAATTCTATCAATTATTTTTGGAATACTAACAATATGTGGGGCAATTTATGTTATTGCTTCAGGCGGAAGGGTTAATGCCGGCTATGCTGTAGTTCCTATGATTTTCGGCCTAATATTTGGTGCAATAGCACGCAATCAACGAAAAATGAAAAAACAATTGACCATTAAAGTATTTGAAGAAACCCTGGGTGTATGCAGATTAGAGAAAAGTGCTCAGGTGCCAGATTGGGCAGAAGGGAATTTCTTAACGATAACCAGAACCCCTGACGAATTATCAATTGTTTGCTGTCAAAAAAACATCCCTGAAAATGTTAAGTGTGAACGGGATTGGCGGTATTTCAAAATTGATGAGGTATTAGATTTTTCTCTAGTAGGAATTCTTGCCTCACTTAGTGGAACACTGGCCTGTCAAGGTATCAGTATATTTGCGATTTCAACATACGACACCGATTATATATTAGTTAAGGAAGAAGAATTAGATAGGGCAATTCAAGTATTAAAATCTGAGGGCTATCGTGTACTTACAAATGGACAAGGACAATAGTATCAAAAATAGAAAAGTACGGAGGAATGATAATGTCCAAACAGCATCTTTTGTGGCTAGAAAGCTATCTAAAAGAAGCATATAAAAAACCAAACCTGGAAAACTTCATTGGTTTAGAAGTTGTGGAAGTTGCAGAAGGAAAAGTCATTTATCGTACAAAAATTCTTGGTAAACACTGTAATATGTACGGTTTTGTGCATGGTGGAATTTTCTCTTCAATTTCGGATATTGTCATGGGCATTTCCTGTATAACATTGAAAAAACGTGTAGTAACCATTGATATGAGCATTAGTTACATAAAGAACGTACCTCAAGGAAGCACAATTACGGCAATTGGTGAGGTTATTAGTAATGGTAGGACAATCATGCGAGCGACAGGAGAAATACTTGATGAACAGCAACAACTCCTAATAAAGTCTCAGGCTTCCTATTATGTAACCGGTAGTTTTTGCGAAGATGACTTTCCTGATCTGAAGCTCAGTTAAATAGACGACATTCCGGAGGTACGAATATGAAGATTTTGGAGAGGTAAAAAATTAGTGATATTAGTTTATGGAGGTATCTATGAAGAGAAAAAGACTTTTTTCAATAATGTTGATATTTGCTATTGTAATGGCTTTAACCGCTTGTTCAATTTTGACAGATTCACCTAAACTCCTAACGAAGGAAGGGATCAAACCCTACGAATTATCAGAGAGTGAGAAATATATATTGCAATCTTTTGGCATGGAACATAATGCACAAATTATTTCTTTTCATGCCCCAAAAGAAGCCATAACTATGAATGTAAATGTTTACAAGCTAGAGAGCAACGAAAATTGGAGCAATATTGGTGGCGGAGCTATTTCAATAGGCAAAGAAAGAGTGCCTAGCGAACAATTAATTGGAACTTTCACCATACAACTAAAAGATAATTATGCGATTGATTTCAATGTAAATACCAATGGAAGGGCTTCCTTTAGAACAGATGAAATCATACTTGATACAGAAATAATGGCATCAACAAAAAGTTTTTTGCGAGAATTCCAGGAAATAGAATTAAATAAAGAGATCCCTGTGGCTCTTATGATTTATGATAACGGTACAACCATGAGAAGCTATTCTCTTCAAGACTATTTTGAACCGTCTAAGTTCGACGGGATGGATTTAGTGCAGGTAGTTACCATAACCTTTACTGATAAAGAATTCTAATCTCGCATATTGCTCAGACTCTTCCTATAATGGAGATTACATAACATTTAATTCTTTAGCTATTTCTCTCAAATAGAAGGTTTCTGTTTTGTCCTTAAATTGTAAGATAAGGCAATCATCCTTAGTAAATTGTACTTTATTGCCCTTATTATCTGTACAGTGTATGCCATATAAAAACTTGTTTGGATGTTCCCCTCTGTCATCTAAGATACTACTGAAACATTCCGTAAACTTAATAGTTTTAACGTCAATGTTGTCCTCGTCCAGATGAATCCAAGGATTAAGAACTCTACCGTTTGTTAATTCAAATTCGAATAAAATCTTGTCATCTTTATAAACATATTCGATGTTCATATCAGCGGAGTTCACTTTCCATCCAAATACAAAGAAATAGAAAAAAGATGCTACTGCCAAGGCACAGATCGTCAATGTTATTAGAACTGCTTTAAAGACCTTTCTATTAAGCTTTTTGAAGGGCTTGATTTTTTCTTTGTTGTATTCGATATTTTCTACCTCGACCTCTGCTTTCATTTGTTCAAAAATTTCCTTGCACTGAGGACAATTATTAAAATGTTTTTCTATTTCCAGGTTACTTTCAGAGCTGGTCAAACCATCAATATAGCTTGGCAGCAGGTCTTTTATAATTTCACATTTCATTTTTGTGATCTTCCTTTCATAATTTTTTGTTTGGCACGGTAAAAAGTGACCCTTGCCCAGTTTTCATTTTTGTTGAATATTTCCCCAATTTCTTTAAAAGAAAATGCTCCTGTGATGCGTAAGAGTACTATTTCCTTTGCAGTTTCATCAAGAATATGTACTGCTTTGATAAGTTGCATCTTATCTTCTATCAGGCATAACTCTTCTTCCGGATCAAATTGGTTGGAAACAATATCGTCAGTTAACATAGATGTACCTCTACGTTTTCTTTTATCAATTTCTTGATACCACAGATATTTAGCAATCTGGCAAAGCCAGGTGGAAACTTTACATGTACCGTCATACCGATGACTTGATTTAATTGCGCGGTAAAAGGTCTCCTGGGTAAGCTCTTCGGCAGTATCCTCATCGTTACAAAGACTGAGCAAAAATTTAAAGACTGTCTCTGCATATTCTCTATAAACGTCATCGATGTCGAACATGCAATATCACATCCTTCAAAACATATATCCGATAACGCAAGGTTTCGTTACACAATAAATAAATTTTTATAAAGTTAAAACACTTATACGACTAATTATAGCTTACCGCTACACTGGATTTGATGTATTATTCAGGACAAAGAGGGCATGAAAAAAAGACCCCTTTGCTAAGGAGCCTTTTATAAAACCATACCGAAACAAAATCTTCGGCAGATAAAATTTAAAAGAATTTATTTCAGGTTTTGAAGTAGACGATTAACTGCATTTTGATAATCTTCATCAGCTTGCTGTTCTAGCTGTCGTTTAAGATTATTAACTATCTCAGGCTTTTTTTCCTCCATAGTGGCTATATAATCATTCATTAAATCTTCCAGAGCCTGCAATTTGGCACTGATTATCATGGTCTGATACTGCGACATTTCTTTCGTGATGTCTTTGATATATTTATCGTTATAATTTTTTAGAGCGGTTTCAATGCCCGCGGCTTTTTTATCGATGGCTTTTGTGATTTCTGATCTGTTGGCCAATGTCAAGTCCGCCAGTTTATTTACCATTCTCGTGTAAAGGGTATCAACAAAACCGGCCGGCTCATTTCCTTGAACATGTATGGCCTTAAAGGAAATATCTTCGGCATAGACTGTTGAAGTACAAAAAATAGTAATCAACATGGAAATAAAGATCATTTTTATTATTTTCGTCATAATTCGCTTCATAGTTTTCTCCTAAGTAAAAAAATATTTATAGTTACTATTTCCATATAAACAATATTTATATTTAGTAATTTTAGCCATAAAACTTAGAAGAGTTGATAGAACATATCTTGATAGAACATATATTGACTGTTTACTTTTCCTTACCTACTGTGTGTCCAGATTATCATATCGTAATCTGTAGCATATCTAATTCTTTGTATATCCAGTTCTAATTCCTCTCCGGTTCCCTCAAATCTCATGGTTCTAGTGTAATAAATTATAGCATTTCCCTGATCGTCTATGATTTTTTCCGCTTCTCCCGGAATAGTTTCTTGGAGGTTTTTTCTTTCTCCGTCGATATTTAGATATACCTTACTTAAGATTACATTTTCTTCGGTAGTAAATGTGATATAGGTGTTACCGTCAAATTCATAGACATTTTCAATTCTTATCTGCTGATCCAAGATTTTAAAGTTGTTCGTTTTGCCTTTTTCGAGCTTAATTAACTCATCCGTATCATGATCTCCCCCAAAGGAGGTAAGCTTTAGTTGTAGCTCCTTTATATCTTTGGGAAGCCTATCATAGGTTATGTCAAAATGAATCCCTTTCATATCCGTAGACATTCCGCTTCCTTGCCAGTCTATTTCTTTACCATCTGCGATTAAGGAAATCTCCAGTTTCTCCGGTCTGAATCTGTTCTTATTAACATAGTCTAAACCGAGTTCTACGGTGTCCTGTATCTGTCCTTTTAAGACTGTGGTTATGGGTGAAGCTGTTAAGGATTGTAATTTGATGCTTCTGCGGCCTAAATCTATTTCTTTATTAATTGGGATCTTTAAGCTTTTTCCTACGGCCTGATTTCTATTTAGTTTAAATTTAATAGTAGCACTTTCCCTAGCTTGCTCCATCTCTGCCTTAAAATTAAGCGTCCTTTCGTAAAACCTCGGTGTCTGATGGGTCGAAACTACCCATTTCATCTCGGTCAGATCTTCATTAGCTTGGCCCTGCCCCCCAAAGGTAAAGGTTCTGTCCCCAGCACCGGTCAAACTAACCCGTAGGTCTGAGTTAACATCCATTACATTCCCTTTCGGAGAGTGAATTGTATAAAACACAACCATATTATTATCATCCAACATGATTCCGTCCAAGGTAATTTTAACTCCGTTTTTGAAGGTATGTGATTGGTTAATTAGTTGACCCTTCCCCATTTCATTTAATTCTTGTAAGGTTCCGGTCATTACATTTTCGAATCCTATTAATTGCTTGCTATAGTAAGCCAAGGTGTCCATATTATAGCTTAATAGGAGAAATACTAAAATAATAGATGCCACCTTAAGCTTGAATTTACTTTTCTTCTTGGGAATATTTTCTAGGGTGCTTCTTAACCTCTCCTCTAGATCACTAGGGACAGCTAAATTATCCATTCTTTTCTTTTCCCGATCTAATAGTTCTTCACTATTCGCCATCTATATCACCTCCGAAGGATTCCTTTAGCTGTTTCATGCCATTATTTAATCTGGACTTTACTGTTCCAAGGGGTATTTTGAGAAGTTCGGCTATTGCTTCATATTCCATATCCAGAAAATACCTGAGTCTTATAACCTCCTGGTGGATGTCCCTTAATCCGGATAAATGTTTTTCCAAAACAATCCTGTCTTCTGACCCCGTATAAACCCCATCAACGGCCTCTTCCGTCGCTTGATCGAGAGAAGTGGTTTTGTTCTTATTGCGCAATTTATTCTTGCAACAATTAACCAATATCGTCTTACTCCAGCTATAAAAGGATTCTTCCTTTTTCAGGTTATAAATATTTCTGTACAAAATAATAATCATATCCTGAAGTGCATCTAAGGCATCCTCTTTGTTTTTCATATATACATAAGCCAATTTATAATAATCTGCCTGTTGGGCCATTATTAGCTGTAGTAAAGCATCCTTGTCACCTTTCCTGGCTTTTTTAATTAGCGGTTTAAATTCCAACCACTCTCACCCCTATCTATATGTATGAGTATTATAAACCACAAAAAGTTCATTTAAAAACGAATATTTTTTTGGTGCTTAGATGATGCTTGACAAGTATAGCAAAATTTGATAGCATACATTAAAAAATCATAATAAAGGCTATGATGGGGAAAAACACTTTGCTCGATGTGCTACAGAAAGCTGTTGGGTGCTGCGAAACAGTGCGCAGGCAAGGATGGACTCCCCCCGGAGCTGTCAGCTGAAGCTTTTGAGATTGAGTACTCAAAGTGGGTAAGCGTGAACGGGTTTCTCGCCGTTATGTAGAGAGGGCACTTGGCTTAAACCAGTGCCGCAGAGTGGGTATGTTTACATACCAATCAGGGTGGTAACACGGAAGTGTATGGCTTTCGTCTCTAACAGAAATGCTAAGGGACGAAGGCTTTTTTAATACCTGAATTAACAAGGAGGAGGATATAAATGAAACTTGCCTTTTCAACCCTGGGTTGTCCCGATTTTAGTTGGACCGAAATTTATTCCATGGCCAAAGACTTTGGCTTTGATGGTATCGAAATTAGGGGCTTAGGCCAAGATATTTTTGCTGTTAAAGCTCAGCCCTTTACCGAATCTGAGCTCCCTCAAACCGTAAAAAAACTCGAGGAACTTCGTCTGAGTATTCCTTGCCTTTCTTCTGGTTGTTGTCTTAAGTTCGCAGATAAAGCCGAAGAAAACCATGCTGAGATTGTGCAGTATATTGAACTGGCTTCCAAACTGGGCACACCTTATATTCGTGTCTTGGGAGACCTTGAACCCCATCCTACCGGTGAAGTAGATGATAATATTGTGCTTGACGCCTTACGACCTTTAATTCCAATTGCAAAAGAGAAGGGAGTTACCCTACTGGTAGAAACCAACGGAGTGTATGCCGATACTGCCAGATTAGCTGGACTATTGGAGAATTTAGCCAGTGATAATGTGGCTGCTCTTTGGGATATGCATCATCCTTACCGTTTTGCTGGAGAAAAACCGGAAACCACTATTAAGAACCTCGGTGCTTTTATAAAATATGTGCATATCAAGGATTCCGTTGTCGAGAATGGTACTATCCGCTATCGTATGCTGGGCGAAGGGGATTTACCGATTGATGAGATGATGCTTGCTTTACGCTCTGTAAACTATAAAGGATATGTTTCTCTGGAATGGGTGAAACGCTGGGCTGCCGATTTAGAATATGCCGGAGTGGTATTTCCTAATTTTGCAGACTACATGTCCCGCTATATAGGTAAAACAGCACTTAAGGGACATTTATACGATAACAAATCCAAAACCGGTAAGTATGTATGGCCTAAGGATACCCTGATTGATTTAACCTTTCCCCAGGTTCTGGACAGAATAGTGGATGAATTTCCCGACCAGTATGCTTTCCGCTATACTACCCATGATTATACTCGTACCTATACCGAATTCCGCGATGATGTAGACACTTTCGCTCGTGCTTTAATTGCCATGGGTGTTAAACATGGAGATAAAGTCGCTATCTGGGCCACTAACGTCCCCCAATGGTATATTACCTTCTGGGCAACTACCAAGATTGGGGCCATCCTGGTTACAGTCAATACTGCTTATAAGATTTATGAAGCTGAATATTTGCTCAGACAGTCCGATACCCATACTCTGGTTATGATAGATGGCTATAAGGATTCCGATTATATTAGTATTATTAAAGAATTATGCCCAGAGCTGGAAACAGCCGAGGCCGGCCAACCGTTGCATATTAAAAGGCTTCCTTTCTTGCGAAATATTGTGACCGTTGACTCCCGACAAAAAGGCTGCCTTACCTGGGAAGATGCTATTGCTTTAGCTGAAAAAGTCCCACTCGAAGAAGTTCAAAGACGAGCATACTCCCTTAACCGCCACGATGTCTGCAACATGCAGTATACTTCAGGCACCACCGGTTTTCCCAAAGGCGTTATGCTGACTCATTATAATGTTGTCAATAACGGCAAAAGCATCGGGGATTGCATGGACCTGTCTACAGCCGACCGCATGATGATTCAAGTGCCGATGTTCCATTGTTTCGGCATGGTGCTGTCCATGACGGCAGCCATGACCCATGGGGCAACCATGTCTCCCATTCCTTACTTTTCACCCCGGGTGTCTTTGGAGTGTATCAATAAAGAAAAGATTACCTGTTTTCAAGGAGTTCCTACCATGTTCATAGCTATGTTGGAACATGAGGACTTTTCCAAAACGGATTTCTCCCATGTGAGAACCGGAATAATGGCCGGCAGCCCTTGCCCGGTAAAGGTGATGCAAGACGTGGTAGATAAAATGAATATGAAAGAAATTACCATAGTCTATGGCCAAACCGAGTCTTCGCCAGGCTGCACCCAAAGCCGAGTAGACGATTCTCTGGAGCTGCGGGTTAATACCGTGGGCCGGGCTTTACCGGGAATTGAGTGCAAAATTGTGGACCCGGTAACCGGAGAGGATCTTCCGGATAATGTAGACGGAGAGTTTGTCGCCCGTGGTTATAATATTATGAAAGGTTACTATAAAATGCCTGAGGCAACGGCAGCGGCCATCGATGAGGACGGTTGGCTGCACACCGGGGACCTGGCCAGGCGCGATGAAAACGGTTATTACAAAATTACCGGACGCATTAAGGATATGATTATCCGGGGCGGTGAAAATATATACCCTAAGGAAATTGAAGATTTTATCTACACTCATCCTAAGGTAAAAGACGTTCAAGTAATCGGCGTTCCTGACAAGCAGTACGGTGAGGAGATTATGGCCTGTGTAATTCTTAAAGACGGTGAACATCTTACGGAAGATGAACTTAAAGATTTTATCCGGTCCCATATGGCCAAGCATAAAACTCCCCGTTATGTAGACTTTGTCTCTGAATTCCCCATGAATGCTGCCGGTAAAATATTGAAATACAAGATGCGAGAACAGGCTATTGAAAAGCTGGGTTTACAAGCTGATAGCCGCATTGTTACCGCCTGAGCTTTTATATAAGCGAAAGCTCGTTAACAAATCTACCCCTAAAAAAACTACCCCTTTAAAAATGAGAATTATCTATTTTTAAAGGGGCAGTTTAATTCACTTTTAACTGGAAACTATTGGGGCTTGTGTTAAGGAAGTTATTTTGGGAATATATTTAGAAGGACATTTCAATTAGATGTCGAATAAGTAAATTTACCCAACAAACAAGATGGCCATTTATAGGACTAGAACCATAGGTGAAGAAATGCAACTTTTTCAATTACTATCGAAGTTTAAGATTGTCATATATTTTAATCAGCTCTTTAGAAAGTTCAAAAAGAATTTCAAGTCCGACTTAAAGGGAAAATTCACCATTATCTTATTTAAACCAGACAACGCAGAAGTTAAACAGTATCACGTACCCGCCTGCTGTAACTTTATTCTTAAAATTACAGCCGGAATACTATTAACCTTTAGTCTGGCTTTAATTAGTCATACCTTATATTTAGCTAATTATATTAAAAATCATGAAACTGATTTTGCTAAAGTAGATCGGTTGGAAAGTAAATTAATCACGGCCGAGATGACGGTTGAGGCTCTGACTAAAAAGAATACTGACCTTACGTCAGCAAACTTACCAACCATTGCCGCTTTTGAAGCAGAGGCTTTGGCTGCCTTAAGGAACCAGACTGTCAGTCACACCTCCTTGAGCCGGGGAAGCAACGATTCCAGAGGACGGACTTTAGAGGAAATTGCCTCTCAAGATGACCTTAGTCTGGCTGACCATGAGAAACTCCTCCAGCTCATTTACGATACGGCAGTAAACAATGCTAAACAACTGGCCCATATCCCTTCGATTTTACCTTTAAAAGGGTCCACATACGTGACTTCACCCTACGGCTATCGCCGTAACCCATTCGGAGGACGTTCGAGCGAGTTTCATGACGGTGTTGATTTCGCTGCTAACCATGGTACACCGATTTATGCCACGGCTGACGGTATAGTCTCTTTTGCTGGCTGGGACTATGGTTACGGCCGAAAAATTGTTATCAACCACGGTAATGGCATAATTACTTTTTACGGCCATAACTCTAAGCTACTCGTGAGTGCCGGTACGAGGGTCAAAAAGGGCGATAAGATTGCTTACAGCGGTAATACCGGACGCAGCAGCGGTCCCCACCTCCATTATGGGGCCTATGTCAACGGTAAATCCATTAATCCTTTAACCTTTACCAATAAATAATGCAAATAAAGCCGTTAGAAAGCGAGGTACAACTAACCACTAAACATTCTTAGCAAAAAACTCTTTCTTGTAATTAGAATATTCCGAATATTGGGTCTATTCTCACAACTGCTCGCTAAACAATGTTAACTAAACTTGTAATGATATTTTCTCTTTGCCACCGCATGCCGAAAAGAGGGGATCAGGAATAATATGCCATGACCTTGGCATATTTAATAAATTAAAAGAGTAGTAACTACTCAAAAAAAATGAAAGAGGGACGATAAGAATGAGGAAACAAAAAAAACGCTTGCCCTTCTCTTGGTTGTTTTGATGGTGGTTACCCTTGGCCTTTTAGCCGGCTGCAGCAGCGCTACACCGACTGCTTCAGCAGATCAAACAGAGGCTTCTAACGCCCCTAAAGTTGGTAAAGACATTGAAAAAGACCCCTTAAAGATCGCTTTTATTCCGCTAAGCACCTCAGGAGTTGCAAGTGCACTTGAACTTAAAGCTATCGAAGATCAGCTTCTTTACTATAAAAATGCTAAATTGCAAGTGTTTGATCCGCAGTTTGATCCATCTAAACAAGTAACCATGATTCAAGAGTGTATCACCCAGAAATATGATGGCATCTTGATCGAACCGATGGATCCTGAAACTGTCGGCAAGGCGATAGTTGAAGCCGAGATGGCTGGAATTCCTGTTTGTACGATTAACCCCCAGGTCTCACAGCCTCATGCCTTTGGAATTAAGGGCAGTGACTACATGTCCGGTGAAATTGCCGCCGAATACCTATGCAAAGCATTTAACGATAAAGCCAACGTGGTTATTCTTGACGCTCCCGCAGCTCAAATGGCCAGCGTAATGTATTCCAAAGGATTTAATGATTACCTGGCAGCCAACAATAAAACTGAGATGGTGGTCATAGACTACCAGAATATCGACAATTGGTCTTTGGATATTGCCAATCAGGCCATGCGCGACCTTTTAACCAAACACAGCGATATAGACGCTGTATTCTGTGCTTCTGATGATTTAGCACTAGGAGCTGTCCAAGCTGTAAACTCTGCCGGCAGAGCCGATGAAATCAAAGTATGGGGTGCCGGCGGATTCCCCAACGCTCTAAAAGCTATTCAGGACGGAATTATGTACGGAACCAGTTTTCAAGACTATTATACGGAATTATCAGCGGCCACCTATTTGCTGCTTAACCATATTCAAACCGGTAAAACGGCTATAACCGAGGGCTACTCCGAAACTCCGATTGTTCAATGTCCTGCGTTTCCTTGTACTAAAGAAAATGTGGATATAATTATTGCCCAATCGCGCCAAGCAGAAATAAAATAGATTAAAAATGCAAACGCCATTAATTGAGAACTAGTTTTTCCAGAAAGCTTTGTAATCTTCTCATTCCTTCTTCTATTAAATCAGGGGA
>JAAYOJ010000225.1 GCA_012520405.1 Peptococcaceae bacterium
AGCAAATTGAGGATTATGTGGACCTTATCCATGTATCTGCGGGCAGCCATGAGGTTGAAGAAGTATTTACCGTTACTCACCCATCCATTTTTTTGGAAGACGGATGCAATGTTAAATACGCCGCGGCCATAAAAAAACATGTTCGAACCCCGGTTGCCACAGTCGGCGCCCTTGCCGACCCGGAATTAATGGAAGAGATCATCGCTTCCGGCCAAGCCGACGTAGTTGAGATTGCTCGCGGATTGATTGCCGATCCGGATCTACCTCTAAAGGCTCGGACAGGCAGAGAACAGGAAATAAGAAAGTGCCTGCGTTGCTTGGCTTGCTTTTCGACATTGATCAACCGTGGTCAGTTTTATTGTGCAATTAATCCTGAAAGCGGGCGCGAGAGGGAAATGAAATTTGAGATTCCTCCCGCCCAAAAGAAAAAAGTGCTGGTTGTTGGCGGCGGAATTGCCGGAATGCAAGCAGCCCTTACCAGTGCCCAGCGCGGGCATGAGGTTATTCTATGTGAAAAGAATGATAGGCTTGGGGGAACACTTCTTTGTGAGGAAAAGGTACCGTTTAAGAAAAGGCTTGGAGAATATCTTAAGCAACAGGCTAAGGTTGTGGAACAGGCCGGAGTTGATATTCGGCTTAACACTACCGTTACTCCTGAGTATGCCAAGACTGTCGGTGCCGACGTGATTATCTCCGCTCTCGGCGCCCGTCCTTTAAAGCCGTCCATACCCGGTATCGAAGGCCAAAATGTTTTGTCTGCGGAAAAAGCCTATAGTGAACCGGAAAAAGTCGGGCCAAAAGCTGTAATTCTCGGAGCGGGGCTTGTCGGCATGGAGCTTGGAATTTATCTAGCCATGCTCGGTCGGAAAGTGACCATTGTGGAAATGTTGGACAAGGTTAACGATGGAGGTAATTTCCAGCATCTTAAAGCCCTTAAGGTAGAATTCAAGCGTTATCAAATTGATTTAAACCTTTCAACCAAGGCTGAGGAAATCAATGAGAGAGGTGTCAGATGTATATCAGCCGTAGAGGAGAAGTTTTTCGAAGCGGATACGGTAATCTACGCTGTCGGGCAAGTAGCTTTGAGCGAAGAAGCATCCTCACTCAGATTCTGTGCACCGGAATTTTACCAAATTGGAGACTGTGTAGTACCGAAGGATATAATGAGCGCAACGCGTACAGCCCATACCATTGCGCGTAATATTGGTAGGTAAAATTTAAAAAGTGGTTATAGTTAGATCTCTTCTTAAAGATAATTAGTGAGAATAAGCAATAATTGGCAGAATTTGATATAATTATATTTAGCAAACATCTTAGATTTATATTTTCAGCTATATTACATTATCTTCCGGAGGAAATCTAATGAACGATATTACCTTACAACAAATCGAAATTTTCCTTACGGTGGCCGAGCAGTTGAACCTTTCTGAAGCAGCCAAGGATTTGTTCATCAATCAATCGGCGGTCAGCAGATGGATTCGACGTTTGGAACAAAGTCTTAATAAGAAATTGTTTCACCGGAACAACAGAGGAGTTGAACTTACCGAGCACGGCGAATTTCTTTATGCTGAACTGAAGCCGATGTATGAAAAGCTTAGTGAAACCCTGCAAAATATGCGCAACATGTACGACATGAAGGACAATATTTTACGCATAGGTTGCCTGGACTCTACCGAGGTGATTAATGCTCTAAAAAAAGCAGTAAAAGGGTTCGAACACTCCCATCTGGATACACCACTGTTTAAAATTGAATTATTAAATTTCAACGACCTGCGAGAAGCGCTTGTCTGCGGTAAACTGGACTGTATTGTCACCTATTCGCTCGGGTTTGGCGAGTATTGGAATATCGCCACCAAGCCTATTAAAAAACTGGATACTTATCTAGGAATTTCGGCAAAAAATCCTTTGGCTGCCGGTCCTAAGCTTCGAGTCAAAGAATTAAAAAATGAAACTCTTTA
>JAAYOJ010000188.1 GCA_012520405.1 Peptococcaceae bacterium
CAATAACCAGTATCTGCCACATGCAATAATTACTTATATTCTGTAATTCTACTACGAAGAGATGCTTAAAATCACACTTCGTCCGCGCCAGGACGGCGCGGCCTTTGCACGATTTGTCGTAGAACGTTTTCGCCATTCCCGCAGCGTCATATTACATTCATATTGACTAAGTTGCGGGAATGGACGTGTTATATGACGTTTCCTGCCCCACGAAGCCAGAGCGCCATGGACGGCGCGCCCCAAGCAATCCTAATCAACTACTTTATATTTTAAGAAAAACGTCATATAGATATCCTAGGATTATGCGCTCTTTCTTCGTTTCTCAAGATATAGAATCACGAAAGAAATGATTGCTATAACAGTAACCTGTGGAATCAAAAAGACAAGTGCAACTCCACCATGTGATGATTCAAAAATCCCTTTCCCCCAAACTAATAAATCAACCACTATCGTAATTGGTATAGACAGCCATATCCAATTCCGTTTGGTAAAATAAAACACTAGCGCAGACAAAATTGGTGGTATAAAAAACATAATGATGGAAAACAATTCGCCATATTGCATTAGAAAGTCTGTCATAATATCACCTCTAAATAATCCTTGCTTCAAATTATTCTACAGGTGCGAAATAATGTTGTTTTTTTAGTTACTCTCGTCTAATAGCCATGGACGGCGGGCGGTCCTGCAGGAAATGGCATATAACGTCATATTACCGCAAGACAATGCGTCTATTCTCTATTTGTAGAGGGGTTACCGCATATTATTGCGGTAATCCTCCCTGTATCAACAGCCCTATATCTGATAATTTTTCACATTAAATCAAAAGGACTTTGTATTCTTGCATGGTTATATGGATTGCCCCTTAGATATTTCTTTCTCTGTCTTTATTCTCCACAATACCCCAATTACCTTCCTTTATTTACCTATAATTGCATCGTATGCCAAAAGCCAATCCTCCCTTCGTTGTACTTATGCTTTTTCATTCCTTTTTGAAAGCAAACAAAAGGACGTTCCTTTCGGCTATTTGCCTGATTGAAACGTCCTCCGATATCAAATCCATACTAAATCATTTGCATATTTTTATTTACTATAGTATACGTATTCAAAATGTAACAGAAGAAGAGCGGAATGTGCCGCTCAAGAAATTCAGAAAAGAGTTCGGGGAAAAATTATGTAAAGGAATGTCGGAAGAGCAGGAGCTAGCCCCTTTAGCGGCGAAAACGTCGATACGCGTATCTTATCGTTTCACCGGTGAGGAATGATAAGAGGTATTTAAACATTATATTTCGCCGGAGAAAAGGATGGTTTTTATGAAACTTGCCAGTGTTAAAATTATTGGCATAATCGGAGTTGGCATGATTGGCGACAGCATGTCCGTACTCACCACAGGCCATGGCTACCGTACCACTTGTCTGGCACGGAATCCGGATCGAATACCTGAATACGAGAAAACATACGATATGTATTTTCAGCAGATGATCGAGCAAGGCCTCATGCCCGAGGGACAGAAAGAGATCTGTAAAAAATACCTTACATACACGCTCGATATTGCCGATCTGAAAGACTGTGACATCATTTTTGAATGCGTCTTTGAAAACATAGAACTCAAGCATAAGATCTACGCGGATATTGAGGCCAACTGCCCTAAAGTTAAAGCGATCTGTTCCGTCAGTTCTTCCTTCGTGCCGGATGTGCTGGCCCAAAAAGCCACCAAATACAAGGATCGGATTATTGTCACCCACCCTTTCAATCCGGCCCATATGGTACCGTTCTTTGAAATCTGCGGTGGCTCTTTCACGGGCGAAGGTGTTCTCCAATTTGCTAAAGAGTTCCTCGAATCCCTGGATCGGAAGCCTGTCATCCTCAAAAAAGCGGCGCCTGGTTTTATAGGCAATCGTCTTCAGTTTGCTCTGTGGAGAGAAGCTCTGAATCTAGTGGAGAGCGGTATTGCCGATCCCAGAGACATTGATACCTGCCTTATGTATAGCTTTTGCCCCCGCTACACCTCTATCGGTATTTTTGAGCATTTCGATAACGGCGGCCTGGACCTGAATATCACCACCTGCAATACCGTGTTTCCTACACTCAGTAATATGACGGAAGCGCCCCCGGCCATTACCGACAGGATCGCCCGCGGCGACCTTGGCGCTAAGACCGGCAAAGGATTCTATGATTGGCATGATGTGGACATGACCGCCTATCAGAAGCGTGTCAATGATCCCTATTGGTGCTTCGTCAACTGGGATTGGCCTCAAGCGTAAGAATTGAAATCGTTTAAGCACTGGCTAAACATCTCCGCAAAGGGGACCTGCCTATCCCTGCTTGATCAGCATTGCTGTTTCCGCAGTCAGATAATAAACTTTTTCGGCAAGCTCCACAGGACAATTGCCTACACCGCAGCTGGGACTGAAAAGAGACTGTCGCAGCAATAATTCTTTCGGAACGCCCTTACCAGCCAGAATATCTACAAACTCATTAAAACGTACCTTTAAATCGGCGGCTGTCAATTGAAAAACCTCATTTGTCGTCGGAATCAGGCCCCAGGCCAGGATGCCTCCTCTTGTCAAGAAAGCGTTGATTGGTTCCGGATAAACGGTCAAACTTTTGAAATAGCCATGGGCATCAAAACTCAGAATATCGGTCTGCGTGGCTAGAATCAAGGACCAATCAGTACTGGCACAGACATGGATTCCAGCCATGCCGCCGGCCGCATGGATCGCAGCAACCACCTCATCGAGATCCTTAATAATCTGTCCTTTGTCAAGCGAAGCTGAACTTCTGCGGGAAACTCGGAATAAGCCCGGTTCGTCGATAAAGAGGATTACCGGTTTCCCGAATTGAGACAGGGTCCTGGTCTGCCAAAAGGCCTGAAGTGCAGTACCCTTCACGATTATTTCCCGTAAATCGGGATGATAAGAAGCAGCTTTTTGATCCGGACCGCTGATCTGCATGGCTAGGGTAACAGGTCCGCAAACTTGGCCTTTGAGATATGCGGCGTCGTCCAGTTCCCCGTTTTTCAGTTCCTGCAGAAAATCATAAAAGCCTAGGGCTGCTTCCTGAGGAAGTGCAAAGTCGCTAAGGTCGTCCGGCGTTCCGTCTATTATCGCCTGATAACGTCGGGAAACATCAGCAAGGTACTCTTGTCTGGTTTCCAGGGAAGCATTAAAGACTAAGCTCTTTTCTCCTTCTGTTACCAGGCCGCGCTTGGTGTAAGGGAAAGTGTACTGATTGACCATTGCTTCCTGTGCTGAACGGTAAGGCAGCTGCGGCCAATGCGGTAGCTGGGGCATCGTGTCCTTAATAAGCCTGAGAGCCGCCCTTGTGTCCATATGCGGCATACTGCCGATAGCCAGCGGTAGCATAGATAAATCATTTTTCATAGTAATTCCTCCGCTAATCTAAGATTTCTTAGAAATAGATTTAGCTTTATCATACTACTTTTTCAGAATGTTTTTTACTTATTTTTGAGGATCGTTTCCTTTATTTCTTCCTCCAGCTTTTCAATAAGGGACTTTTCTTTATCCCTAAGATGTTGCAACTGCTCAAGAATGTCTGCAACTTCGCTGCTTACCGTGGAAACACTTTCTTGGGAGTTCCTGATCTTGGACTGCATAAACCAATCGACAATTAACCCGTCAAAGAAGAAATCGGCGAATTTGGCAAATCCCCCCGTTTCCAGCTGGATGGCAGCGTCGAACTGAATATCTGCAAGTTCTGTTCGAAAGCTACGCAACAATCGCTGGGCATCCTCTATTTTGCTTTGAGCGTCGTCAATATGGGAATGTTTGGCGAGAGTGCTGATCAGCCCTCCGCCCAAAAGATCCAAAGTCCCCCATCCTCCGGCCTTATCCAGGCTATGCTCTGCCGATTGTAAGCATTCCAATACGGCTTCGCCTGCTTCGATCGCCTCCAGGATTTCCTGAAGGTTGATCCTGGCCAGGTTTTGGGCATCTTCTAGTTCAAGAATCGTTTGCGCCGTTTTTCCGTTCTCCCGCATTAATTCCGTCTTTTTTTGGGCGTATAGTTCCTCAAAGACCTGAGGGCAATGAAGATATTGGGCCCGTTCTGCGGACAGCTCGGCAATCCGCATTTGCACATCGGCCAAGTCTTTTTCGCTTTGATCATATTTAAGTTTTGCAGCCAGGGCTTCTTGGCGTTCTTTATCCACTTTCTCTTCAAAGCGGCCCAGTACGGTATAAAACAGCGACGTTAAGCTGCTATTCTCAAGTTTGTAGACATCGTCATTTTCTTTGCGCAATATCTTTTTCAGCTCACATCTGCGGCGTGCCAGTTCAATTTGTTCCACCTTTAATTGCTGCAGCATGGAATCGATTTTATGCAAACGGGCAATACCCTGCTGCGCCTGCTTTAATTTTATATTGATTTCTGAATGCATTGTTGAACTCCTTTTATCAATCAGCTTGACAGTACTTACCCATAAACAGGATGGTTCCGGTTTCCTCTTCGACAATCAAAAAGAGGAATGGTCGGTCGGCGATAAAGGTCAGGGGTTCGGCCACAGAAGTCGTTGTCATTTCTACTACCGTAACCGCCGCAGCTTCACTGCCTTCTTCATTGACCTCAATAATGGCCTTGTGCAGCACTCTGCTGATAAAGAGATTCTGACGAATCCCGGAAAAATCTGCTTTGTCGGTAAACGCCTCCCCCATCCCCAGGGAAGTGAGGCTTGGGTTTAAATTCTTGATACCATACTCCAGTTTAAAACGGGGCAGCTGCAGTAGCACCTCATCCCGTTCGGCAAGGCTTTCCCTGATCTCCTGCCAAAGGTCTGCATCCAGTGTGCTGACAAAATCGCTAATAGTAATATCTTTGGCCGGCAACAGGCAGTACATAGCTGCTTTGCCCTTTCCGTAGGGGAGCCGGACCGCTTGGTAATTATCCCCTTGCCCGTACTCTGCCTTTCCCTTGCGGCTCATCATCATTACACTGCCTAGAGTACCGTTTTCGGTTTGGAATTTGCTTTCAAAGGTTTTCTTGGGGTCAAACTGCTGTGCCCAATCCCCTTTAAAATAAATGGCGTTGAGGAGATACATAATGATATCCGGCCCAATGGGAGAATCAATTATCTTCTCAATCTTATTTTGGGTGGCTTCGGATACCCAACGATTAATTTCCCCGGCAGCCTGTTCCTGCTCAAAGTCCAGGGTGCGTACGGCAGCCTGGAAGATTTCCTGGTTGGCTTTAAGGAATGCGGGTCGAATCTCTTCCCCCTCCCTCACCCAGATCGAATTACTGATACTGAGCTGAACCTTTTTATCGAATTGACTGAGGTAAGGGATCAGGTTTTGGAAGCTATCATTCACTTTGCTGTCTTCAATTGCGGCAAAGCCCAGGGCCTTGGCCATTGCTTCCCTGGTGGTGCTTCCGGCCCCCTGATAAGTCATTGCCAATGCGGTAGAAATGCTGAATGGCGATATGAAGATATTCTGCCCTTGGTCCTCCCGGCTTAGCTGCTGGAAAAGCCCAAGAGCAAAGGCGGTATTCCTCTGGGTAACCTCGGCGCTGATTTTTGTTTGATCTATAGCATGATTGGGAGCTAAAGCTTGCTTGGAAATTAAACTGTTTGGAATAGAAAATTTTTTTTGATCGGACCCTAAGGGTTTTGCAGGCTGAGCAAAACAGCCGACGAGCATGGCCGCAGCCAAGACGATACAGAGCAAGAAACTGCCGCATTTTTTCATATCCATCATCCTCTATTTTTATCATTTGGAATATCTTTCTGATTAATATTGACGGAGGGAGAGATGCTGCTCTGACGGCTAGGAAGATTGCGGACAGAAGCGTTTTAAGCCAAGTAAAGCCGCCGGGCCGGAAATTGTTGTTCCAAAAAAGATTACCGGCTTTTTAAGTTGTAGAAAATTATTAATTGAATTATTACATACCGTACTTCCCGTAACCAGGAACAAATCGGCCCAGGCTTCAACATCGGCAATTTCACACATCCCATTTTCAATAATTGTGCCGAATTTTTCCTGACCGATATTGTCATCATCCAAGTCAAAAATCCGCAAGGGAAATTTCTTGTGCAACACTTCCGCCATTGCCGGCTGTAAGCCAAATAAGGCGATTTTAGGGGTTCCGTATTCTTTTTCAATCATCTCCGCAAGCTCCGAGCTGCAGGCTTTAGGACCGTCATCTTTACAATGAATAGTGTGATCGGCCATGTTTAATTCCCTGAGGACTGCATTTACTCCGGAAATAAATACAGCTCGTTCATAATTTGTTTCCAGAGACATAGTCGTTAATTCCTTTACTTTTCCCGAAAAAGTATTTGGCATGTCCGTGAAAGCCTGTCCATAAGAACATCCAAAACAAGCTTGCATCATTTTTTCCTTGCCTTTTTGAATCGGGAAGTCCTTCCTTTCCGGGTTTCCAATCGCTTCCTGGGCCGTTAAGACTGAACAACTAACATCAATATTTTTTTCATTCAATTCGTTTTTAACGACTATTTCTTTAAAGGATTCTTGAACCCTGCGTAAGAAAGCATTTTCTTTCATACAATTTGCACCTCATTATTCTTTGATTTTCTCATCCTAGACCGTAAGCTAAAATAAAGTCTCGTATTTCTTCACTGGGCCGGGAAAATACTTCCTGGGCCGAACCTGTTTGCTTCAATTCCCCTTCTACAAGCACGACGATTCTGTCTGCCAATTCCTGTGCTTCGACAAAATCATGAGTTACATAGAGCATTGTTAAATTTAGACTTTTATGAAGCTCTTTTAACTCTCTACGAATATCTTTGGCTGTAGCCGGATCCAGACTGGACAAGGGCTCATCTAAAAGCAGGATTTGAGGTTGCCGGACTAAAGAACGCGCCAGCCCTATCCTTTGTTTCTCCCCGCCGCTAAGATCTTTCGGGTAACGCTTTCGTAAATGGGCAATATGCATAAGCTCCATAATTTCTTCGACCTTGGCGGTTATCTGAGTTTTTCGCCAGCCGCCGGCCCTTAGTCCGAAAGCAATATTCTCAAATGTATTCAGATGAGGAAACAGGTAAATATCCTGCAGGAGATAACCGATATCCCGCTTTTCCGTAGGAACATTATTCATATTTTTTCGCTTAAAATATACTTCTCCCTGATATTCCGTTAATCCTGCAATCACATTTAGCAAGGTACTTTTTCCTGCTCCCGTAAAACCCAGGACTACCACCAGTTCGCCGGCGTCGATCTCCAAATTAACATTTTTGAGGCAATGCTGGGTAGTAACGTTGCACAGTTTAATTAAAGACATCTTTCCCTCCAGCTACCTGTCGCTTTATTTTCCAACCATAAAAACACCTGTTCAAAGAAAAAACACATTAAAGACAGCACAACTAGGCAAACCATAATAATATCCACTCTGATCAAAGTTTCCCCATTAATCAGCAGCGCCCCGATCCCTGTTGGAATGGCAAACATCTCGGCTGCGATTACCGTCCGCCAAACCATCCCCGCTTCCAGGCGCAAGCCGGTAAAAATATTGGGTGAAGCCATTGGAAGTATTACATGCCAAAAAATATACCATGAAGAAGCCCCAAGGGTGCGAGCAGTTTTTATATACTCCTTTTTTACTTCTTTAATGCCGGTTAAGGTGTTATAAGCTACCGGGAAAAAGGCGCAGATAAAAATCAGCACAACCGGCAAAGCTTCATTGATACCAATCCATAACATTAATAACGGCAGCCAGCCTAAAGTTGGAATGGGAAACAATATACTGATCAGTGGGCGCAAACTATATTCCACTGCCCTGCTAACTCCCATTAAAGCACCGATGAAAATTCCAGCCAAGCATCCCAGGGTATAACCTATGAAGACTCTGGTGAAGCTTGCGCCCAAACTTTTCAGGAGCGTACCGTTTTCAAGAAGATTAAAAAATTGGACGACAACTTTGCTTAAAGGAGGAAATAAAGGGGTTTGGGAATAATGACCCAGTATTTCCCATGCCAGAAGAAAAACTCCTATGGGGATAAAAGACAGAGCATTAACTTTAGGCCTTCTTTTCATAACAAGCAATCACCTTATTTTCACACGCTATTCTCATTAGTCAACGGCCATAATCTCTTCAGCTGCAAAGGATTTTGTCAGATAGCCCAGGTCATACATCTTGTCTATAACCGCCTGTACCTCTTCTTTACTAATCTCTGAAGACATCAGCATATTAGACATTGATTCAGCGGCTAGCTCAGGAGTTACTTCCAGATCAGCCTCCGGGCTCTTTGTTTCTTCTTTAACCATACCTTGGTTTATATTTAAATTCTGGGCTACAGTAAGGGCTGCATTTTTTGGGTTTTCATTCATAAGCCAAATGCTTTTTTCATTAATATATTTCAGTTTTTGTACTGCTTCCGGATATTTTTTGACTAGATCTTCCGTAACAACGAGCACACTTCCCTGCATATTCGGCCAGATATCAGTGCTTTTAACCAACATCTTCATACCAGGAAATGAAGCGGCTAAGGTTGCAAAATGTTCGGGCACAAATACGGCATCCACCTTACCGTTACGCAAAGCCATAAGCTGCTTTGCCGCATTCATTCTTACCGTGTTTGCCGACACTTTTTCGATATCTAATTTTTCTTTTTCAATTAAAAGCCGTTGCAAGAATTCGGTTGTGGTTCCTTGAGGCCCGTTGGCTATCAAAACCCCGCTTTTTTCTAAATCAGACAATCTTTTAATTTTTTCGGAGTTCACTACCAAGGCGTACCCATTTTTATGGGTCCCGGCAATTATCTTAATAGGTACTCCTCCGTTAGCATAAGTGAAAATAGCCGGAACCAGGCACATGTAGCTGACATCGAAGCCTCCTTTGGTAAAAGCCGCCGCCACACCCACACCGCTGGCATATACACTGACATTGTTTATACTGAAACCTTCAGGCTGAAAAAGATCCTCGCCCTGAGCATAGTAAAAAGCAGCTGCATGATCGGTATATTCTACCGCAAAGTTAAGTTTATAACCTTCTTTTTGAGCTTGTACTTGAGACTGGGGCTGGCTGCATCCGGCCAGTAAGAGTACAAAACAAGTCATCCCTATAAAAACAGCTTTTTTAAACATCATTTTTCCACCACCAATACTTTTCGAAATATTATTGATTTGATCTTTTGGGTGTCTGTTTTATGACTACAAAAAAGGCACCACTTGAGGTTGGTGCCATAAAAAAGCTAAAACAACGCTTGCCACCTCCTTTTCCAAGTGAAGGCGCATCCGTTTCCGGATACACCCCGAGAGCTTAACGCTCTGGCCGGGAACCATAGAACCCTTAGGTTTTCCGGCTCGGAGATTAAGGACAACGATATAAGTCCTTTCTAACTAACATTATCCAACAGGAACAATCTGAATCAAATGTAAATATCGGAAGATTTATAGATCATTCAAATATGGCGATTAATTTTGTTGTTTATGTTAGTTGTAATTAGTTTATATTAAGTTGTGATAGTTTTCAAGTGCTTTTTGATTTGTTTTTTTACGCTTTGGCAATTTTTTTACCATATTCCAAAGCTTTCGCCAGTTGATCTTCATTCGGGTTCCAGTGGTTTCTGAACCCCTCGTCGATTAAATGCAAACCGGCGTCTTCAAGCATGCCGTTCATTACTTTAACTGCCTCACCACTCCAGCCATAACAGCCAAAGGCTGCGGCCTTCTTGTTCTTAAACTTCATCCCCTTGATCAATTGGATAAAGCCTGCCATGGAATGCAAAATACTGTTTGAAATGGTCGGCGAACCCAGAATAAGGGTTTTGGATTTAAATACTTCAGTAATCAAGTCGTTTTCATCGCTTTTAGAGAGATTGTATACCTTAACAACAACATTCGAATCGGCTAACCCGATTCCCTCGGCAATTTTTTCAGCTAGTTTTTTTGTGCCGTTCCACATGGTGTCATAAATGATCGTGATTTGGTTTTCCTGATAATCATTAGCCCACTCCGCATACTTTTCCACAATCTGCATGGGATTGTCCCGCCAGATTACCCCGTGGCTTGTGGCAATTATGTCTATCGGCAGGTTCAGAGCTAAAACTTCGTCCAGCTTTTTGCGCAAAATTTGGCTGAAAGGGACCAATATGTTGGCATAATACTTTATTGATTCATTAAACAGATCACACTGATCCACCAAATCATTAAACAGACAGTCGGTTGCGTAATGCTGACCAAAAGCATCGTTACTGAACAGGATATTGTCTTTGGTCAGATAAGTAGCCATACTGTCAGGCCAATGTAGCATAGTCATTTCAACAAAAATTAGTTCTTTGCCGTTTCCAATATCCAACTTATCCCCTGTTTTTACCACCTGAAAATCCCAATCTTGATGAAACTGCCCCTTTAAAGACTTAACCGCATTGGCCGTACAATAAATAGGTGTATTTGGAATATGTTTCATTAGGACGGGAAGTGCCCCGCTATGATCGACTTCTCCATGGTTTGCGATAATGTAATCAATTCTTTGCAGGTCAATTTCTTTGGCCAGGTTTTCTACAAATTCTTCGGCAAAGGGGCTCCATACCGTGTCAATCAGAACAGTTTTTTCCTCTTGAATCAAATAGGAATTATATGTTGAACCCTTATGCGTGGAGTATTCGTAGCCATGAAAATTTTGAAGTTCCCAGTCGACTTTACCCACCCAGGAAACATTGCTTTTAACCTCTTTTTTCATTTCGTTCACGCTCCTTCATGTTTTAATATTCATCTCGGTAACAATTTTATTCGCCAACATGTGGTAATCTTCGATTGATTTCGAATTTGCATTCATTTTACAATATATCTCAAGATGTTTCCATAATTTGTTACTATAATATCTATAATCATTTCATAAACGCAAATAAACCGCCTCTGTATAGGAGTTGCGGTTTATTCCGTTTATTACATGCCGAACGCTCTAGATTATTTATCTGATCCTTTTAGATTCTTTCAGCAATTTACAGCCATGTTTCCTAGGTTAACTATGCCGTTAATAACTGTCCACTTCCAAACGGAGATAATTGATCTCCTGTTCCGACAGCGGGATTTCCAGGGACCTTAAGCAGGAGGACAATTCATCGCGATTTCGCGGTCCAACGATTGCCAGGGTCCGAAAGGGCTGTCTCAGCACATAAGCAAGGGCAATATTAATGGGCGCTACCCCATATTTTCTTCCCAGCTCTCTTGCTCTATCCAGACGTGTAAAATTATCTTCGTAGTAATAGGCCTCTTGCACATCCTTAGGGGCTGTTTGATCGAAGGGAAATGCCTCAGCAAAAAAGCCGTTTCCCTGGGAGCTCCAGCAATATAGTGGGAGTTCCTTGTCCATATGCCACATGGCATAGTTATGGTCAGCGTAGACGCACCCATACCACCTGGGTTTACGTACCTGGGCCAGGGAAAATGAGGGGCTATTGACGCTTAGTCCGCGGTAACCTTTTTGCTCACAGTATTTCAACGCCTCCGCAACGCGGCTTAGTTCCCAGTTGGAAACACCGTAGGCCCCAATAAGCCCTTTTTCTACAAAGTACTCCATTCGATCCATCAGATCGCCGACAGGCATGGCAGGATCGTCCCGGTGAAGCAGATAGAGATCGAAAAATTCACTGCCGGTATTATACAGGCTGAAATACAAATCATCCTCCATTAGATCCGGCTTTACTCGCCAATAATCAAAGCAATGAACCATATCCGGAGTTACGATCGGGTGGCAGCATTTATCGACGAGGATCACCTGATCTCGGTTGCCCCGGGATTCAAAATATTTTTTGAGGATAGATTCCGCCTGGGATGCTCCATAAAACCTCCCGGTATCGATGCAGTTTCCGCCCTTATCAAGATAGGCATCTAGGAGCATAAAAATCTCATCTTCCAGATGGGGCCTGAACCAAGCTGTCCCCATACAGATCCGTGATACAGGTTTCTCGACACCTTTTAAGGATATGTATTCCATTTCTTCCCTCCTTTTTTAGGTAACGATGTCTGAAGGCAACTTATTCCATATTTTGGGTATTGCTTTATTATACCATATTCGACTGATCCAGATTATGTAAATGCATCTGATTGTTAAAATTTTACCAACTATAGTTTTAAATACTTGCGAATAATACTTCCTTTTATTCTCGAGCCCCAGTTAGATTTATTAATGGTTACATCTTCTATGTTCCGGGGAAATCCGGTTAATAATTCATAACCGTCTTTTGTAATCAGCACTGTATCAGAGTGTCTGAATCCGCCAAGCCCTTCCACATAGATTCCAGGCTCAATACTGATCACCATATTCTCTTGCAAAATATCCTGGCTGCCTTCTGCAATATAAGGCTGCTCATGATTGCCCAGTCCGATTCCATGTCCCGTCCGGTGTAATAACTTTTCTTCTAACCCCTTACTTATTAAGTATTCCCTTGCTTCGGCATCAATGTCAGCAGCTCTTACTCCGGCTTTTAGCTTGCTTAAAGCCTTGTCTCGAGCATTCATCATATGCTGGAATAATTCTTGCTCATCCCGTGAAGGGGGTTTCAGGAAGAAAGTTCTCTCGCATTCCGAAGCATAGCCGTTAATTCGAAAGTAACACATAGCAAGGTTAGGCCCCTGCTCCAAGCGATCATTAAGGCCCGGAATACTGTGGGGCATGGCACTTAAAGGTGCGGGCCACGCCACAGTCAAAAGCGTGGTAGTAATCGGGTCAAAATTCCCTGCCCGAATGAGGCCATTCTGAACATTTTTCGATATGGCAAAAGTTTCGATAACACTTACTCCTGGGTAGACAGAGTTAAAAAGAGTTCTCATAGTTTCGTCGCAGATCTTGGCACTGGAACGAATCATCTTTAACTCCAACGGGCTTTTAACTTGCCTTTGCTCGGCAACAAACCCAGCAGGGACTAATTCTTTGGCCTCAATGTTGAGAAATACATCTGACTTTACATTGACTTCAATTCCGATTCTATTAAACCTCTCAAGAATTCCGTTTAAAATATCATACCAATTCTTGTCTGGGGGCGAGGGGTATTCCCAATAGGCAATAATCTCGCAGTCAATAATCCCCTTCTGGACATGAGCTTCTTCCAGTTTGGGAACGACCAAGATTGGTTTGCCCTTAGCTGATACCACTATGAAAAAAGGTCTTTCCTCAGGTCTGTAGGTAATACCGGTCAAATACCAGATATCTTCTTCCGCCGTAACAATATAGGCTTCCATAGAATGTTTTTCAATTTTCTCCTGAAGTAAACGGATTCTTTGCTCGAGCTCATTCTTGAGCACCCTTAAATCACCTCATTTCTTTACTTACGGAACAATATCTTAGTTTTCATTTTCTCGAAAAATTAGTAATTGTAAATATATTCCATAAACTTTAACTCATTCCTCTTACATTGAAAAAATTTATAACTATTTAGCTATGAATAGGATATAAAAAAAGAGCCCGGAGGCTCTTATATACTTTTTACTTCGGACCGGTGAGTCTTTGGAAGGCAGAAATGAATTGTTTTTCTACTTTGAAGGGGTTTTCAAAATCAAAAGCATGGGTTGCTGTTTTCGCCGGCCTTTGCTTAAAGATCCGATAATCCATGAGAGCTTCAAATTCATAATATAGCAAGGTGTCGTCAATTTCTTCGATCTGCTCCAGTTCATCTTCAGATAAATCTCCTAGTCCAAACCTGTCAAATATCATATTCTGTAGTTTGGCTTCGATCGCTACGTATTCCGACATATTACGTTTAACCGGTCTTGTCAAATCGGAAATATAGCTTTCACTGGCATCGTGCAGCAGGCACCCAAGCTGCACCCGCTCGGAACAACCCCTGGCTTTAGCTTCTTGATAACAGTTCAAGGAATGCTGGGCCACGGAATAAAAATGCCGGCAGTGACCGTTGGCTCTGGTCATTAAAGACAAAGCATGAGCGATATCCTCGATTTTGATATCTTCTTTGTTCGGCTTTAAGGGATAAAATTTTACTTTGGTGTAAGTGATGATGTAGTCTAGCATTTGTCCTCCATAATAGATCTATTTACCGGTTTCTTCTTGCTCCTCTTCGGGACAACTGGTATGGGATAATCCTATTGCCATACAGGTTATTCCATTCGGGAGCCATTAAGTTGTCAATCTTAAATATTAACCGTTGACATTCTTTTAATACCTGTTGGATATATTGAAAAGCTAATATGATTTGACTTAAACCGAGCTTATCCAGATAGTCATGACCTGCCAGAATAATAAACTCATCCTGTCCCAAAGAAACACAGTTTTCTAACTGGGACAGAACTTATTTGCTCCAGGCTTGCTCTTGTTCTTTTGATCTTGCGATCAATGTCTCACCGTATGGCTCAATTATATTATCCGTATACACTAGCCCATGTTTCGCCGAAAGAATGTAGATCTCGTCAGCTACCATTTTCGCTAAGGTATATGTCAAGCGAAATGTCGGACTTTTGAATAAAGCTTTTCTGCCGGGCAACCGGATCATAAAATCACAAAAAAATACCGTCATATGTTAATAGTATTTGAATTTTCTTTCTTTCCTGCTGGCTCATTGTCCAAAAGTCTTGCAAGCTCAGTCGCAATGGCTTTTGCAAGTATTGGGGGTACAGCGTTACCAACTTGCTGATACTGTGAATCTTTATTTCCCATAAAAATAAAACTATCTGGAAATGTCTGTAATCTTGCAGCTTCCCTTATACTTACTGCTCTATTATACTCGGGATGAATCCACATAGATTTTCTTACATTAACAACTGTTCCTGACGGCTGGTCATAATCCAGCCGTAAATATATTGTTTTTTGCGTTCTCGTCACGTCTGTGTAAGTATCTTCCTTCATTGAAGTATCTAGCGAATGAAAATTCTCGCCTACTTTTATGGCAGCAAATCTTCTTAGAGCCGTTTCTTTTGTTTTAGTTATAATATGATTATATAGCTTATCGGAATCTCTTAATTCTCTAGTTAGGCTACTCCATCTATTTGGTTTTAGGCTTAAAGCTATGCCTTTATCGGCATTAACTTCATAAATTGGTTGCACATCAGATATATCATAGATGGCATCTCTAACAGTTGTATAATTATCCGGATCAATCCTGCCAATTGGCAATGCAATAGCAGGATTAATGCTTTTTTTTATGCCCATTATAACAAAGCGCATTCTTTTTTGAGGTGCACCAAAATCAGCAGCGCATAAAACTCCACTATCCAAAACATACCCATTGTTTTCTGAACCGAGTATGCAGGTTAAGTAATCAATGACAGAAAAAGTCTGAACATGTGCAACTACATTTCTTTCTGCTGAGTACCGTTTTATAAGCAGTTTATTATCAAATATCTCTTTTGCCTTACTTAGCATTCTTTGTATCATTATTGGCTTTTCAAAAACATCCACAATTTCCTGTACATTTGCCTTGTTTTGATAATAATCAGTTATTACGTTAGAAATAACTCCATTCAACAATAATATTTCATCCTGATTATCATTCGATTTTTTTAGTCTTTCTGATAATTTAAGGAGTTTATTTTTATATTTATATAAGGCTAACTCAAGTTTGTTATTGTTTATCCGTTGCTGTTGTGGGACAAAATGAAGGATACGTGCTATTACGCTTATCGCAATGGTAGGTTTTACAGTCTGAGCAGTCATACTGTATACGCTTGTTAACGTTATCACTCATTAATACCAGCCCCCCTTTGCTAATATTTCACTTCAATACTCTTTTTCGTTAGCAACACCAATTCCCGCTGCTCTACCAAATACGATACACTCGGTGATTGCATTACCGCCCAAACGATTTGCACCATGTACTCCGCCACATACCTCTCCCGCCGCATAAAGTTTCGGTATGCGAATTCCTGAAATGTCCAGAACCTGCGAATCCCTGTTGATCCTCAGACCTCCCATACAAAAATGAACCGACGGCCACTGGGCAACTGCATAATACGGGCCTCTCTCCATTGGAAGCATCTTATCGGTCACAGTCTTATTGAAATTATCCGTCAATCCACTTTTTAGAATTTCGTTATGATCATCAATGGTTGCCGCCAAAGAATCCGGGATAATTCCCGCCAGAGTTGCCATCTCTTCAATTGTGTTTCCAAATATTAGCCGCTTCGACTTCACACCATGTTCCAACACCTCAATTGGAGTATTCAGGCGAGTAAAAATATCTTTATTGAAAACAGCCCAAGTTGGTTTCGTCTGATGCATAAGTTGTGCCTTTGACACCTCATCGCGTCCCGCCAATTCATTGACAAATCGAAGCCCCTTATCATTGACATAGATGGTTCCGAACCCGGCGCCTGAATAGCATTCCAAAGCGAGGCGGTCTATTACACCGTTTTTGGCAGCCGCGCATGGAAAGAGCTGAATAAAATCCATATGCACTGTGTCGGCGCCAATAGCTATGGCATATCTCAATACTTCACCCGTTGCACCACGGTGATTGCTGCACATGTAATTGTTGCCAAGCCACGGGTTTCTTTGTGCAATCAGTTCGGTATCTCGAGCAAATCCGCCGGAGGCAATTACGATTCCTTTTAGGCATCGCAAATTCTTTTGAACGCCGTTTTGTTCATACCGAAGACCCGTTACGGGTGACGCTGCATTTTCACGCCATAAGCGAGTAACCTTTGCCCGCAACCGCAGCTCCGCTCCGCATCTTTTTGCATAATTGTGAAGTGCATCCACCATGGCTTTGCCCGAACGGTTTTTTTCCTGGTAGCTTCTGGCAACTGAATGTGCGCCCAGATGATGCAGCGTCGGCTCGAATTCAATTCCCGCTTCAATTAGCATATTAAGACCGTCAGGGGCCTCATTAACCATCCTGTCAACCAGATCGGGGTCGTTATAGTATGCGCCACCCTTTAGAGTATCCTCTTTGTGCAGTTGAGGAGAATCCTCACCCAGGCCAAGCTTCTCTCTCAGTTTCAGTTTGCTGTCCCAAGAGCAATATCCGCCGCCAGAAATACGGGAATTGCCGCCTAAATATGGCATTTTTTCCAAGATGATAACATTAGCACCCTTTAATCCGGCTTCAATTGCTGCAGCGAGTCCTGCAAAACCGGAACCGATTATTGCAACGTCAGTAGTTTCGTCCCAACTATCGGGTACTCCGTAGGGCATTAATTCATCGCCGGACGCCTCCACACAGCCGATCTTCTTAGTGCTTTTCAGTTCACACTGCGACAGTACAAACAAATAATCAGACAAACGATTTAAGTAGTTTAAAACAGGCTGTTGCACCAATTCATGAGCCGCCAAAGCAAAAATCCTCCGTTCTGCTCTTCGGGCGATAGTGCGCGCGAGATGCAGCGCAGCAGACCGCAAGCACTCCCCAGGCAAAACAAAGCCTGAAAATCCAAACCCCTTAGAACAAAGCCGGTCAATTTCTTGCTCCATCCTTTTCACATCATCTTCTTTTATCATGTGAACCGTAAGTTTTGAGGATGATACCTCGGTCATGAGCAAAATGAGCTGGCGCTCAATTTCTTTAAGAGCCTGCCTAACCTCACTTACCTCGCATAAGGCACGGGCAAAGCCAACGGAAGCTTGAAGCTCATCGAGAGTTCCATAGGCGTCAACCCTGAGCGAGTGCTTTTCAGTTATTTCTCCGCCGTAAAGCGATGTGGTCCCGGTGTCACCCGTTTTGGTATAGATTTTCATTCTTAGAATCATTCCTTTGCGAATTGCTTTGTTTTAAGCGTCATTCATTCCTAGGTCTTTTTTCAGAAATTGGACAGCCTCTTCAGCTGAAATCGTGTTTCTAAAAACGCGGTTGAACCCCATAGATAAAAATTTGCGTTCTATTTCAGGCCAGTTGGACTCTAAGTCTGCCAGCGCGGCAACAGCTCCTCCGGCATATAGAATGATGTTATCAAGCCCTGCTTCGATGCACTTATCTCTCATACCTTCGCAATCGATGATACCCATTCCGTAATTCGAAGATATCAATATGGCGTCTGCCGCGGTTTCGATTGCGGAATTAATGAAATCCTCCTGAGGAACGACGGCGCCCAAAAACGTAACGTTAAATCCCGCTTCTTTAAAAGCTTCTGAGAGAACCCATGCTCCTATCATGTGTGCATCCTGGCCTATTGTACCTATAACAACTGATTTCCCATTTTGTTGAATTGCCATCTCAATACCTCCTTATCGTTTTCACAGTTACGGCAAGATGGATGCGAACTGCAAATCTCTAACAACCATGTCAAATGCTAAAGGACGACCTTCCTTCATCGCCCGGCTCTTTAATTTGTCCGCA
>JAAYOJ010000014.1 GCA_012520405.1 Peptococcaceae bacterium
ATTTCCTGTTATAGGATTTAATTAATCAGTTATCAATATTATTAATTGGGAATGTCCAGCTGGTTGTCACGGCAAGCTTGGATAAATTTTTTCTTATACCACTTTACTGCTAAATAAAATTTATACCAGTCACTATTAGCAAAGTTAGTTGCTAATTGAACTCCTTTTACTTTCCGCCTGTTAAAGCCGGGACGGTTATAATTAGCAAAAGCATTTTTTAACCAATAATCTTCATCGTAAGTGATTATATGCTGATCAGTGTTATTAAATAAACCCTCCTCCAGCATGACCTTCTGCCACCGTTTTTCTCTGTTTCCCAAAGTGCCTGGGGCTAAGAGGGTTGGCAAGAGTTTTGTCTGGACAAGTTGATGATTATTAAGCTTTAGATCAGGATCAAGATACTGTTGGTGCCTGGAAACGAACTCGGTCAAATATTCATATATTTTGAGAAAAGCTCTCCGGTATCGTTCTCGGTTATCTATTTCTGTTCTTTGATAAGTCCCGCTAAATTCATCACTGTAATCATAGGCATAAGACCATTTTAAATAGGCATAATCAGGGAAAAACATAGCCTGGCCATGCCCGTAGGCGGGTATTAAAAGGTCTAATAATTTCTCATATAGATCCCATTTTCGTGCTTTATCTTCCAAACTATCCAGTATTCCCTTCATAAAATAAACGTATTTATCTTTCAAACAGGAATAAACTTTGGCATGCGGTCGACAATGCTTGATATCGTTAACTTTACTTAAAATACCGGAGAAACCCTGGTGCGAAAATGTATCAGCATAAGCGTGTAAAGTCATACCAAGTTTAATTAAATCACCCTCCTTTAAAGCCTCCTCTAAAAGAGTCAGGATAACCGGGGATTCTTCTTGGCAGCGCATTTTTTTGCTGAAATTTTCCCCTCGGCACCCAGGCACAAAGTGAAAGGCAACTGTATTATTGGTCATAGCTTCATAATTGTAGGTTTTGATATGAGCGTAAGAATGACAAGTTGCCATATTGAAAAAGGCTGGTTTTCCTTCTATTACATCATGTTCGGAAACAAATTCCTGAGGTTCATGGAAAAATATCAAATTAATTTTGGCATCGTCAACAAACTGGGAAGCATAGGCTACTTTATGGGCACTTTCTTTTTTAAAGCCACAAACCCGACAAAAGGCTAAAATAGCATAATAATGTGCGTCCTTCTGCATTAGAAACACTCCCGCATAATTTAATTTATTGCTATTTTATTCTCCTTTTCGGGTTTTGGTTTCTTAATAGAACGCACTTCTAATTAAAACGCACCTCTCTGTTTTTCACTCTCTAACAGAGGGGTGCGTTCTAATTACTGGGGTTGGGTTAAGGCTGTTCAGCACAGTTATTATTAAAAGGGCAGTTACTACATTCCTTCATTTTATCAATACAAATAGTATTTTTAACCCCAAAGCGTTGGCAGATATTGCGGCTTGAACACTGGGGACAAATCTGGTTATAGGGGTCCTGGTCTGTAGTTATGGAATATTCATGATCGCAATCTGCGCATACCAGATAATAATACGGCATGTTAAGCACTTCCTTTACATAATATTAGCTTCATATTATTTTAACATAGCATTTTCTGCGGCGTGGGCCGTCAAATTCACAAAAATATATTCCTTGCCAACTACCCAAGAGAAGGTCTCCGTCTTTAATTATAACGGTTTGCTGGGGGCCGACAATTGAAGCTTTAAGGTGAGCGGCGGAATTGCCTTCCTCATGACGGTCTGCGGCCATATCCCAAGGATAGATTTCCTCCAGCCGGCGCAAAAAATCTGTCTGCACATCGGGGTCCGCATTTTCATTAATGGTGATTCCGGCTGTGGTATGGGCGGAAAAAATGACAGCGATCCCTTCCTTGATATTCTCCCGTTTAACAATTTCTCGTATTCGGGACGTGATATCAAGCATTTCAGTATGCTTTTTGCTCAAAACAACTAGTTCGTGAATCATTGCTTGCTCACCCCTTTCTTAAGAGATTATTTGAAAGAGCATATTAAATGATATAATTAATTAGGCCTTCTTTTTCTAAGAAAACCTATAATCTAGAATGTTGGTGATTAAGAGATGCAAATTTTAAAGAACGACTGGCACGACCTGCTGAAAAACGAATTTAGTAAAGAATATTATTTGAAAATAAGACAGTTTCTAATTAATGAATACCGAACTAAAACGGTCTATCCTGATATGTATGATATTTATAATGCTTTGCATTTTACTCCGTACAAAGACGTGAAAGTTGTGATTTTAGGCCAGGACCCTTATCACGGTCCCAATCAAGCCCATGGCTTGAGTTTTTCCGTAAAGCCCGGAGTCCAGGCTCCGCCGTCGCTGGTTAATATCTTTAAAGAACTGCACAATGATTTGGGTTGTTATATTCCGAACAATGGCTACTTAAAAAAATGGGCCGACCAAGGGGTACTGCTGTTAAATGCCTCACTTACGGTAAGAGCGGGACAGGCTAACTCCCACAGTGCCATTGGCTGGGAAAAGTTTACCGATCAGGTTATTCAGGTCTTAAACGACCGAGAAGATCCCGTAGTATTTATACTCTGGGGTAAAAAGGCCCAAGCTAAACTCAGTATTATTACCAATCCCTGGCACTTTATTATTAAATCCCCCCACCCCAGCCCCTTATCAGCTCATGCCGGATTCTTTGGCAGCAAACCCTTTTCCAAGACCAACCAGTTTTTGAGTTCGATCGGTAAAAAGCCAATTGATTGGCAAATTGAGAATATCTAGGTTACCGGAAACTGCGCCCTTATATCTTTTGGCAGTGTGGCTCTGGCTGGTAGCGTGGTTCCGGTACCTTTAGAACCAAGAGCGCACTGGCAAATAAAAGTATTATACAGACAATAAGCATCAAATCGTATGATCCGGTTAGATCAAACAAGATGCCTGGAATCCAGGAACCGAATGCTCCGCCCATCTGATGGCTGATGGTAACAAAGCCTAAAATCGTACCGATGGAATAGCGGTCAAATAATTGCGTGGTGAGAGAATTGGTTGGAGCTATGGAAGCCATATCCGTCAGACCGTATATAACAGCAAAGATTATCAACAGCCAAGGGTTTTGGATGATAAACAAAAAAATAAAGGTGAATGCCCGTACTGCATATATTATACCTAACTGGCGGCTGCGATGCATAATATCCGATAAATAGCCTGTGCCAATGGAACCAATGATGTTACATATCGCAATAATACTCATTGTGGCGGCAATGAGGGCTACCGGGAATGCCTTGCCCTGGGCCATAGGAATAAAGTGGGTCTGGATTAAACCTATATCCGTAAAGCCGCAAATAAAGTACGGAATAGTTAGGTACCAAAATGCTCTAACTTTCATAACGGCAAAGATGGATGATTTCTCCACCTTTTCCCTAGTGGTTATTTTCTCTGCCTGGGAGCTTTCAGCAAATTCCTTATCTATGTAGCCGTATGGTTGGCGACCGAATTCCTCTGGTTTAGAGCGCACACAAAAAATCATTAAAGGTAAAATAACAACTAATATAACAAGACTGAAGACAGCCATAGTGGTACGCCAACTCAAATGGTTCATCATAAATAGGGTAGCCGGTACGATAATTAATTGTCCTACGGCCATACCGGCAACGGCCAACCCCAAGGCCGTTCCTTTTTTCTTATAAAACCAGCGGGATAAAATCGCCGAAGCAGTTACATTTGAACAACCGGCAATCCCTAAGGAAAAACCAACTCCAAACAAAAGATACAACTGCCAAATATGGGTAGCAAAGGAGGACAGCAGTAAACACCCACCTATCAGTAATAAACTGATAGACGGAACAATGCCCCTTCCCCATTGGTCATTATATTTCCCAGCTATAGGCTGAGCAAAGGCATACACTATAAAACTCATTAGGGATATGGAAGTAACTATTGTCCGGTCCACAGCAAAATTCTGTTCCCAAGGCGTAATATAAGCGCCAAAAGAGGCTCGGATTCCAAAAGAAAACATCAAACCGATAAACAACACAATAAGAACAACCCAGGCATAATCAAAAGGTAGTTTTGATGTACGAACTCGAGCCACAGTTAGATCCCTCTTTTCTTATTTTTTTAATTATTTAAGCAATATTTCGATCCCATTCCATTAATCTCCTGTATAATGCTCTACTAAAAGTATAAATAATTATTGAAAGCACCCGGAATACTATCCGGGTGCTGAAAGTTGTTTTACTATTTTCTTCTAATTTTTTAGGCCTCTTCTTTTTCCAAAGGAATATCGCCTAGGTTAAGGCACTCCGTAGTTCGGAGATTATAGAAAGCTTTCATTTTATACCCTTTACCCTCAATAAAGACATCCCATTTGCCAATAGCCAAATCCTTAAACCAGAAATCACCGTAAACATCGGTAAAGGTTTCCAAATGTTTGCCACCGGAGACGGCTCGCACCCGAACACCGATCAAAACTTCTTCTTCGATCGGGTCATAGACTGTGCCGGCAATAAACTGGCCAGGCACATTCCGATAGTAAACTGAAGGGCGCAAACCTTCTTCCGGTTTGAGCATTTCAGCCCCTAAAACCTCATCTTGCAAATCTTCGTACTCCCCAAATAGTATGGCATCCGTCGGACAGACTTCTACGCACCGTGGAAGCTTGTAACCATTGTCCAGCAGATGGGCGCAACCCGTACACTTCTGAGAGATGTTTAATTCTTCGTTGAAATAAATCACCCCATAGGGACAAACCTCATGGCATTTCTTGCAACCTTGACATTTCTCCGGATTGATTAAAACCAAGCCGTCTTCCCGTTTGAAAATGGCCTCATGGGGACAGGCCTCGACACAAACCGGTTTCTGACAATGGTTGCACAAGGTTGGGGTGTAGTTTACTTTTACCTTTGGCGTCGTCCCACAGGTTTTTTCCTGCACTTTAAGCCAAAATTGGCCGATCTCCGGCTGGGGTTTAGCATAGGGGGTCCAGTCGTTATCTACATGTTCGTCTTTACAGGCCATCTGACAGCAATAACAGCCACTGCATTTGGCCAAGTCTATTACAAATACTTTCCTCATTCTATTTCCCCTCCTCATTATTAATGAGCCAACCGTCTAGGCAAACACCGCAAGCTTCATCTACTTTGCGGGCAAAAGCTTCGGGATATTTCTTCTTCCAATCTTCCAGCTCTTGGTCTGTAACTTTTTGCACTTCTACCAGGAAACCACTAACCACCATACCGGTAACTGTTTTGGAAGTTATAGCGGTGGGCGTAATAAGGTTAATAGCACCGCCACGGTCCAATTTCTCGGCATCTATGGGGTCAAAGCGAGATCCATGATCTACATAGCAAGTATTTTCCCTTAGACGTTCCGTGACATAAGCAGCACAAAGAACCGTGCCTCTTTCGTTGAACACTTTGACGATATCTCCATGTTCAATACCCCGCTTTTTAGCTTCCACCGTATTGAGCCAGCAGGGTTCATACTGATAGCCGTCTTTAGCCCGTATTTTCATGGTTTCTACTTCCCGGTGCCAGGTAATATCATCTAAGTTGGC
>JAAYOJ010000146.1 GCA_012520405.1 Peptococcaceae bacterium
ATGTCCATGGGAATTACCAGTTGATATACATTCCCGGCTGACGTATAATCTGGTTGTAAATTGTGTTTCATCAACAACATTTTACAGCAAAAAGACGGTTTCTGGAATCTTCCAGTCACCGTCTATTGCTTTTTTATGGAACTGTTAGTGCAACAGCCCCTTTTGTCAATATAACTATCGTTTAATAATATTGTAACGCTCAGGCAATTTCGGATCTGTCTGTAACATACTCAAAATTCGCCTTGCGGGACCGTCTGGCATATTTCTACCACATTCCCAGGCCTCTACAGTTTTCTTAGACACGCCCATAAGACTAGCAAATATCGATTGTGTCATTTCCATATTCTTTCGAATTTTCTTAATATCTTCTGCCCTAAAAACACAAAGTGGAGTTACTGAAAGCTGATTTTTACGGGCGTTAATTTTGCCGTCAGTATAGTCAACTGCCTCTTGCAGGCCTTTCATTATACCTTCATAAACTTCCACTTTAATACCTCCTATTAAGAGACTTCTCAATATGTTCAATCATTTTCTTAATGTTATTCTTTTCATCCTTTGTCAAGCTGTCCTTTTTACTTTTAGGATATGCAAAAATAAGATATATAATTTCGTAAACAGCAAAATCCACATATACGACACGAACGCTACCACTTTTTCCTTGTCCTTCAAATGGGAAACGTATTTTTCTCAAACCGCCGGTACCGCTTATTACTTCGCCTGCTGTCGGTTTAAGCAGTAATTGTTCCTGTAATCTTTTCAAATCTTGTTCGTCTAGTCCCATTTTCCTCCATTGCTTATCAAATTCAGGCATCATCACAAATTCTCTTTGCACATTATCACCTGTATTTGTTATCATTATACCCTATTAAATAGGGTATTGCTACTATGCTATTAAAACTTTTATCTTAATTTTACCTGGTCAGCATTTGCTCCAGTTGTTTTTCCAAAATAGGGCTGATGGCTGTCTGATTGCCAACCACCCTGGCTTCGGCGATATAACCTTTGTTGAAAGTCAGAAAATATTCCAGAGCTCCGGGCAGATGATTGGGTGGCAGGTTAATTACCACTGCCTTGTTTTTGGCGGCCAGGGTAGCTGCTAAAAGAGCGTCACCATAGGGTTTGCCCCCGACAACATCTTTAGGGGACACCAGAGCGGAACTAAAGTAAGCCATGGATTCCCCGTCAAAAAGCTTTCTTAAAATAGCCCAGGCCGTTTCATAACGGTCGGCTCCTCCCCAGCGTTCTACCAAATAATTTTTCTTTAAGGATTCTTCCACTGAAGAGCTGATCACACCCTGCCCGCCCAACAAGACTATTTGCAGCGGGTCCAGTCTTCTAAGCTGTTCCTGAGTTGCCTTGGGAACAGAATTTTTTTCCATAAGCAAAATGGGAATGCCTTTTCTGGCCGCAAAAGAGCTGGCAGCCAGAGCATCGGCCTCTCCCTGACCGTAAGCCAGGTAGACTGTATTCGCCGAGTCAAAGCGGGCTGCGATGCGGGCCGCAGTATCGTAACGGTCGGCCCCGGCAATCCGTTCTACTATGTAACCTAAATTCTGCAGTAAAGAGGCGATATTAGGCGACACCGCCTCCTTGCCACCGATGATTATTACCCGTTCGGCCTCAAGCCTGCCGATTTCCGCCTGCACACTTCGAGGCAAATCTTGCGCCGGGGTCATAAGTACAGGGGCATTATACCTGCGGGACAAAGGAACGGAAGTTAAAGCATCCGCCAGGCTGTCATCCCGGATTAAGATTACGGTATGGGCTGTGTCCCACCCTTCCCGGGCCACCTCTAAAGAAAGAGCGGTATTACTCTCGGCCGTCCCGCCGATTCTTGTTCCCTGGGCATAGGAGGGTCCTACTTCCAAGGCCCCAATCTCATGCTCGCCATACAAAAATCTGACTTTTCCTTGCTCCGGAGGAGTAATCCAGAAAGAAAAGGTTCCGTCATAAGAGCTAGTATAACTTTGCCTACCTTCCAGCCCGGCATCCGAGCCGTCCACAGTCACGCTTTTGCGGGGCAGGACCTTGCCGTCAGCATCCATCAGTTTGGCTTTGATTTCCGTTTTTCTGTCTTCCGCCAATTGGCCGCTAAGACTGAGCAAAGGCTTGCGGACTGTAATTTTGCCGCTGGCATAATTCCACTCGCTGTCGCGGATATGCAGGCTGTACTCCCCTTCCCGATCCAAAGTAACACCGTACACCGTATAGTATCCGCCGCCGCCCCCTATGGAATAATAGCCCAGAATATCCCCGTCGGGATCAGCAATATAAGCATGAGTACTGCCGGAAAACAGCTCATCATCCTCGTCAAATAAAATAACCTTAATATCTACGGTTTCTCCGATCAGCAAGTTGTTATCCTTCTCGGTCTGGAATTCCAGGTAGTCCAGTTCCGGCTCCGCTGCCGCCAGCAAGCCGGGAAAAGAAAAAATCAAACCGCAAATAACAAGGAAAATTATCCAATACTTTCGATTCACTTTCCTGCTCCTCTCTTGTTCCTATAAAAACTATTCGTATCTTAAAGACTCAATGGGATTAAGCACGGAAGCTTTCCTGGCCGGGAAAACACCGAACACAATTCCTATTAATGCCGAAAAGGTTACAGCCAGCACCACGGAAGATACAGTGACCACCGCCGGAAATCCCAAGAATCGGGAGGCCAGCGCCGATCCCCCCCAGCCGAAAAGAATGCCCACTCCTCCACCTATAACGCTGAGAATTACGGCTTCAATCAAAAACTGCCCCAGGATATTGGATTCCCTGGCCCCGATAGCTTTTCTGATCCCGATTTCCCGGGTCCGTTCAGTCACCGAGACCAGCATAATATTCATTATTCCAATCCCGCCTACCAGGAGGGAAATAGCAGCAATTCCGCCCAAAAGCATGGTCATGGTTCGGGTTGCTTCCTCCATAGCCTTCAAAATATCCTCCTGATTGGATATTTCGAAATCGTTTCCCTGGTCCGGGGCAAGCTTATGGGCCTTGCGCAGCAAGGAGGTGATTTCCTCCTGGGCGCTCTGCATAGCTTCGGCAGAAACGGCCTGGACATTGATTTCCTGAACCTCTTTGCTGCCGGTCAGCCGCAACTGGGCAGCGGTAATGGGAATAAGAATAATATCATCTTCGTAGTAAAAGCCGGTTGAACTGCCTTTCAAAACCCCAATAACCTGAAAAGGCACATTCTCTATTTTTATGCTCCGCCCGATTATGCCCGGATCCATGGAACCCATAATACTTTCCACTACCCGGGAGCCTACCACTGCTACCCGTTTATAATCAGCAACTTCCTGGTCCGTAAAAAACCGGCCCCATTGCATTTCCTTGTTTCTCACCTTTAAATAAGCGGCTGTCGTCCCGTATATACTGCCTTGGGTATTGCCGCTGCCCAAGACCACCTCGCCATAAGTATTAACCAGGGGAGCAACTGCTTGGATATGCTCGCCCTGTTCTAAAGCTGCCGCATCGTCCAGGCTTAAGGTAGGAGCGCTCCTCATCACTCTTACCCCTTCGCCTTCGTAATAAGAATACCCGGCATAAACAGTCAGCAGGTTGGAACCAAGCCCTTGGATTTGTTCGGTGATATTTTTAGAGGCCCCGTTGCCGATGGCCACCATGATGATTACCGCCCCCACACCGATAATAATGCCCAGCATGGTTAAAAATGATCTTACCTTATTGGCCCAGATGGCCTTTAAGGCAATCCTGATACTCTCCGCTATGTTCATGCCGGTGCCTCCTCACTCTTAGCCAGGGCTTCATCCTGTTCAATCCTGCCGTCTTTGAAACGCACAATTCTGCGGGTGTAAGCCGCGATATCCGGCTCATGGGTGACGATCACAATAGTATTTCCCTGCTCATGCAACTTTTGAAAAATGGCCATAACATCTTCACTGGAACGGCTGTCTAAATTACCGGTAGGCTCGTCGGCCAGAATAACGGAAGGGCCGGTCACCAAAGCCCTGGCTATGGCCACCCGCTGCTGCTGTCCGCCGGAAAGTTCCTGCGGCTTATGCCTAATCCGCTCTTCCAGGCCAACCGCCTTTAAGGCCTCGATGGCCTTCTCTCTTCTTTCTTTTCTTTTCACCCCGGCATAGATCAGGGGCAATTCCACATTTTCCAAAGCAGTGGTCCGGGGCAAAAGGTTAAAACCCTGGAAAATAAAACCCAGTTTTTTATTGCGCATGGCGGCCAATGCCTTACGGGAGGCTTGAGCCACCTTTACGCCATCTAAAATATATTCCCCGGCGGTCGGAGTATCCAGGCAACCTAAGATATTCATCATGGTCGACTTCCCGGAACCGGAAGGACCCATGATAGCTACAAACTCCCCCCTGGCTATATGCAGGTTTATCCCCTGGAGCGCAGTCACTTCCACTTCACCCGTCCGGTAGATCTTCGTAATCCCTTGCAGTGTAATCACCACTAACACCCCTTCTCCTTAAGCCTACCAGCCGGGTCCCATTGGCCTGGGTCCATGGAATCCGCCCTCTCCCAGGGAAAACACAGGCATGAGTATGGTCTGTCCTTCGCTCAAACCGCTTTTGACCTCCACATTAGTGCCATCATCTAGGCCAATCTCTATGGGTACAAAAGTATGAGCGCCCTGGGCAGCCTGTTCGGCCCCCGCTCCGGCACTTTCCCCGGCCTGGCCGCTTTCCTCATGGGGCAGCAAAACTCCGGCCGTCCCGTCCTGGCTGGTTACGGCTTGGCTGGGAATAACCAAAACATCGGTTACTTGCTGGAGAATAACAGCTACATTAACATTCATGCGGTCCCTTAAAATTGTAGTCGGGGCATCTACATCTATAGTTATATCATAGGTAATCACATTGTGATTGTCCGTACCTGTCAAAGAAACGCCGGCTACCGTGCCCGCAATCAGCTCCCCGGGCAAAGTATCCAAAGTGATCTCCGCTTTCTGGCCCACAGTAATCCGGGAGATTTCTGTCTGGTCCACGGAAGCTATGACTTTAAAAACATTGGGGTCAGACACCAGGCTCATGACCGCTTTTTCCTCGCTCACGCTGGAATAGAGCTCCGCCTCGCAGGCCACAACCGTTCCGGCCATGGGAGCCTTTAAAATAGCGTTGTTCAAATTTTCCTGAGCTTCCACCAGTTTGGTCTCGCTGGCGGTCAAGGATGCTTTGGCTGAGAGATACTCCGGACTGACACCCTTTTGGAAACCCTGCCAAGCCTTTAAGGCCGCCTCATACTCGGCCTGAGCCAATTGCAGCTCTTTGGCTGCCCCGCCATCCCGCCTATATTTAGCATCAATCAGGTTAAGTTGGGCCTGGCTTAAGGCCACCTGCAAGCTATAGGTATCCGTTTCCCCGGAGCTCTGAGCATTAGCTAATCTTTCGCCGGCAGCTTTAACATTCAGCTCCGCCAAGTGATACTGGTTTTCCAAATAATAGGGATCAGCTTCTTTTTTGGTATTAAGCAACCTTTTCTCAGCTTCTATCAGGGCAGACTTAAGCTGACGCTCTAAGCCCTCTATCTTCTGTTCATAGTTGGACCGCTCGGACTCAAAATTCTCGCTGGCTTCCTTCAAAGCCTGTTCCAGAGTAGCGGTCTCCAAACGCATCAGCGGCTGGCCCTCGTCCACCACATCCCCCTCTTTAACCATAATCTCCTGAATGGTCCCGCCCACCTCAAAGGACAGGGGCATGGTCTGGGCAAACTCTACCTTCCCCGTGGCTGTGATAACATCCCGTACATTTCCTTTTTGCACTACGGTTTCTATATACTCATTCATCACTGGCTCCTCTCCCCGGGAGCAGCGAGCCAGGCTAATACTAAGGATAATCAGGGCCAGAATAATAACAGCGATGAGTATCTTCTTTTTTCTGTTCAATTTTTTTAAGTTTCCGGGCCGGAAACTCTTTATTTTGGCCCGGGCCTTTTGCCAGAATTGCATGGTTTTTCCCCTTTAAACCCCAATTTTTTTTATTTCTTATCTGTCGTAGCATGAGCTTTGTTGGAAAAGCCGCTTTCCTCGCCAAATTTGCTCATGGCTTTAACTTTGTAATAATAGGTCTTATTTTTATTCAGATTTCTATCTATGAAATAATCTAGGTTTGTTCCACCGACCAGGCTGTATTCACCGGATGAAGATTCAGAACGATAAATCCAATAGGCCACAGCATCATCGACTTCATCCCAAGTCAATCTAATCGAATCAGGACCGATTGCTTCGGCTTCGAGATCATCCGGCGCTTCGAAATCACCGCTATCCTCAGTAGTTGCATAAGCCCTGGCCGAATAATCACTTGTACCGGAGCTATTGGAAGCCCTTACCTTGTAATAATATCTTTCTCCAGGCTCAAGGCCGCTATCGGTATAGGACCTACTACTGGTTTTGCCAATTCGTTCGTACGGGCCGGATGAAGATTCAGCCCTATAGATATAATATTCAGTCGCGTTGCTAACCCTGTTCCAGGTTAATTTAATTTCGTCGGAATCCCTGGCGACAGCTTGCAGATTGGCAGGGGCTGAAGGCCGGCGGTCAGTATTGGAGCCGCTTTCCCGTAGACCCTGCAGAATATGGTCAGAAATTGCTGCTGTTCCACCAAAAGCGATGATCTTTTTAACATTTCGGTTTATTATATAATCCGCAGTAGTCCCATCCACAGTCCTCCCCACTAAAAAAACGGGAGCTTTTTTCAAGGCGGCCAAGGGCAAGCCGGACAGCGCATCCGCATAGACCTCGCCTGTAGCCAGGTAACAGTTATCAAAGTTGAGGACGTCGGCATAGGTTTGAATAACCTTCAAATTAGTTTCATAACGATCCTTACCATTTATACGAGAGGGAGACGGGAGCTGGCCGAATATAGTATCGCTGATGGCCAGCCTATCACCAACAACTACGGTTTGGGTAAAGTTGTTGTTGATATATGTTTTCAACTCGGAAGTAAGATCGGTGCTAGGCGCTAGAAGGATCGGATAACCCTTAACCGCTGCAATCGAAGCTATGGACAAGGCATCATAAAAATTCGTTCCGGGAGCGAGTACTGCCGTACCGCTACGCCCCAAAGTCTGCTTTACGTAGGCAGCCACCATGACAGATGTCTGATAACGATTACTGCCTGCAATCCTAGTCACCTGGATTCCCATGTTTCTGATAGCCTTTTCCACTTCGGTCGAAATAACCTTTTTGCCTCCGATAAGGAAAACATGTTTAACTTTCAAATTGGTTAATTGAGCTTTAGTTTGGGTTGGCAAACTATTTGAGGAAGTTAACAGAACCGGCGCCGAATATTTATAAGCCAAAGGTACACTGCATATAGCATCGGCATAGTCTTCACCGCTGGCGATTACCGCATAATAAGAAGTCGACCAGCCGGATGAAGAAATCTTTCCTGCTGTATCATACCTGTTCTGACCGGCCATACGGCCGGTTTCAATTAAATGGCCGGAAGGAGAGTCTGTATCGTCATCGTCGTCCATATCCAGCTTAACCCGCACCCTGTTAGAAAAGTCACTTTCATAACCATGCTTGTCAACCGCTGTAACTTTATAATAATAGGTTTTACCCGGCTCCAGATCCTCGTCATCTATGTATTCA
>JAAYOJ010000059.1 GCA_012520405.1 Peptococcaceae bacterium
GCTGGCGGCCAAAGGAAGAGAGTATGTAGTCGATAATTATTCCTGGCCCAATATTATCAAAAGATGGCTGGCAGGATTAGAAGAATAATATATTAAAGTCTGAATCAGGAGGCAACATGATCTGGAACCACGGCATCACGACCAAAAATGAGACTAGACTGTTTTTGCTCGTTGTTACCATACTTTCAGCGATAATATTACCACCGATGTCTCTCCACGTATCTCTTCCCAAGATTCGCCTGGAGGAACTTTTGCTTTTTACGGCCTTTGGCTTAAATGTGCTGTTTTTGATAATTAATAAATTCCGTTTCACTGCAGAACAAAAACGAGAAATCTCCAGGCAAAAAAAACAGTTTAAAATAATCGGGATAATTTTTGCTCTGTTTGTAGTTTCTTATGTAATATCCAACATCTACGGGGTATATATTAGAGGCGCGGGCTACTACGGCCTGCGGGATGTTATGGAGCTGGTTACATATTTCAAGTACTTTCTGGTTCTGACCCTCACTTTATCCATAAATATTGGGCAAGAGGAATTTGATTTTTTGAAAAAAGCCCTGCTGGCAGGAGTAGTGTTTCTTCTGCTTTTCAGTTGGGGTCAGTACTTCAATCTTTTGAACCTCAATACCTGGCTGTCGCCATATTTCAACCAACAGCACTGGGATACCCTGATTTACGGTAATCCGGCCAGGGTCCTGGGTACTTTTGATAACCCCAACTATTTTGGTCTGTTTACGGTTATTGTCTTGGCCTATCTCACAGTCCGCTATTACTTCGGAGAAGACAAGGGCAAATTTCCAATCTTGCTGTTTATCCTGATCGGCCTGGTTATCAAGCTTGAATTCTTGACCATCTCCAGAACAGCTCTGTTGGGTATTGCTTTGCTTTTCTTAATTCTTAGCCTGTGGGCCTTTCACTATCATAAGCGGGATAAAAGAATTATTATTAAAATTGGGGCCCTCTTTTTACTGACAGCAGTACTTTTCCTTACTGCTTCCGCTGACTTTTTCTATAGATTGCAGGAAGGATTAAATTTTCAGTCCAGCACCTCCTTTGTAGGGCATGTGGAGCGTTGGGGAAAGGCTATTGGTTCCATTTGGGAGTCCCCGGTATTTGGTTGGGGTACGCAAAAATATGTAATGACTACCCTGGTAGATAATGAATACGCCTTATTTGCCAGAAGGTACGGTTTTGTGGGCCTGGCTGTTTACCTGTGCTTCTTTCTGGCGCCCTTTGTGTTGGGACTCAAAAAGCTGGCAGCCAAAGTCCGCCGCCAGGGACGGGGAACAGCCTTTGACCTGCCCAGCCAGTTTATTATCGCCTATGTAGCTGTGCTGCCTTCCGTATTTGTTTTCAACATTATGGGTGGCATACTCTACCACCTGCAGCTTATGACTCTTTTTGCCATAAGTATGGGGCTGGTATATAATGCACTTAGTAGGAGTTAATCCATGAAAATCTTAGTAATTTCCCATATGTATCCCTCATCTGCCAACCCCGTATACGGGATTTTTGTTCATAAGCAGGTCAAAGCCTTAAAAGAACAAGGCTGTGATCTGAAGGTAATTTCGCCGGTGCCTTTTGCTCCCTGGCCACTGCCACTTTTAAAGAGTAAATGGCGCAAATATGCTTCCATTCCTGCTTACGATGTGGTGGACGGAGTGGAGGTCTATTATCCTCGTTACCTGGAATTTCCGCGTTCCTACCTGTTGCAGCATTCCGGTTATTTCATGTACCGAAGTATACGCAGGCTTGGAGAGCGCCTTTTCCGGGATCTTAAATTCGATCTTATCCATGCTCATGTAGCCCTTCCCGACGGGCACGCAGCATTCTTGTTAAAAAAAGATTTGCAAGTACCTGCCGTGGTTTCCATACATGGCGTTGATTTTTTATCTACTATTCATAAAGGGGAAAAAATAAAGCAGAAAATGTTTGAGGTCCTTGAGGGTGTAGACGGGATAATAACCGTCAGTTCCAAGCTCAAAAGCATTATCCGGGACCGGCCCTTTGCCGCTAAAACCTACACAATTAATAACGGCATAAATCCGGAGGAATGTGTGCCGGTTGAAGCGGCCCCCGGGCTAAGGACTGGCCCTTGTAAATTGCTAAGCGTTTCCAACCTGAAAAAAACAAAAGGTCTGGATATAAACCTTCGGGCCGTGGCCCAGCTTGCTCCTAAATACCCCGATCTCAGGTATTTTATAGTTGGTGACGGTGAGGAAAGAGAAAATCTCCAAAAGCTGGCCGCCGAATTGAACATTAGAGACAAAGTGATGTTTTTAGGCCGCCTGGATCACCCCGCGACCATGAAACAAATGGTTGAGGCTGATATTTTTTGCTTACCCAGCTGGCAGGAAGGCTTTGGGATAGTCTATATTGAAGCCATGGCTCAAGGCCTGCCTGTAATCGCAGTTCAGGGAGAAGGCATTGAAGACGTGATTACCCACGACCAAAACGGCCTGCTGGTCCGTCCTCATAGTGTCGAGGACGTAGTTAAAGCCCTGGATTTACTGCTCAGCAATCCTGCCAAAGCTTTAAGTTTGGCCCAGGCCGGTCGCCAAACCGTAATGAACGGTTTTACCTGGACTCATAATGCCCAAAAGACCTTGGAGGTTTATAATAAGGCTTTGCGGGGAAGCAAGATCATAGAAGATCCGGAGTACGAGGTGCAATAAATGGATACCCGCCTTATAGCCAAAAATGCAGCAGCCTTAGGAATATCAGGAGTTCTGGCCAAAGCCATATCCGCCGTGGTGGGTATTTTTGTTACCCGTTATTTGGGACCGGGGCCTTTTGGCGATTATTCCTCGGCCTATGCTTTTGTGGGCACCATTATTCTTTTTGCGGAATTGGGCCTGAGCCAGCTAATGGTGCAGGACGGCTCCAGAGATGCTTCCGTCTTGCCCCGCTATTTTGGCAACACCCTGTTCGTTAAGGCATTAATGTCAGTTTTATGTCTGATGGTCATGTTAATTTTCATGTTCCCTGCAGGCTACAATTCTACAGTTAAAACCATGATTGTAGTCCTCGGGGTGGCGGTTTGTTTTAATGCTATGAACCAATCCGTTTATAACTACTATCAGGCGGTGCAAAAACTCTATCTGGCCGCCGGCTTCCAATTTCTAACCACTTTTTTGATTGCCATCTTAACCCTAGCCGTTATAGTTTCCGGCAGGGGAGTTGTATCTATCACCGTAACCCACTTAATCACTTACCTGCTTATCAGTATTCTTATTTTAGCAGCTTTAAAAAAAGAAATAAGACCCAGGATAGACCTGGGCAGCGTGGCCCTAATGATAAAAAGGGGGCTGCCTTTTGGCATCCACCGCTTGTTTTATAACACCTTCTCCCAGCTCAGCATTTTAGTGCTCTCCTTAACAGTGAGCAATGTGGAAGTAGGGATCTATTCTGCGGCTTATAAACTGGTACTTATGCTAATCTTTTTACCCAGTCTCATGACCAGCGCTCTTTATCCCATACTCTATCAGCTTGGGGATACAGATAAAAGAAGCCATATGGCCACCACGGAAAAGGTATTTAAAGTTCTCTCCGGTATAGGCCTACCAGGCAGTGTTTTGATCTTTGTCCTGGCCGGACCCCTTATCCAGTGGCTCTATGCCGGCAAATTTGACCAATCCATACCTATATTAATGGTGGTAGCCTGGTTCTTTGCTTTGGAATGTATTAGTTTTTCCTTAGGGGATGTGCTTACTACCACCAACCACCAGTGGCAAAGGACGCTGGTTCAGGGTTCGGCCCTGGTGCTATTGTTTGTACTAATCATGGTTTTAACTCGCTTGGTTGGGCTTATGGGGGCCGCCTATGCGCTGATCATAGTTGAAGGTTACATATTCCTAAGTTATTATATTTTGGTAAGGAAGGGCGTTTACAAAATACGTATCTGGCGACAGCTGCCCTTGATTATTATTGCTTCTCTGATCATGGCCGCTATCGCCTGGCTGCTTAGGGGCTGGCATCCAATTATCTCAGCAGCCCTGGCAGGTATTGTGTACTGCGGTATTTTGATTGCTTTGGATAAAGATTTTCGCAAGATAGGCAAGTATCTATGGAATCTTAAAAACGTTAGGGGGAAAAAGTAATGATTCAATGGATAGTCTTAGTCATAACGGTCCTAGCTTTAGTCTCGTTAGCTATCTACAGACCCTTTTGGTTGGTGCCGCTGCTCGCTGTAGCTGTCGCACTGGAAATATCAAGTAGCTGGTATCCCGGTTTGGGCCAATTGAGAGCCGCTCTGGATCTGGTCACCTTAACCCGCATGACCACGGTGGTTATTATTCTGACAGCAGGCGTGCACTTGCTTTTCAAACCGGCAATCCGGCAGAAGTTGGTCGCTATTATTAAGGACCCCCTGACTATTGTCTTGTTCATTTTTATGCTGCTTGGGGCCGTGAGTGTGCTATATTCCGCCGATTCGGGCAAAACTGTAATTGAGACGGTAAGACTGGCCGTTATGTTTTTGCTTATGATATCCATAGCCCTATTAATGAACAAACGAAGAGCCTATATCCCCCTGCAGGCCGTGCATATAACAGCTTTGCTGCTGGCGCCTCTGGCTTTGTACGAGGGCATTACAGGTAATCTTATCTGGCAGGGAGAAACTTTGCTTCGGGAACAAATCCTGAGGGTAAATGCTACTTTTGTGGATCCCAATATTTTTGCCCGCTTTATCGTTCTGGCTATAATAGCTAATTTTATTCTCCAGCTTAAAACCAGGGACAGGCAGATTAAAACAATCTACATGGCCTGCCTGGCCATACTCTTGGCTGAGCTGCTGCTTACTTCCTCCCGCGGCGGTCTTATCACTTTGGTTATTATCTTAGTCGCAACCCTGATTCTGCTCCCTAATAGGAAGGCTGTTTTATGGATCTTAGGCTTAGGAGTGCTCTGTGGAGCAATTGTTTTGTTCCTGCGTCCGGATATATGGGACAGGATGATATCCGTCACTCAGGGTTTAGGGGCTTCCAATGCGCAAAGAGTATACTTATGGCAAGCAGCTATCGCCATGTTCAAGGACAATATTCTGACCGGAACCGGCTTAGGCAGCTTCCAGACAGTATTCTTACATAATTTCAGCCATGTGCTGTCCGGCTTCCGTGACGGGGCCACTGTTTCCCATACTACTGTTTTAACCATAGCTGCCGAATTGGGCCTCTTGGGACTTGCTGCCCTGGCTGCAGTATGGGTAGTTCTCATCAGCAAGCTGTTGCAATACTTTACGCTTAGCGGTTATAAAGGGCATGATCTGCGCAATATGTTTGACGATTCCGTTAACCTGTATTTTGTCGGTAGCGGCTACTTCCTCTGGGCTCTGGCGATCTTTATCAGTTCCCAGGGAGAAGGACGCTTCTTCGAGGATCCCCTTCTCTGGTTAAGCTGCGCCATGCTCATAGCCCTGAAATTCTCCCGGGGTAATTATATTAGGGGATTTTAACATTGGAGTGAGCTTACTTGCTGGCCAAACGAATCTTAGATTTAGTTATTTCCATACCCTTACTTGTTTTGACTTCACCCTTGTGGCTTTTTATAGTTGTTTGGATAAAGCTTGATTCACCCGGTCCGGCCATATTTAAACAGCAGAGAGTAGGGCTTAAAGGGGAGTTATTTACTATTTACAAATTCCGGACCATGGTCCCCAATGCTGAGGCCGTAATGAAAGAAAAAATTGAACAACTTAAAAAAGAAGGGCAATTTGACCCCGATAATTTTATCTTTCAGGAAAAAGACGATCCCAGGGTGACCGGAAGTGGCCGCTTCTTAAGAAAAACCAGCCTGGATGAGCTGCCGCAGCTGCTCAATATTATAAATGGCACTATGAGCCTGGTTGGCCCCCGCCCGGAAGTGCCGGAGATTGTCGAGCAGTATACCCCGGAACAGCGCCAAAGACTGGACATGCTTCCGGGAGTGACCGGTCTGGCCCAGATCAACGGCCGCAGCGAACTTACTTTAATCGAGACCATTAGCTATGATCTGGAATACGTTCGCAACTGGAGTATATACAAGGATGTGCAAATACTTATACGTACCTTTTTTGTGGTTTTAAAAGGCAAGAATGCTTATTAAATACTAGCTATCTTTTGGTCCAAACACTCTGATAAGCTTGTTCAATAATTTCAAAGTAGCCCGGCACGGATATCAGACCTATAGAATATCTTCCGTTGGCTGGGTCCCATGTTTTATAGGCATCCAGTGCTTGTTGGTGGAAAACTGTTTTTTCCTGCGGGGTTTTGGTGCGGCGCTTAAAGAGGGATGTTTGGCCTTCCCATTCCTGCAAGGGAATATAGAAAACCGTATGCCGGATAATTCCGGCTTTTTTCAGTTCTTGCAAAGCCTTACCGGCGGCGGCATGGTCGCGGTGCGGATCTTTATAGGTCATGGTGTGGTGTACGGCATCCGGATACTGGGCCGCAAAGTAAGCCATTATTTCCTTGACTTCTTCTACTTGCAGGCTGCCATCCGGCAAATCATAAATATAAATATTATTGTCCTTAATCCCCAGTTGGGTGGCCGCTTCCCGGAATTCTCCGGCCCTGGCCGCTCCGAACTCTTCCGCCTCGATGGGTAAATGGCCCTCCTGCCGTAAACGCTCATTCACCTGCTCTAAAGCCTTACTGGCTTTCCCCTGGCTTAAGAGCACAGCTATTACTTGCTGTTTGCGATCCACTGCCTCCAGGATACCTGAGCCCATACTTAACACTTCATCGTCCGGATGGGGGGAATAAAATATCGCCGTAGCTCCCGGCGGCTGCCGGTCTATACTTAAGAAAGCAATTATGCAAACTAGGGCGATCAGCATAAGGGCTATCCCTGTTTTCTTAACAACACCCATTATTTTTACCTCATTCGTTAGCAAAAAGTGAAAAGGCCTACAAACATTTATAGCTTACTGCAAGGCTTTGATCATTGCAACTTTAGGTGTGTTATAATAATTGAAAAATATTATTTGCAAAAAAATAATTGCAAAATATTAATTGCCAAATGGAAGTAGGATATTGGCCTTATGAGTAGCGGTAGAAAAAAAATAAATCCACGCATTCGTACCCTCGACTTTGCCAGGGGTTTCCTGGTGGCTGTCACGGCCTTTATGACCCATATTTTAGCTGCCCCGCAATTCGCCACTTGGAATACGCACGCCGACTGGTACGGTCTCACGGTCGCGGACTTAGCCTTTCCGATTTTTATCAGCTTATTTGGAGCCAGTATGGCTATTGCTTACCGCAAGGGGGTAAAAAAATTAAGGCTTTTGAGAAGAACAATTTTGTTAATCCTCATAGGTCTGGCTTTCAATGCTATAGTTAATTGGAGCTTTGATCTGGCAACCCTTAGGTTTACCGGCATTCTTCAGTTATATGCTGTGTTGGGAGTTCTGGTGGTGCTTATTACCAGGGTAGCCGGTAAATGGTATCAAGCCTTAGGGTGCGCTGCACTTATCATGATTATTTATTCCGGACTGCTGCTGTTGACCTCTGCTTCTTATCCCCAGGGGCTGCCCCAGCCCTCCCATAACCTGTCCGGAATAATCGATCCTTTGCTATTCGGACCGGAACATATTTACCGCCAGGGGCAAGCAGGGTATGACCCGGAAGGGGTATTTACCATTATCTCAGCAGCGGCCAATGTCCTTTGCGGCTATGCGGCCGGTAAACTAATTCTGGAGCGTAAGAAAGCAGCAGCCGTCTTTTACCTGCTTATTTTAGGGGCAGGCCTGGTGCTGCTTACCCCTCTTTTGGCCCACTATATTCCCATAGCTAAAAAAATATGGACACCTGCCTTTGTGTCCCTCACAGCGGGCCTTACTATTCTTTTACTGGCCCTTTCCCACCTTGTGTTTCACACCGCTGACCAAAAGCCTTTGCCCAAAATACTAGCCGGTATTTTTTGGTTCTTTGAAGCTTTTGGGCGCAATGCCTTTCTGGTTTTCTTCGGCAAATTCGTGCTTATAGCCTTAATGCGCCATGCTACAGTACCCTTGCATACTGAGACCTATCATGAGGTTTTAAGCCGGTGGGTGTTCTCCTGGAGCCCTCAGCCTCATCTTACCTATGCTTTTATTATGTTTGCCCTGTGGACGGCCTTAACTTTATTCCTGCATAAAAAGAAAAAATATCTTAAAATTTAAGTAACTCATACATCTCCGGGGCGCTGGCGGCGTCCAGCCAATGCATGGACCAAACCCCGATGCCGCCGAGCTTGTATTTGTCTACCAGCTTAAGCTTGGCCTGCCAGCTGCGGCCGTCGTCAAAATAGGTGGTGCATGGCATTTGCCTGTTGTCCCGGTAAGTATACATAGGAATTCCTATCTGGTCGTCGGATGTAACCTGATATATAATTTCAGCACAATATTTTTCAGCAGTTTGTCTGGCTTTGGCCATACTCAGATGGGAGACCACCCATTTGTAGCCCTTGTGGCTCCAGCTCCGCCCGTAGGCGGGGATACCCAGCAGAATCTTGGTCGGCGGAATCTGACTTACCGCGTACTTGGCGACCTTATCCACCCAGGGCAGCGGGGCAATCGGACCGGGCCCGGAGCCGGCATGGTGGTAATCATAGGCCATGATCTGGATATAATCAGAGTATTGGGCCAGCTCGGCATATTCATACTGCTTGTTCCAAGGTTCGGCACCGACTGATGTTCTGGCCATAACGGCGATCATAGATAGCTTGCCTTCGGCCTGCAGCAGCGGGGTAAGTTCTCTCATCAAGGCTGTGAGCCCCGGTCCGGTATTGGTGGCTATACCCTCCAGGTCAACCATAATGCCGTCAGCCTGAGTTTCCCGTACAACTTGAAGGGCGCAACGTACAAAATTTGCACGCTTACTGGGATTTAGCAGCATAGTGTTGGCCGTGGCTCCGCTGCCCAGGATCATGGGTACCACTGCGACTCCCTGGCTGTGGCCGAGGGCTGTCAGGGAGCGGGCTACTGCGGCTCTGCCAAACACATAGCCAAAGCTGCCGTCAGCTTTAAGGTCGCCGGTAAAGTTGGGCACCAAAATATCAACATAATCTTGGACCTTGCCGGGGACCTGGGCCAAAGATTTTTCATAGTTAGCTTTATTGCCGTATCCGTCCCAGAACAGCAGTCTTATTTTCTTATTAATAACACTTCCTCCTCCCACTAACATAGGATTTATCTCTGCTCTATTAGTATTCAAGTAGCGAGAGGCAAGTGACTTAGGGCCCAAGCTATCCGTAAGCAAGAGGTGAAAACCGGAAAAACAGGAGAAGAGAACATGAAACCTAAAAACATAAAATCTAAAAACATAAAGCCTAAAAACATAAAACCAAACAAAAGAATATTGAGAACTAAACTAGTAGCCATTATACTAATAACTTTGTTTATTTTCGTCCAGTTCCCGCTCCAAGCGGCGCCGGCCGGGCCGGTAGAAATATGTAAACTTAATGTGAAGCTATCAGATGAGGCGGATATCGAAAAAATTGCCTCCGCCAGCGGAGGAGAAATTCTAAGGACCGGCCCTCTAAACTATCTAACTTTGCAGTTTAATGATTATGGTAACAACCGGCAAAAAGTCTTAGCCCTTTCCGGGGTTTTAAGCGCCGAGTGGAGTAAAAAATATCGCATTGAGCAAGACCTAGTTACCCCAAGCACTAAGGCCGGTTCTTACCATGATCCCTACTACAGCGAACAGTGGAACCTTAAAAAAATCAGAGCCCCTGAACTCTGGGCTGAAGGGGTTACCGGCCGGGGAATAGTTGTAGCTGTAGTAGATA
>JAAYOJ010000114.1 GCA_012520405.1 Peptococcaceae bacterium
TTCTTCGCTCTCCACAGAACAAGGTCCTGCGATTACCGCAAAGTTTTCCCCGCCTATTTTTTGGTCCTTAATTTCTACTATGGTATCTTCCGGCTGAAATAACCGGTTAGCAATTTTATAGGGTTCTTGGACATGAATAACTTTTTCTACCCCTTCATTGGCTAAAAGTCTGTCCGGATCAACAAGGTTAGTATTGCCGACTAGGCCAAAAATGTGGTAATTAAGGCCTTTAATATCACGGACCTCACAGCCTAATTGGGATAGCCGAGCACGGATCCTCTCAATTTCCTCTTGTTTCGTTCTGGATTTCATAACAATAATCATTTAACTTTCCTCCTTAATATAACAAAAAGACCCATTATTTCTAATGAGTCTTTTCTAAATTCTAAAGTTTAAGATATTTTTATTTTGCCTCTGAGGATTTTCTTAGGCCAGAACTATTGTGGGATTAATCCTCCTTCGATGCTCATTAGATAGGAGCGGTAATATTCTTTTGTAAAACAAGCAAAAAAAGCCGGTGCTAAAGTAAAAGCTAAAAAAGCACTGGCTAAAGCTTCTAAAAGCGAAGTTATTTACTTGCTCTACCATTCTCTTATCTAAAATAGCAATCATGCCTGGCCTACCCTTCTGAGATTTTTATTATTATACTCAACTTCTGCCATAAATGTCAATAACTAATCCCTTGACGGGCTTGAAAAAAATATACATATTTTTCTTTAACCGCTATTCCGGTTAGTTTCTCCAGAGCCAAAGTATAATAATAGATTTGCTTGCTGTATTTTTGTTTTAGGCTGTCCACACCTGCCGGCGGCACATAATCAGTCTTATAATCCAGTAAAACCAGTCCGTCTTCCTCTTCAAAGTAGCAGTCAATAATACCCTGCAAAACAATTTTTTCATGCTGGCAATAATGGTTTTCCAAATCACTGTATATTTCCCGGCAAGGAAGCTCCAGATTAAAGGGTACTTCCCTTCGGACCTGACTTGAAGCCAGCATCCTCCGTCCTAGGTCGGATTGTAGGAACTCCCGAACCATATTTAAATTTATATTTTCAGCTTGCTCCTTGGTTAATAAAGCTTTGGCCACCATCTCCGCCAATTGCTCTTCGAAATTATTGCCGGCCAGGTCCAAATGCTGCATGGCAAAGTGCATGAGCGTACCCTTTTCGGCGGCTGTAAAAGCTTTCTTGCCTTCCAAGAACAAAGGCCTTTTCATGCTTAAATTGAAAACAGACATTCCGGTTTCTCTGAAATCGGCCGTAGCATTATCTATATCTTCTTGTCTTTTCAGTTCGGTGACCGACAGTTTAGCCGGAATATAAGCTATTTTAGTATAGGGATATTCCCAGTTAAGCCTGCGCCTGATTTCTTCTTTTAGCCCTATTATTTCACACTCCGTCTTGCTGTCTGCCTCTGCTTTCTTTGCTATCTCTACATTTTCGCCTTGCTGTTCATGGTCATCCTGGAGAGCCTCTTCCCACCAATTATTGTCCTCAGGCTCTTCGGATTCCACAACAATTGCTTTTCTGTCCCAAACCCTGAAAAATTCTTCCCACTCAGCATGGGCAAGCAAAGCAGGGCCGAGCCAGTCTAAATATCTCTGGGCACTTTGAACATCAAAAGCCAGAAGCTTTTTATCCTGAATGCGGGCGCATAATTTTTGCCATTTTTGTTTGGACTTGGCGGCATCCTTCACCGCCCCGGTGATAATCAGTTTTTCCCTGGCCCTGGTCAAGGCCACATAGAGAATTCTCATTTCCTCGGACAAGGTTTCGATTTTGAGTTTTTCCCTTATGGCCAGCTTAGCTTGAGAAGGATAGGCAATTCTTCGCTCATAATCCACCACATCGGGACCTAAGCCCAAGCTCTGATGATACAAAACATTTTTGTTCAAATCTTGCAGATTAAACTTCTTACCGCAGCCGGCCAGGATTACTACCGGAAACTCCAGCCCCTTGCTTTTGTGAATACTCATGAGCCGGACCACGTTTTCATTTTCCCCGAGTATTTGGGCGCTCCCCATATCTCCCCGGCTGCTTTTGAGTTTGTCAATAAAGTTAATAAAGTGAAACAGCCCTTTAAAGCTTGTTTCTTCATACCTGCGAGCCCTTTCAAACAGCATGCGTAAATTAGCCTGGCGCTGTTCCCCTCCGGGCAAGGCACCCACAAGGCCATAAAAGTTAGTTTCACTGTAAATCTGCCATAAAAGCCGGTCGGTAGACAAGTAAAGGGACTCCTCCCGCCATTTATGAAGCTTTTCTAAAAACGAAATTGCTTTCGGGTTGGTGGATTCTTGTAAGGCCTCATAGAAATAGCCTTGGCGTTTTAGCAGGCGAAGTTCGGCCAATTCCTCTTCACTAAAGGAAAATAAAGGGGAACGAAGAACAGCCAGCAAAGGAATATCCTGCAGAGGGTTGTCTATGATCTGCAGTAAAGAAAGTATTACCTGGACTTCAGCAGTTTTAAAAAAGCCTGTACCTGTATCCACAAAAATGGGAATACCCTGGCGGGTAAACTCTTCAGCAAAGACATCGGCCCAGTTCTTGGTGGTGCGTAGTAAAATTACAATATCTTTATATTCTATACTGCGGTATTTTTTTTGATTTTTATCAAAAACCGCCACTTTCCGGCCCTGTTCATCGGGCTTTAAAAGTTCTTGAATGCGCTGGGCTGCCAGACGAGCCTCAAGCTGAATATTATCCGGGATTTCTTCTTCTAACATATTCTCGTAGTCGTCTTCCGGGCCGGCAAGGGGATCTTGTTTGGTCTCCACAAGATGAAATTCTATGCCGCCCCCGGCTAATAATTCCTTACTGTCAAGCTCGGGATAAACAGCTCCGGAATTGAGAAATTCTTCTTCACTATACTCTATTTCCCCTACCCTGGAGGACATCAGGCGTTCAAAGATAAAGTTAACAATGTCAATTACTTCTTGCCGGCTGCGGAAGTTGCGGGACAGCAATATCTTTCGGCTGCTGCTTTTTTCATCCGGGGCATAAGTAGAGTATTTCTCCAAGAAAAGCTCCGGGCGAGCTTGTCTAAAACGATAGATGCTTTGTTTAACGTCTCCGACCATGAAGACATTGGGCTCCTGTAAATCTTGCCTGGAAATCATGTTAATAATTATTTCCTGAGTCAAATTGCTGTCCTGATACTCATCCACCAAAATCTCAGCAAAACGCTGCTTATAGGTCTGGGCTATGGGGGAAGGTCTAAAACTTTCGGCCTCTATAGCCTCCCCCTTACTTGCTTCCGTGAGGACCTGCAGGCAAAAATGCTCTAGGTCATTAAAATCAACTAAGGATTTTTCTTTTTTTATTTCGGCATATCTATGGCTGAATTCTATAACCAGCCCGGTTAAACAATTCATAAGGGGGTACAAAGATCTTAAATCTTTAATAATCTCGGCGGAAGAAGAAACAAATATCTGATCCTTGATTTTCTGAAAACTCTTTTTCACTTCATCCCGCATATCCTTGACTTGTTCCTGAACAGATTTATCGGCATCTTTTCCGGCTGAGGGCAATCTGGAAAACTGGAAACTATTAATTAAGCGGTAAAGCTTATCCCATTGGGGAAGATTAGGGGTAAATTGCTGAGCCAAGCTTTGCATAAAATTATATTCTTCCTGGAACACAGGCAGATACCTATCCAAACCGGTGGAAGCCTGGAGCAGGCCTACTGCTTCCCTAAGTTTATGCTCCATATCTTGAAGCTCCAGCTCAAGGGCTTCCAGCAGCACCTCTCCCCAAGGGGTCCGGCTGAAATCAATATTTTCCGGCACCAGAAACTTTTCCGTCATTTTTTTAAGCCAGGCCTCAGGATTGGGATTGCTCTGCCCAAAGTTATAAAGGTTTAAAACCATGTCCTGCAAATATTTATCGTCGCGGTTGCCGGCATAGCATTCTAAGAGCCGGTAAAACTCCGGGTCTAATGTTTCCTGCTCATAAAGCTCTTCAAATAAGTCCTTAAGAACTTCGATTTTAAGTAATTCGGCTTCAGTTTGGTCGCTGATTCTAAAGCCTGGATCAAGATCAATACTTTGAAAATTATTGCGAATAACATCCAAACAAAAGGAATGAATGGTGGTAATGTTAGCTTTGTTTAACAAGGTGAGCTGCCTTCGGATATTATGGTTAGCAGGATTAGCTTCTAACCGCTCGGCTATGGCCTGGGCAATCCTTTCCCTCATCTCGGCCGCCGCGGCGTTGGTAAAAGTCATAACCAACAGTTTATCCAAATCCACCGGGTTTTCGGGAGCGGTGATTTTCCGAATAATTCTTTCTACCAGCACGGCTGTCTTGCCGGCCCCGGCACCCGCAGCAACCAAGAGATTGCAGCCTTGGGCTGAGATGGCCGCCAGTTGCTCCTTTGTCCAGTTATTATCACTCAACTGTCTCCCCACCCTTCTTGGGATCCAATAATCTCCATATTTCTTCCTCTTGCGGTTCAGGCAATAATTTGTACTTGTTTTCTTTAAGCCGGGGATCGAATTGGCAGATTGCAGCAAAAATACAATACTGACAGGCCGTATATTTTTTCTTCTTAATGGGGCGAATCTCTACCTGGCCTGAGCTTATCTCTGCCCCTAACTGCTTGAGCAAGCTGTAAACATGTTTTTGTAACAGAGAAAACTGTTCCGGAGTTGCGGTTGAGGATTTTCCTAAAACATCTCCTTTATTAATCCTGGCCGGAATAATGAGCGAGGAGCCTTGGATTTCCTTATCCATCGCTTTAATGAGCTTAACATTAGCCAGTAACAAGCCTTTCATTTTCAGTTGTTTCATAATAGCCTCTTCTATTTGCTGCTCGCTGCTTTGGTGGGAAGTTCTAATTAAGGGGTCATCGAGGCGGAAATATAGAATGCCCCCAGGCAAAAGCGGGTCCCCTACACCGGGTAAACAATTTCCCGTTAAGGCACTCAAATAAGTAATAAGCTGGATTTGCAGCCCGTAATAAACATCAGCCAGTTGGAAATCCTTACTTCCGGACTTATAATCAATAATTCTTACATAAGTACCCTCTTCCGTTTTCAAGGCATCAACCCGATCTATCACGCCGCTAAGGCTAATTTTTTGCCCCGATTCCAGTTCCATAATTATGGGCGGCAATTTTTCCCCTTCGCCAAAAGCGATCTCATAGCCTAGCGGTTCAAAACTGCTGCGGCGAATATGTTCCGCGATTACCCATACCGCACGGGTTACCACCCTTTTTAACCTGGTCATTAGCACCGTCATTCTTGGGGACGAGCTTAATCCTCTTCCGTTCATGCGCGCTAGCAGGTTTTCTATAATTTCCTCAATTTTTTTCTCACACCAGTCGCGCTCCAGAGTTCTCCAGGAAATATTGCCGACGGCCATCTCCCGGGAAAATAATTCTAATACCTTGTGCATAAAGCTTCCGATATCCGGTGGGCTTAAGCTAAATACTTTTCGTTCTCTTGCCTTTAATCCGTATTGAAGATAAAAGGCAAAGGGGCAGGAGGCGTATTTTTCCATTCTGGACACGCTGGTCTTAAGAGGATTGCCATATAGTGAAAGTATTTTGGCAGGGCTTACGGGAGAGGCAATATTCTTATAAGCCATAATAGATTTAAAGGCTTCACATTGGGGTTGAAAGCTTTCCTGTCCGGCATACCAGTGGTAAACTTCCTGCCATAAAGTTTTGCTTTCCGCTTTTAGATCCTGGCGGCTAATTTTAGCAGCCAGGTGTTGGAAGGTGGGCAAGTGTCCGGTTACCAGTTCCAGTTCGGCGGAAATGGTGGAGGGAGGAAGAATATCACTGCTCTCCACAAGCCGGGGAAACAGCTTCCTCATCCGAGGGATAATCATAGAAGGGCGCAGGCTTCTGCCTTCGGAGTCAGCCAGGGGCCAACTTATTCTTAAGTAGGAACAAGCTGTGGTCAGCGCCTTGTAAATCAAATACTGTTCATCAAAGGCCTGGGTCCTGGTATCACTGGCTAACTCCAGGCCCAGGCTTTTGAGGACGGCCCGGTCCTGGTCGGAAAGAAGACCTTCCTCTAAGGCTGCTGTGGGGAAAACACCATCATTGACACCCAAGATATAAAGAGCTTTAACCTCATGACTTTTTGAGCGGTGGGCGTCTCCAACCAGGACTTGATCCAGGGAAGGAGGAATTAATCCCAGTTTATACTCATCCAGGCCGATCTTTAATATTTTGGCGAATTTAGCAATATTCATGGTTTCTTCGCCCAAGACTTCCACGGTCTGATCCAGAACATGCATGAGAATATTCCAAATCTGGGTATATTCATTGGCCAGATTAAGCTGACCCTTGCCCCGGAAAACTTCAATTTGCTTTTCTATTTGCCTGGGAACGTCAATATGTTCCAAAAATTCGTATAAGGCTGTACAAATATCTACAGCCCGCCGGCTGCCTTTAGTTTTTTGCCTGAAAGCTAGAAGAGGAGCGGTTATTTTGTCGCGCACCAAATTAATTTCTTCCAGATCGCTGTCAGAATTATTTTCAGTTTCTGAAGGCAAAAATTCCGTACTCCAATCCCACTTCCCGTCCCTGGTCCAACGGCTGCCGCGGATACCACAAGCCAAAACATAATTCTCAATAAGGTCAATACTCTGCTTTTCAACTCCCGCCAAGCCTGTTTTTAAGTAACGAAACACAGCCTCATAGGACCAGTTATCGATAAAAATATCCAACATGGCCAGGATAAGTCTAATGAGCGGATTCTGGGTAATTTCAA
>JAAYOJ010000138.1 GCA_012520405.1 Peptococcaceae bacterium
GGATGACAAAAATGTGGGGCTTTCATAGCAATGACACAAAGCTGAAGCCTAGAATGACAATTTTCACACAGTCTGTCGTCTGCCCTGCCCTTTACACACAGTCTGTCTTTACACCTGCTATTTTTCGTTCTTATTTCTAACACAAATTAGACCATAAAACTAGTAAATTAATGAAATATGGATAAAATCAAAGAATAATGGATATATTTACTTATAAATCGCTGTAACGGCTGAAATCAGAATTTGCTAGCAAAATAATTTTTAGATAACATATAGTCATGATTAGCACTCGATGATATTGAGTGCTAACAATAAGCCAAAAATAATATGTTTAAAAATAACAAGGTTTTGACTTTGTTATTTCAAGGTAAAATCCTTGTTAAAACACATTGTATAAATTATGTTTCGTTTTGTCTGAAAATGAACATAATTTATTATGTATTATAAAATTTCTAAGGAGGTTTGTTTTATGAAAATTAAGCCATTGGGCGACAGGGTTGTTATCAAGAGACTGGAAGCCGAAGAAACCACCGAAAGCGGTATCATACTGCCGGGTAGTGCACAGGAACAACCACAATTGGCAGAGGTCATGGCGGTCGGACCGGGTGGAGTAGTGGACGGCAAAGAAACTGTTATGGAAGTAAGTGTAGGGGACAGGGTAATCTTTTCTAAATATGCCGGCACGGAAGTCAAACTCGAAGGAGAGGAGTATACAATAGTAAGGCAAAATGACATTTTGGCTATTGTAGAATAGAAAAGGTACATACCTACAGAAAACGTGAAATGTAAGTAATCGAAAATATAAACTAGGAGGTTTTTGTTATGGCTAAGGAAATTAAATTTGCTGAAGATGCCCGCCATTCATTAGAAACCGGTGTTAACAAGCTGGCCGATATCGTAAAAGTAACATTGGGGCCAAAAGGGAGAAATATTGTAATAGACAAAAAATTCGGTTCTCCGTTAATCACAAATGACGGTGTTACAATTGCAAGGGAAATAGAATTAGAAGAAGCATATGAAAATATGGGTGCTCAGCTGGTTAAAGAGGTAGCTACTAAAACTAATGATGTAGCTGGAGACGGCACAACAACTGCTATACTATTGGCGCAGGCTATTATCAGGGAAGGACTTAAAAATGTGGCAGCCGGAGCCAATCCTATGATTTTACAGAAGGGGATTAAAAAAGCAGTAAATGCTACAGTAGAAGAATTGGAGAAAATTTCTGAAAAAGTACAGACCAGGGAGGCCATAGCACAGGTCGGTTCGGTTTCGGCCAACGACGAAGAAATCGGTAATTTGATTGCAGATGCTATGGATAAGGTAGGCAATGACGGAGTTATCACTGTAGAAGAATCCAGGTCTATGGGTACAACCTTGGACGTTGTGGAAGGTATGCAATTCGACAGGGGTTACCTATCACCATATATGGTAACAGATACTGAAAAGATGGAAGCTGTATTCGAAGATCCGTATATTTTGGTAACCGACAAGAAAATAACCAATGTACAGGAAATACTGCCCATACTCGAGCAAATAGTACAACAAGGCAAGAAATTGGTACTTATAGCCGA
>JAAYOJ010000099.1 GCA_012520405.1 Peptococcaceae bacterium
GGCAGCTCGTAACCCTGGAAAGTACCACTTATCCCGGAACTACCCAGGAACTTATCCTGCCTATGTTGGAACAAACAGGGCTTGAGGTGGGAAAAGATTTCTTTTTGGCTTTTTCGCCGGAAAGAGTAGACCCCGGCAATAAACGCTTTACCACCAAAAACACCAGCAAAGTGGTGGGAGGAGTTACCCCTTATTGCTTGGAGATTGCCTATACTCTATATGCTCAGACTATTGTACATGTTGTGCCTGTCAGCTCACCTTCGGCAGCTGAACTTACCAAAGTATTTGAAAACACCTACCGAGCCATTAACATTGCTCTGGTTAATGAGATGATGCTGCTCTGCGACCGCATGGGCTTGGATGTTTGGGAGATTGTAGAAGCAGCCTCCACTAAGCCCTTCGGTATTCATACCTTTTATCCCGGTCCCGGAGTGGGCGGCCATTGCATACCGATCGACCCCTTTTATCTTACCTGGAAAGCCCGGGAATATGACTTCCATACTCGTTTTATCGAATTGGCCGGCGAGATTAACGCCGAAGTGACCTATTATGTGGTCAACAAAATCTACCGCGCTTTAAACGACCATAAAAAGGCTATGAAAGATGCTAATATTCTTATCTTGGGCGTAGCCTATAAAAAGAATATTAATGACGTCCGGGAATCACCGGCCTTGCTTATTATGGAACATTTGCGTCATGAAGGAGCCAACATTTCTTATCATGATCCCTATGTGCCTGTGATTGAACCCCATGGCGGCAGCAGTGTGCATCTGGAAAACACTGAGCTGACACCGGAGACTCTGGCTGCGGCCGACTGTGTAGTTATTATTACCGACCACAGTATTATTGATTACGACATGGTTGTGGAGCATGCCCAACTTATTGTCGATACCCGCAACGCTACTAAAAATGTCAAAAAAATGCGCGATAAAATTTACAAAATTTAAGGCTTGCGGTTAGGGAGGAACTACCTTGAAAATATGTATTCTGACAACCGGTCATCCGGCGTTGGACGGCAGGATTTTTTACAAAGAAGCCTTGTCGCTGAGAAAAACTTATAATGATATCACTCTAATTGTACCGGATGACTGCGGGGAGAGAATGGAACATGGTATTAAAATTATCGGGGTGGGGGATCCTCGAAAAATCTATTCCATTTGGGACAGATTTAAAATGGCCGGAGATATTGTCAACAAAGCTATTGAAATAGAAGCTGATGTCTATCATTTTCATGATTACGAACTTATCTTTAAAGTTGGGAAGATAAAAAGAAAGCTGCCCAACTGCAAGCTTATTTATGATGTGCACGAACACTACCCGGATATGATGCGGCGTTCCCGGAAATTTCCTAATATTATTAAACCTTTGCTGGTCTTCGCCGTGGACAAGGCTGAACTCTATTATGCTAAAAAATTTGACCAGATCATAACCGCGGACGACGCCACTAAGGAAAGATTTAAACCTTATAATGAGCGGGTAGATATTATCTACAACTTCACAGAATTCAGACCCCAGGCGGAGAAAGAAAATAAGGCTTCGGAGAATATGCCGACCTCGGAAAGCATACCTGATCCTGAGAATATAGCTAACTCGGAAGAAAATGTAGCTAGCCCCAAAGTATACGACCTTATCTACCAGGGGGATATTACGCTGGAAAGAGGCGTCTATCACGTTGTCCAGGCTATTAAAATTCTAAGGGAAAAATTCCCGGACATTAAAATGGTTTTTGTGGGGGCTTTTAATGATACCCTGGGTAAAGAAATCGTTGACAGTTATATTGCCGAAAATAACTTGCAGGGCAATATAGAGTTTACGGGCAGGGTTCCGCATACTGAAGTCGAACATTATATTCGAAAATCCAAGATAGGCCTTGTCACCCTCATGCCTGTGCCTAAATTTTACAAAAACATACCTACTAAACAGTTTGAATATATGAGCTGCGGCCTTCCGGTAGTCGGCAGCAACCTGCCTCCCATCCAACGTTTCTTAACTCCTTATAATAGTGGCATAATTGTTGACCCTACTAAACCGGAGGAAATCGCTAAGGCCATAGGTATTTTGCTTTCCGATCCTCGTCTATGTGAGGAGATGGGACAGAATGGAATTAAGGCCGTTCGGGAAGAATATAACTGGGGCAAAATGGAAGAATTATTACTTAAAATCTATAGCCGTCTTGAAAAACCTCCCGAACAATAATCTGCCCTTAGATGTGCTGAAGTTAAAGGAGTTTTCTATGCGTATCTTGCTTCTTACCCAATATTTTCGGCCCGAAAAAGGAGCGGCTCAGGTTCGTCTCTGGGAGCTGAGCAAAGGGCTGAGAAAAGAAGGCCATGACTTAACGGTTGTAACGGCTTTCCCCAATCATCCCGAGGGAATTATCCCGCCGGAATACCGGGGAAAGTTTTTTCTGCAAGAAGAAATGGAAGGAATAAAGGTTTTAAGAACCTGGATTTACCCGGTCCGCAGGGGAAGATTCTGGCTGCGTCTTTTGAATTACTTTTCCTTTGTTTTTTCTTCTCTTTATGGTATTGTGCGCTCCGGTCCCCAAGACCTGATTATCGTGGAGTCCCCGCCTTTATTCATCGGTTTCACGGCCATTTTGGCTTCCTGGCTTAAAAGGGCTCCTTATATATTTAACGTTGCTGACCTGTGGCCCGAATCCGCTGTTCAGCTCGGACTCGTAACTAATAAACGCTTGATTGCCATGTGCGAATGGTTGGAGAAACTTTTTTACCGCAAGGCCAAAAAACTCTCCGCCCAATCCCAGGGAATTGTAGAAGGGATAAAAAATAAAGGTATCCCGGCTCGGGATATTTTATGGCTGCCTAACGGGGTGGATACTGAATTATTCCAACCCAGAGAAAAAGACCGGGAACTGGAAGCAAGTTTGGGTCTGGAAGGTAAATTTATTATTCTCTACGCCGGCACTATGGGCTATGCCCATGGCCTGGAGGTCGCCTTAGAAGCGGCAGCCATGTTGGAAAAGGAAGAGGATATCTTCTTCCTCTTAGTGGGTGACGGCTCCCAACGGCCCGAACTGGAGAAAATAGCCCAGGAAAAAAACCTTAAAAATGTAAGATTTATTGATTTTCAGCCGCTGGAAGTTATTCCGCGTTACTTTTCCTTAAGCAGTATCAATCTTTCCA
>JAAYOJ010000182.1 GCA_012520405.1 Peptococcaceae bacterium
GCTCCCAGCCAAGCGGGTCAGTATGATTTTACCGGCGGAGAGGCAGAAAAACTCCTTGCTCAAATGGCTACGCAAGGAGCGCTCTGTTTACCAAGTTCCCAAGAAATACTGGAGAGTATTGGAGATGGATAGTTTGCTTTTACACAGCTTAGAAACAGGCGATGAAATCCACCGCCGACAAGACAGTATTGTCCTTACTTTTAAAGGCCCGCGCAAGGTTTTGAGCACTTCTCGTCTTAATGGCGGTTACCGGGAAGATCTTACGGCGGTGTTTAATCATAATATTAATTCCGGGCTAGGCCTTCAGACGGATATCCATAGTGGCAATTACCATGAACATATGACTTTAGTAGCTAAAGCGCTGGGCTTAAAACCCCAAAACGCGGCTGGTTTATTAACAGCCGCTCATATGGAAAACGCAGCTCTGAAAACAAATTCTTATGACGATTTGAGTGTGACGGCTATTGTCACCGCCGGTGTAGATTACAACGGCGGTCGGGTTGGGGACCCGGCCAGCTTTCATGAACGCCGGGGTGAAGTAGTAAGCCTGACCCCAGGGACTATCAATGTTTTTTTAGCCATTAATGCTGATATGCCGGAAGAAACACTTGCCCGGGCTTTGGTAACCTGTACGGAAGCTAAGACTGCCGCCTTGCAGGAATTAATGGCCGGAAGCTGCTATTCTAACGGTTTAGCGACCGGCTCGGGAACCGATGGCACGATAATAATTGCTAACAGTTGTTCGGAGCAACAGCTCTTTTATGCCGGAAAACACAGCAAATTGGGAGAATTAATAGGTTTGGCCGTCAAAGCCGCTGTTCGGGAAGCTCTTTTCTTAGAGACAGGATTAAGCCCGAAATCCCAATTCAGTATACTTAAGCGTTTTAAAAGATTTGGCCTTGAGGTTAAAAGCCTTTGGCATGCATATCGGAAATACCGGAAAGATCGGACTCCCTCTTTAAGCTACGCTGAATTTGAACAGCTTTTAACTGTTCTCGACCGGGACGAAAATATTGTGGTGCTCACTACGCTTTATATTCATTTGCTGGATCAAATGATTTGGGGGCTGATTTCTCCTTCTCAGGCAGCCCGTGCCGGACAGGATATTATAGTCAGCATAATGGCCTCCTATGGTTTAAGCCCGGAGCTAGATGGTTTAAGCCAAAAAATAGGATTTTATAATCAGGACACTTCTGATCAAAATAATTATATTTCCGTAATGATAGAAAATTATGTTCAAATGATTTTAACCCTAATCGCTTTTCAACGGAATGGCCTATATAAAGCTTGTTGCCAAACTGACCAGCGGTATGGTAATTAAGCAAGCTAAGGTGGTTACAAAAGCTGCTCCGGCTGCAAATTCATCATCCGAACCGTAGCTTTTGGCAACTATGGCAATCACGGGCATCGAAGGAAGCCCAACAATAATAGTTAAGATCATTCTGGGCAGTTCCGGCAGGAAAAAGCCCAATAAAATATAGACGATTACCGGTAACATAAGCATTTTTACCAGGACAATCATGAAAATGCTGGGTTTGTTCTGAATTTGGGTCACAGAAACAAAAGCCAATGTCCCCCCGATATAAATCAGCGTTAAGTACTTGGTGGTACCGCCGATACCCACAATTGTATCCATAAGCAAAGCCGGTATCGGAATTTCAAGCAGCAGAATGGTAAAAGCAAGAATTACGGCCACTGTAATAGGATTGAGCATTCTTATGAGAGCGCTCTTTATATTCTTACTATTCCTTTGGTGTCTGCTGCATAAATAGACGCCCACCGTCCAGAGAAGAGCCTGATCAATGATGGTATAAACAGAAATACATACATTAACTTCCGATCCCTCAAAGGTAGCCAGCAGCAAGGGTATGCCGATAATACCCATATTTCCGAAAGTAGCTACGGCCACAAAAACGTTGGCCGTTTTTTCTTCAAATTTCCACATTTTGCTTAAAATAAAGCTGGCCAAGAACATTAGGAAATAAGCAAGAATAACGCCTAAAGCAATTTTGCCGCTAATCAAAAACTCTTGGACCGTAACCCCGCTGCCGGCGATGACACTAAAGATCAAGGAGGGAATAATAATTTTAACAATAAGTGAAGATAAGGCGCTTAGGCCATCTTTAGTTATAACATTGACTTTAGCCGCAGTAAAACCAATAGCCATTAATAGTGCAAAAACTATGATTTGATTTATAAGAGCGATCATTTGAGCATTCATTATGTTCTTCCCTTCTGTGCTTCCAATTGACTACGATTTAATTGCTGAAGATCCTAGGGTGCCGGAAAACTGTATAGATAATTGTTGCCTGTGAATTTCCCGAAAATATACTTATTACAGGCGGATTCACACATTACGTAAATCCTGCCGTTCACAGCGATTAGTTCTTCTGTCATGGGGAATAATTTTATGGTTTCTTGCAGATGGTTGTCGTCTAAGTAGAAAAGCGGCACCTGGGCTCCGGCAATCTCAAACTTTAGATCGGGAGCTTGCTGTGCCGGGTCTTCGTAGATATAGATATGAGAATTGGCAGTCCCATAAGAGGTAGATAAGCAGATTTTGCCGTTTTGCGTAAGGCATACTCCTTGAGCAAGACCGGTAATTGAGTAAACATACTCCGGAAGCTCTTTGACAAAACCGTATGGCGCGTCTTTGGACAGGGCATATACGGCCATAAGGGCATAATGCTTATTTCCGGCATCAGTTGTCATATGGTGACTCTTGTCCGTGGGGTAATTTTCTTCTCGGTAGAATTCACCTACATAGAGTTTGTCCTGCTCGACGTGAACAAAGGCACTAACTACATCAAGCGGAAAATTATATACCGATGTAATCCGGTCACCGGGAGAAGCCTTGAGCACATCTGCCAAATTATAAACACTGATGGTCCGTTCATTGGTCAAATATAGATAGTCACCGTATACGGCCAGACCGCCGGCATGGTTGGTATCGGCAGTGCCGTCCTTTTCTGTGAGTTCTACGTATACTTGTCGGTCATCGAGGAGATAAATTCGGGAAGCGCTGCCGTCTTTCATATAACCGCAGGTTAAAAAGCTACCTTCTGCACTGATCGTAATCCCCTGGGGTGTAAACCCGCTGCTTAGACCAGGAATTTTAAATTCTTTTTTGCCATGGTATAAAAATCGCTGTAGTTAATTTGAAAATAGATATTGAGACCGATAACTATGAGCAAAAAAATTCCACAAATTGTTCCCGAAATTCCGAGGATAATCTTTAATATTTTGCTCATTTCTCTAAGTCCCCCTTAACAATTTAATTACTAGCCCCCCTCAAAATTGCATTTTTCTCTTTATTACTAATTACAAAATCATATAAAATTAAATTGCAAATTATAAATCCTGCTTATCTTAGATAATTATAAGCCTAAGAGAATAAAAAATGAAGGAAGTTGAAATTGGAGATTAGAAAGGAGCGAACAACAAATGCGAAAAATTTTAGCCCTATTATTAATCTTGGTGATGATTTTTGGTCTCGCAGCCTGCCGCTCGACTGCTCAGACCCCGGAAAATGAGTCTCTTCCCGGTCAAAAAGAACAAATCGCCGACCCTTCACCGCAGATGGAGGAAAAAGAAGTTACTTTGTACTTTGTCAATAATGAGTATGCCCAAACCGGAAATGAAGATTTAGAAAAGCTCATCCCAGAAAAACGAATAGTTCAATACGGAACCCTATCCTTGGAGGAAGCTGTGGTTAGAGAACTGTTAAAGGGTGCGGAGAGTGAGGAGCTGTCGACGGGAATACCTACTACGGCTAAACTTTTAGGAGTGGAAGTAACAGATAGTACTGCTTATGTTAATTTTGCTTCCGAGGGCATGAACGGAGGATCATTTCAAGAAATAATGACTATAGAGCAAATTATCCAAAGCCTTACGGATTTGGAAACGGTGGACAGTGTTCAGTTTTTGTTGGACGGAAAAAAGGCTGAAACTTTGATGGGCCATATGAGTATTGCCGATCCTTTTACCAAGTAGTGAA
>JAAYOJ010000147.1 GCA_012520405.1 Peptococcaceae bacterium
ATGATTCGCGAAATGGATTAGTCTTGACAATCCAGTATTTTTTTAATTAAAATTATTTCTTGTGCATTTAAATTTAGTTTTTAATAATATAGAATTCGAGGATTAGACCTTGTTAAAATTAGAAGCAAAGAAATTACCCAAATATAAAAAAATAATTAAAAAGTATTTTATTGAGCTTCTTGGCCTGTTTTTAATGGGCTTAGGAATAAGCCTGATCACCAAATCAGATTTAGGAACTTCTCCGATTTCAGGTGTTCCCTTGGTACTTAGTTATATTTTTCCTTTAACTTTTGGCCAGTTTACCTTTATCATGGGTGTGGTCTTTATTGTTTTACAAAAAGCGATTTTAAGGAAAGGCTTCCCAAATATTCAATATATGCAGGTTTTTGTGGGATTTGTACTTGGCTTTTCCGTAGATGTGGGGATGTTTATTTTCTCCAACCTTGATTTTAATATTTATAGTGAAAAAATTATTGGCGTAATACTAGGATGTATTCTTCTAGCCTGGGGAGTGTATTTACAGGTCTGTGCCAATGTAATTATTAATTCCGGGGAAGGTATTGTAAAAGCCATAGCTATCAAGACACGCTTAGAATTTGGAACCATGAAAATAATATTTGACTGTACTTATTCTTTTTTAGCGGTAATTCTATCGTTTATAGCCTTTGGTACGGTAAGGGGTTTACGGGAAGGAACAGTAATTTCTGCAGTTTTAGTAGGGTATATAGTAAAATTAACGGATCGGATTCTAACCAAATTGAATTTAGCTCACTATTTAAAGGACTAAGAATAGTCCTTTTTTTGTATAAAGATCAACTTTTAGTAGGAGAAATTTTTTTGCCTTCAGCCAGACCTTCCAGTTTGGGGTTTAATATAATTTGATCTCCTTCCTTAAGGCCTGATAGAATAGCTACTTCTCTGTCATTGCTCATTCCTTTTGTTACCGGGCGGATAACAGCTTTGCCGTTTTCCAGTACCCATAGAGCATCGCTTTCACCATGAGAAAAAACTGAGGTTTTCGGTACCACTAGTTGATCTTCCTGCTTATCTAAAGTAAACAGAACATCCAGGGCATACCCCGGTTTTAATACTAGATTTTGCGGGATATGGGGTGTTATGGTAACCTTAACTCTCTGTTCAATAAGGCCCAAGGCGGAGATTTTTTCTTCAGCGGCCGGGGCAATGCTTTCAATAACGCCGTCTAAGCTAATGTCGCCGCTTTTGTTTTTCTGGATAAGTTTAACTTCAGTTTTTGGTTGCAGGCGGGAAGCATCTTCGGTAAGCACAAAGACTTCAAGAATCAATTCTTGGCCTGTGAGTATAGACAAAAGATGCATACCGGGTGCGACTACCATGCCTTGTTTAACGCTGACTTTAGACACGGTACCTTCAGACGGTGCGTAAACATTGCTCTGCGCTAGCTGATAATTGAGCAGACTTATCTGAGCGTCTACGGCGGCGATCAAAGCGGGATAATAATCGGAGTTAAGTGTATTTTGGGCTTCTTCATATTCTTTTAGGCTTAAAGATCCGGCTTCATACAATAGCTTTTTAGCTTCCAGATCAACGGTCAGTTCTTGCAGATCCTTTTGAGCCTCGATGCTTCTTCTTTGACCCTGTAGGTTCTGGAGCTGATAAGATAATTCCTGGCTGTCGAACTTGGCAAGCAGACTACCTCGTTTGACTGTATCCCCTTCTTTAACAGGGAGGTTGGTAATCTTGCCGCCATAAACGGAGTAAATAAGGGCCTCATTTTGAGCTTTGATTATTCCTTCTTCTTTAAAAGTGTTGGCTATGGTAGTTCTTTCAACTGTGAGTAGCTCGGCGGTAAGCGGTTTGGTGTACTGCATGACTGTAAGGACGATTATTGAAAGAAGTACCAAGGCCCCCAGGATAAGTTTCCACTTCTTTTTCATTTTGTTTTTCCTCCCGTTATTCTCTGGATTTAAGAACATCCACCAGACTCAGCTTACGGAGTTTCCTGGCAGCCATGCGCTGGGCAACAAGAATAGAAAAGACGGAAATAAGAAAGGCCAGCAGTAAGGCTTCGGAACTCAAAGTCGGTGTAAAGCCGAACATATCGTTACCCATAGAGTCGGCCAGACTGACCATGAAAGCTTTGGTCAGAGGGATTCCCGCCAGCATGGCAAAAATACTGACAAACCATTGTTCAAAAGTAATTACTTCTAAAACTTCCTGGGGAGTCATCCCCAGAACCATCATCGAGGCTAACTCCCTGCTGCGTTCAGATAGGGTGATGACTGAAGTATTGTAAATAATAGCAAAGCCTATAACTATACCGAAAATAAACAGGCTGTAAATCATGCCCATGTAGGAAGCCATTAGATCTTTCAGATCCTCTAGTTGGCTTAAACGGTTTTCTATGCTGATAATCATTTTACTGTCTTTATATTTCTCCTCCAGCAGAGGGATGTATTTTTCATCCATACTGAGCATAAGGGAAGTAGCCAATTCTCCCTGTTCCAGAAATTGCTGCAGAGCGTTGATTTCCATGTAAGCGTTCATTCCCAGGTTCTGGGGGATAATGCCGGCTACCGGTAGGAGCTTTTTTTCTTCCGGGTTTTTGAGTAAGGGACTTTCCACGGCTAGCAAAGTTCCCGGTTTGGCTTGGAGTTGATCGGCCAGGCGTTGGGAAATAAGTATTCCATCAGTGGCCATAGCAATTTCCTGCCCCTTATGATCTTGAAGATGGTACAGGGAACTGTCCGCTTGGATACCTATAATAATCGAGTTTTTTTCCCGCCAGGAATGATGCAGGGTAACAGGAATTTCAGCCATACTTTCCACAGCCTTGATTCCCGGAAGGCGGCTCAATTCATTCTCAACCTTTTGCTGCTTAAGCGGAACAGATAGGGGCAGTTTAACGTCATATACTTCCGTTTTTTCAAACTGGCTAAAAAGCATCTGATCGGCTACTACTTTAAAAGACCAAGGCAAGGCCAGGAGGCTGAAGGTAAACATAATGCCCACAAATAAAAAAGCTGTTCGTATTTTATGTCGCATCATGCTGCGCAGGGCCATTTTACCCTGCACAGTGAGCATTTGCCAGAAAAAAAAGGCTTTTTCCAGGAAGACATTTTTGCCACCGGCCGGAGCGGCCGGGCGCATGGCTTCGGCTGGTTCAAGGGTTAGAAGCTTTTTACTCCCTTGGTAGCCGGCCAGTAAGGAAAAACCTACTCCCAGGGCTAGGCTAAGAAAAAAATAAGTGGGTTGGAAAGTCGGCTGCATACCGGGCATATTAAAGAAATCTCCATATATAGCCAGTAAAGGGCCGGTAAGGGCCAAGCCGCTCAAGCTTCCTAAAATTCCGCCGCCTAGGCCCGTTAAAAGAGCGTAGGAGAGATAATGGAGCAAAATTTCCCTGTTAGTATAGCCGAAGGCCTTTAGAGTTCCGAGCTGGGTACGCTGCTGTTCAAGCATGCGTTTTAACATTATATACAAAATCATGGCTGCCACTGAAAGAAAGATAACAGGGAAAGCTTTGGCCATTGCTTGCAGGCCGTTTAATTCCTGGGCCAGCAAAGCGTGACTGGTTTGGTCTTGGCGGGGGTATATGCTCTTTAGGCCATAGGTTTTGAGCTCTGGTTCCAACAGAGCTTTGACATCTTCAAAGCTGACTCCGGGTTTTAAAGTAAATACCAGGTTGTTAACGTTCGACTTTTCCTGGAACATATTTTTCATAACATTAAAAGGAATATACCCGATACCGAAAGTTTCGGGGTCAGGAAAAAGATCGCTGCTAGTACGTAAGGCATAAATAAATTCAGGGCTTTGCCCGCTGCCGGTGATCGTCAAGGTCTTAAGTTGGCCCTCGACGATAATGTTAAGGTCATGATTGATGGCCAAAGCATGAGTATCGAAAAATTTATTGTCCAACCATAGATTAAGGGAATTTTCTGGCAAGGAGTGACCTTCCAGCAACAGAAGGTCGTTTATTATTTCGGGTTGGGATGTATCCAGAGAAACCAGACGCAGATAAATGTTATCTTTGCTGTCCGGCATCACAACGCGCACATCTTTGACCAGCCGTCCTTGGATTTGATCTATACCTTCTATTGCGCTTAACCTGGAAACTTCAGAGTAAGGCATTCCCTGGAGATCGGCAAAGCCATGAGCGAAATTCTGGTTTTGATAGAAAGTATCCCTGGACAGGAGCAGATTGTCCATTACCATGGACATAGAGCTATAAACCATTAAGCCAATGGCGATAACAATTAAACAAGCGCTGTAAGCTCCTTTTTGTTCCCAGAGGTCGCGACGCATTTTTCTAAATAACATTTACCAGCTCACCTTCTCAGGCGGTAAGGGGTTATGATTAATTTCGATTTTAGAGATTCCGCCGTCTTTAATATGAAAAACCCGGTCGGCAATCACGGCTACTCCGGCATTATGGGTAATAATCATTACTGTCTTACGATAATTTTCATGAAAATCTTTGAGGATTTTAAGTACTTGAACACTGGTCTGGGAATCAAGAGCCCCGGTAGGCTCATCACAGAGCAAAAGATCGGGATTCTTTACAATAGCTCTAGCCAGGGCCACTCGCTGCTGTTCCCCGCCGCTAAGCTGGGAAGGGAAATGAGTGGCTCTTTCATTCAAACCTACCTGAGACAGAATGGTATGAGGTTCGAAAGGATTTTTAGCAATTTCGGCAGCTAGGCTGACGTTTTCCAGGGCATTTAAATTGGGGATGAGGTTATAAAATTGAAATACAAAGCCCACAGCGTCACGGCGGTAATAAGTGAGCTGTTTAGGCTCAGCTTTGTGAAGGGCCAGGTCTTTATAATAAAGTTCACCGGAGCTGGCTTGATCCATCCCGCCCACCATGTTTAAAAGTGTACTTTTACCGGAGCCGCTGGGGCCTAAAATAACAATAAACTCGTTTTCGTAAATTTCAAAGCTTACTTCTTTTAAAGCTTTTACCTCTACTTCGCCCATTTGATAAGTTTTGGAAAGGTTAATTGCTCTGATTAAAGGAATCATTTTTTCTCCTCTATAGTATCAAAATCGTGGATCAATGTTTTTTTGAGTTGACCGTGCAATTAACTTGTAAATAATAAATGTGTTTGTTATATTTATTATGTTGCTTAAGAACTCAGAATAAATTCATTCTATGAATACCTTCATTATTTAATTATAATTTTGCACCTATCTCTATTTCAAGTGAAAATTATAATAATTGCTATATTAAAATTAACTGAAAAAACTTAAATTTTAAAAGAAAGTTTTCGAAATTAGCTGCTTTCTAAATATTAACATTGAATAATTTCATCATTTATAGGATAATTTTATGTCCGCAAGATTTGTAAAAAACGAGCAACTTGGGGGCTTTTTAATTGCCTTATTAAAAAATGGGCAAATAATAAAAGGACAAACAATGTACGAAAAACGATACACTTGTCTGGATAAGCTGACAGTTGTTTAGAACAAACTATAAAAGCTAAGGTTTTAGAAGCAGTGAAAAAAAGTGCAAACACTACTGGTTATGTCGAAAAGTGTTGAAAAAAATAAAAAAATTATAAAAATATCTAGATGTGGCATGGATTTTGCTATTATATATGGTATGAGTTAGGCTTGTTGCAAAATAGGAGGTGAAGAGAATGCCCACTCGAGAAATATATTGGAACATTGATATGCCAAACTGGCTCTACTTGTTTTTTGCTGTCGCACTTATAACATGTTTGTATGGTTTTTATAGAAGATTTAAGCTCTGGAGGTTAGGGCAAAAAGAGAACCGTTTTAAATATTTATGGCGGGGTATAAAAGATATTCTCGCTTATGGATTTGCCCATAAGCGCATTTTGAGAGACCCTTATCCAGGGATCGTTCATTTTTTTATTTTTTGGGGATTTGTATTTTTGGTGTTTGCAACCACGGTTGTATTTATCCAGGCTGATTTAGGGCTTCAGATTTTCCAAGGAAATCTGTATCTGTTTATTAAAGTTACTGCCAATTTATTTGGTCTAACTGCCTTAATTGCTGTTGTGTTTGCCATGTATCGGCGTTATGTCATTAAACCTGCGCATTTGGAGAGCAAGTCGGAGGATGCTGTTATTCTCATTCTTCTATTTGTCATTTTGGTGACAGGCTTTATTATTGAAGGGGTGAGAATGGCCGCGGTTCCGGATCCTTGGGAGGCGTACGGCTTTGTTGGGGCCTGGTTGGCTGTCCCCTTGCGTTTGTTATCCCTTGAAACCTTGCTTTTGATTCATAAAGTGCTTTGGTGGTTCCATATGGCTATTTCCATGGCTTTTATTGCCTACTTGCCCTATTCCAAGCTTATTCATATTCCTTTAACTCTTGTCAATATACTCCTGCGTAGGCGGGGGCCCATCGGTGTTTCGGAGCCTATTGATTTTGAAGATGAAAGCCTTGAGACTTATGGCAAAAACCACTTAAGAGAGTTGACCTGGAAAGAACTGTTCAATGCTGATGTTTGCATGAAATGCGGCCGTTGTGAGAAACATTGCCCGGCTCATTCCAGTGGTAAAAGCTTAAACCCTAAGCAGATCGTTCAAAATATCCGCTCCTTAATGGAAGAGGCGGGTACACCAACAGAAGCAACATCACCAGAAGCAGATCACGAGCTGATCGGCAGGGTGGCGACTGAGCAGGATATTTGGGCTTGCACTACCTGTCGCTCTTGTGAACAGCAGTGCCCAGTTTTTATTGAACATGTCGATAAGCTAGTTGAAATGCGCCGTTACTTGACCCTCATGGAAACCAGTTTTCCACCGGAAATGAAACAACTTTTCAAAAACTTAGAAACAAACGCCAATCCATGGGGAATTAGCTGGAACACGCGCCATGATTTTCTTCAAGCTTGCGGGGTGAAAACAGTTGAGGAAAACCCCGATGCCGAATATCTGTATTTCCCGGGATGTTATGGTTGTTACGATGCCCGTAATCAAAAAGTAACCTCAGCTGTGGTCAAGTTACTGCAAACTGCCGGCATTAATTTCGCCACTTTAGGAGATAATGAGAAATGTTGCGGCGATCCGGCTCGCAGATTAGGCCATGAATATTTATTTGCTATCCAGGCACAAGAAAACATTGAATTAATGAAAAATCACGGAGTTAAGAAGATTATCACTCAGTGTCCGCACTGTTTCAATACTCTGAAAAATGAGTATCCTGACTATGGTGGCAACTTTGAAGTGATTCACCATGTCGAACTGTTGACCTCTTTAGTCAAGTCCGGTAAGTTACAGCTTAAAACTAAATTTGATCAGACCATCACTTACCATGACTCTTGTTACTTGGGAAGGTACCAGCAGATTTACAATGAGCCACGCAACTTGCTTAAGGCAACAGGGTTAGAGCTTAAAGAAATGAAACATCATCACAAAAAGAGCTTATGCTGTGGAGCCGGTGGTGGCAGAATGTGGTTGGAGGAAAATGAAGGAGAACGCATCAACGTTATGCGGACCGATGAGGCTTTGGCTGTAAATCCAGATTATATAGCAACAGCATGTCCGTATTGCTTATCCATGTTTGACGACGGCCTAGCAACCCGGAAAGCCCGGGATAAGGTGGAAACTTTAGATGTTGCGGAAATTCTGGAAAAGGCTCTATAAAAAATGGCTCTATAAAAAAACCCATCTAATGATTCATGCAAAATTGAAAAAAATCAATATACAATCAATATAACAATCAACAAAATAACCAAGAGACGGTAAAACCGTCCACAGTCCGTTGAAGATAAGGCTTCCGGGAGTTTAACTCCTGAAGCCTTTTTTTGTGATGATTAAAGATCTTGGGGCTAAGGTTGTTATTGATTCTATAAAAGGTTATTATAATAAAAAGAATTACTAAATATTGTAGAATATTTTGGAAATAGCAGTGAAAATCATAGTTCTAAAGTTAATTTAAGGGAAGGAGCTATTTCATGACCCACATGATGATTCTTGACGGCAACAGCCTGATAAATAGGGCATTTTATGCCCTACCCCCCTTTACTTCGGCGGAAGGACTGCCTACTAACGCAGTTCACGGTTTTTTGACCATGTTGTTTAGACTGCAAAGAGATCATAAACCGGATTACTGGGCCGTTACTTTTGATAAATCTAAACCGACAGTTCGCATTGAACAGTATACGGCTTATAAAGCACAGAGGAAAGAAACACCGGAGGCTCTAAGACCGCAGTTTGATTATTTAAAGGAAATATTACAGGTTTTGGCCGTGCCTATACTTGAGCTGGATGGCTTTGAGGCGGACGATATTATTGCTACCGTCACGGACCGAGCGGTGCGAGCAGGGATGCAAGTCAGCATTTACTCCGGTGACCGTGATGCTCTGCAGTTGGTTTCTCCTTTAACCACAGTGTATTTTACTAAAAGAGGAATAACTGATGTTGAATGTTATGATGAACAAAAAATGATGGAGAAATATAATCTTAAGCCTTCTCAAATTATAGATCTCAAAGGCCTGATGGGCGATGTATCAGATAATATACCCGGCATTCCCGGAGTCGGAGAGAAAACAGCCTTAAAACTGTTACTGGAATACGGAACAGTAGAAAATGTGCTGGAAAACAAGCATAAAGTAAGCGGAGTCAAACTAAGGGCCTCGCTTACGGATTATGCTGAACAGGCTTTGTTAAGCAAACGTTTGGCGACCATGATTAGCGATGTTCCTATCGAGTTTGAATTAGAGGATCTAAAGTGGCGCGAGCCAAACAGGGATGAATGTAAAAAAATTCTGCATCGTTACAGTCTAAATACCGTGGCCAGATTATTCGAACAAAGTCTGGATATTAGGCTGGGTAATAACAAAACTTCAAAGACTTCAGCCGGAACAGAAGGAGAGCAGGTATCCATATATCCCGCCTATGACGGTCCTCAGGAGACTATACTTGATGGTCATTCTTGGCTGGAAAAAATGCATTCCTGGCTGGAAAAAAAGCCAACTTTAGCGCTTAGTTACCGCTATGAGGGTCAGAGCATCCACCATGGCCAATGGACGGAAATAGGAATTTACGACGGCCAGAGCACCTTTTGTTTGAGTCGCAACACTCAGGCTGCAAGTGTAATTAACCGTCTGTATGAAGTTTTGGAGGACGAGGGAGTGCGTAAGCTTCTGGCTGATAGTAAATCTTTTTATTACCTCCTACTGAATGAAGGTAAGACTCTTAACGGGGTGGATCTGGATTTAAGTCTGGCGGCCTATCTCTTAAATCCTAACCGTTCTAATTATCATGCCGCAGAACTGTTAAGAGACTTCACTTCGGATTTGTTTTCCCTTTCCCCGGCCCAGGAAGCCTATCTGCTATATAAATTAGGGACCGGCTATGTAGAAAACCTGGCTAAAGAAGGTCTGGAAAAACTGTTATACGAGATAGAGCAGCCTTTAAGCAAAGTACTGGCTCAAATGGAGAAAAATGGAATTAGTCTGGACGGAGAGTTGTTGCATAATTTCGAGTTGGAACTGGAAGAAAAAATTAACGGTTTGGAACAAGAAATCTGCGGGCTGGCAGGAAGTAAATTTAACCTTAATTCTCCACAGCAATTGGGCAAAGTGCTTTTTGAGGATCTGGGATTGCCTCCTATGAAAAAGACTAAAACCGGCTATTCTACGGATGCGGAAACTTTGGAAGAATTGCGGGGAGAACACCCCATAATCGAACTGATCCTGGAATACAGGCAGCTTACCAAACTATATTCAACTTATGTCAAATCATTAACGGCCCAAGCCTATCAAGGCAAAATTCATACTACTTTTCAGCAAACTGTAACTGCTACCGGGAGGTTATCCAGTACTGATCCCAACCTGCAAAACATTCCGATTCGCTTGGCCGAGGGCAGGAAACTGAGAAAGGTTTTCAAGCCCAGTCAAGCGGATTGGCTACTTTTCTCGGCTGATTATTCCCAGATAGAACTAAGAATCCTTGCTCATTACTCCCGAGATCCCATTCTTTGCGAATCTTTCATTAATGGAGAAGATGTGCATACCAGAACCGCCTCCGAGGTGTTCGGAGTACCACTGGCCGAGGTTACCCCGGATATGAGATACAAAGCCAAAGCGGTTAATTTCGGTCTGATGTATGGCCTGACTGACTTCGGGCTGTCTCGTGATTTATCTATTCCCCGCAAAGAAGCAAAATACTATATAACACAATATTTTGAAAAGTACAGCGGGGTTCAGGAGTACCTGGACAAGGCGGTGCGCATAGCCAAAGAACAAGGTGAGGTGCGCACGCTTTACAACCGTTTGCGCAAAGTACCGGAACTCAGTCATCCCAACAGAATGACGCGCCAATTTGGGGAGCGAATCGCCAAGAACACGCCAATTCAGGGCAGTGCCGCTGATATTATGAAAATTGCTATGCTTCGGGTTTCTGAAGCTTTGCAAGGCTATCAAGCCAGGATACTACTTCAGGTTCATGACGAACTGCTGCTGGAAGTTTCACGAGAGCATCTTTCGCCGGTAGCCATGCGAGTCAAGCAGGCTATGGAAACCTGCTGTTCGCTAATAGTACCGCTGGTTGTAGAGTGTAAAGCCGGCGAAAATTGGTTTGAAATGACTGATTATATTCTTAGTTAAGAATTGAAAGGGGGCATCTTGGTGCCGGAATTGCCGGAAGTAGAAACCATTTGCAGGTCTTTGGCTCCAAAAATTTTGGGTCGAAAGATTGTCGATATTGATATTTTTTGGCCCCCTGCTGTCGTTTCCATACCCGGCCGGGATTTTGCCGAATTAGTTATGGATCGGGAAATTATAAGCCTGGACCGCAGGGGTAAATACCTGCTTATAGGTTTAAGCAGGGGCCTAACAATGATTATTCATTTCCGCATGACCGGACGCATGATTTATTATCCATCACGACATGCGCCTGAGAAACATACTCATGTTGTTTTCCGTCTTAATGAGGGAGAAGTCCATTATGCGGATACCAGAAAATTCGGCAGAATCCAGCTGGTTCCAACTGCTAAGGCCTTCAAGACCCCATCCCTGGCCAAGCTTGGCCCGGAACCATTGGCGGAGGATTTTTCCTTTGTGCAATTGGGACAGTGCCTGTCCAGGAAGAAAAGCACTATTAAATCTTCTTTACTCGATCAACGGGTTATTGCCGGCCTAGGTAATATTTATGTGGATGAAGCCCTATTCAGAGCAGGTATTCAGCCCGGCAGGAAAACCCAGTCCCTAAAAGTGTCAGAAATTATAAAACTTTACGATGCCATCGTTGAAGTGTTGTCGGCAGGAATAAAGGCTGAAGGCACAACCTTTCGGGATTATCGAAACGCCGAGGGTAAAAAGGGATTGTTTCAGGAAAGCCTGATGGTTTACGGCCGAGGCGGCTTAGACTGCAAAGTGTGCGGTCAAAAGCTGCTCAGACAAAAAATTGGAGGCAGGACCACGGTATTTTGTCCGCAATGTCAATTATAGGAGTATCAAATCATTCATGAGTATACTGTTATGTAAAAATCTAGAGGTTGAGGTGGCTGGAAGCACTCTGCTTAATGACGTTAACCTGAGACTGGAGAAGGGAGAAAAGGCAGGACTTATAGGGCCCAACGGAGCAGGCAAAACTACTCTGATCAAGGTGATTACCGGCGAATTGTCACCGGCAGGCGGATTCGTGGCCTGCCAGGCTGAGATCGGTTATTTGCCCCAAACAACACAGGACTATGATCATAGGGGAACAGTATTTGAATGTTTGCTTAAAGAGAGAAACGATATCTTGGAAATGAGGCAGCGCCTGCGTACCCTTGAACAGAAAATGTCCCAAACTGCAGACAATAAAGTTCTGGATCAGTACGGTATTCTTACCGAACAATATGAAAATTCCGGCGGTTATGCTTTGGAAGCGAAAATCCGCAGAATTCTTACAGGTCTAGGGTTGGCCGGAGAGCAGGAGGAAGAAGCAGGGAATTTAAGCGGTGGACAAAAAACAAGGCTGGCCTTGGGCAAACTACTGCTTAGGGAACCGGAACTGCTAATTCTTGATGAACCAACTAATCATTTAGACCTGGAAGCTTTGGAATGGTTGGAAAATTACTTAAGCGCCTATCCCGGCGCTGTTATGGTTGTTTCCCATGACCGCTATTTTTTGGATCAAGTTGTCCGGAAAATAATGCTTGTTGAGAATAGTACTGTAAAATGCTATAGCGGTAATTACTCGGAATTTGAATTGCAGCGGGCCATAGAAGAGAAAACTCTAGCCCGGGAGGCAGAGAAAATTAATAAAAAAATTTCAGCCCTGGAAGAATACATCCGCAGGTATAAAGCCGGCATTAAAGCCAGGCAGGCCAGAGGAAGGGAAACTCAGCTAAAAAAACTGACCCCACTGGCAGAACCTCGAACCCGGAAATCATTAAATATGTATTCCCAAGCCGAGAGTCGCTCAGGGGACAGGGTGCTGGATATTAAAGAACTTTCGGTTGCTTATGGAGAAAAGAACGTTTTGGAGAACATTTCTCTGGAACTGCGGCGAGGAGACAGAATAGCCCTGTTAGGGAAAAACGGCGTCGGGAAGACTACTCTATTAAAGTCTATTATGGGGGAAGTGCCGTCCCAGGGCGAGATAAAAATAGGGGCAAAGGTCAAGATTGCTTACTACTCGCAGGAACATGAAGGCTTAGGTGATAGAAACGACGTCCAGGATATAATGGATGAACTCCGGTATTCTTCTAATATGGACGATGCCCAAATCCGCAATTTCCTGGCCAGGTTTGGTTTTCGCGGGGATGATGTCTTTAAACCCCTTCAAGCCTTAAGCGGCGGTGAAAAAAGCAGGCTGGCTCTTTGTAAACTTTTCTTAGCTCGGGGCAACTTGCTTCTTTTAGACGAACCGACCAATCATCTGGATATGGAGACCAGGGAAGTTTTGGAGGAGGCTTTACTTAATTACGACGGAACTATGGTTGTGGTCTCCCATGATCGCTATTTCCTAAACCGTATTATTAACAAAGTCGCCATATTAACTGCCCGCGGAATCAGAATAATGCAAGGGGATTACTCAACCTATCGTCAGATTATGGAAGATGAAGAAGCAAAAAACACGGCTCGAGCGGATGAGGACAAAGCCGCACAAAAATATCAATTAGAGTCTAAGCAAAACAGGCGCAAAGAAAGGAAAATTAAGCAGCTGGAAGCGCGAATTGAAGAAAAAGAGAGTGAACTGAAAGAGCTGGAAATCAAACTAAATTCCCTGGCTGGAGATTATGAACTGGCGCTTCAGTGGCATGAAGATATTGAAAAAAAAGAAAACGAGCTTAATGAACTTATGGAGGAATGGCTGGCATTAAGCGACCAGCACCACTGGCATTAAGCGACCGGCACCAAACCGGCGCAGTTCCCATATATTATCCTGAAGTAATACTTAGCGGGGTAAAAGAATATGGGAGTAGCTTTAATCATTGCGTTGGCACTTAGTCTGGACGGTTTCGGAGTTGGCATGGCTTATGGACTTAACAGAATAAAAATACCGTTTGGATCTTTGACAATTATTGGGCTTTGTACAGCCATGGCGATGGGTATTTCAATGATGTTCGGACAGATACTCGCGGTCAAGTTAGTAATTATTTCCCCTAAGGTTTTAGGTGCTTTAACTTTAATGGCAGTTGGTTGTTATCAATTGTATAGGGCTATTAAGGGCCCTTCGGAAACGGAAAAGGCTGTTCCGGCCATGACGACGGCTGCGGTACAGCCCAATGATTATCAAACCTTATTAAGTATCAAATTGAATATTTTCGGACTTGTTATTCAAGTGCTGAAAACGCCTGATGTGGCAGATCTGGATGGTTCAGGAACTATTTCAGCCAATGAAAGCATTATTTTAGGGACGGCTTTGGCCCTTGATTCCTTTGCGGCCGGAATGGCGGCAACTATGACAGGAATTCCTCTATATGTCATCGCTTTCGTAGCCGTGATGCAAATTCTTATGATCTGGACAGGACAGCTCTTAACAGGTAAACTTCCTTTATCGGTATTAAGTAAAGTAAAGTTTCTACCCGGAATTGTGCTGCTGTTGATTGGCGGACTCAAGTTGCTGTAGAAAAGGAGGCCATATGTTAACTATAGGGCTTACGGGAGGGATTGCCAGCGGCAAAACCAGTGTGGCGAACTGGTTTGCTGCTCGAGCCATTCCGATAATTAATGCTGATACGACCGCACATGAATTAATGGAGCAAAGTGCGGTTATTTCCATGTTAGAACAAGAGTTTGGCAGGGAGATAATTAAAGACGGCAAGGTCAACAGGGCTTTGCTCGGCAGTAGAGTTTTTAGCGACCCAAAGGCAAAAAAAAGACTGGAAAAAATTATTCATCCTCTAATTCGTCAAAGTATGCAGGAAAAACTAGCATCTTTACAGAAACAAAACCATAAGCTTATTATCCTAGACATCCCGCTTCTTTTCGAGGTGGGGTGGGACAAGTATGTGGATCAAGTCTGGGTTGTTTATGTTTCGCCGGCGATACAAAGAGAGAGGTTAATGGCGAGGAACGGCTTTACCGAGCAAGAAGCAGAGCTTAGAATAGCTTCTCAAATGCCTATTAAGGAGAAAGCCAAAAGAGCAGATTTAATAATCGATAATTCGGGAACATGGGAGCAAACCGAGGAATACTTAAACAATCTCTGGTCGAAACTTATAATTTCTTAAGATGTAACATATATAGATTTAGGACAAGTTTGAAGGTCAAAGTATTACTAATGTGTGGGATGTTGTTATGAGAAAAAAAAGATGGCGCTTAATTGTTACTTGTGGAGTTCTTTTAGTTATTGTCCTAAGTCTTTTTAAATTTAATATCATTGAAAAAGTGCTTTACCCCTATCCCTATAGAGAAATAGTGGAAAAGTATGCTCATGCCTATGGGGTGGATCCTTATTTGGTGGTAGCGGTAATGAGGGAGGAAAGTCACTTTAAGCCTGAATCATACTCTCACAAAGGGGCAGTAGGACTTATGCAGGTCATGCCTAATACAGCCAAAGAAATTGCCCTCTGGCTGGGGGAGGATTATAAGCAGGAAGTGCTTACTGACCCGGAAACTAATATCCGGTACGGGACACGGTATTTATCCCATTTAAATAATCGGTTTGCAGGCAACAGTATCTTAGTTCTGGCTTCCTATAATGCCGGCAGCGGAAGAGTACAACAATGGCTGAAACAATTACCGGAGGGTACTACTTATTTGATTGAAGATATTCCCTACCAGGAAACTAAACAATATGTTAAAAAAGTACTTAGGTCATACCGAATATATGCTAAAATTTACAATGATCGGACCTATAGTTTAAAAGACGAAACAAATGATTCTATAAAATAATGAATAATGAGATTGACTTAATGGTAAGGCCTTTTATAATCAGTATTAGATTTTATGTAAAAGTGGTTGCACAAATTGCAGGAGGTAAATTATGAAATATATTATAGTCTTAGCTGACGGCATGTCTGATTATATTATTGAACAATTAGGGCATAAAACTCCCTTGGCCTATGCTAAGACCCCTAATATGGATTTCTTAGCCGGCAGCGGGGAAATGGGAATGGTCAAAACTGTACCCGATAAGCTGGCTCCGGGAAGTGATACTGCTAATTTGTCAGTCTTAGGCTATGATCCCCTAAAGTATTACAGTGGCAGGTCTCCTTTTGAGGCTGCCAGTATCGGGATTCCTTTAGAACTAAGTGATGTAACTTTCAGATGCAATTTTGTTACTCTTTCCGAAGACGAACCCTATGAAGAAAAGATAATTCTGGACCACAGTGCTGATGAGATTAGCACGGAAGAAGCGGACCAATTGATTGCAACTGTGAATGAACATTTTAAAACGGAGCAGATGGAGTTTTTTACGGGATTCAGCTATAGGCATATTTTGGTTTGGCACCATGCTCCTAATGACTATAAACTCACTCCTCCCCATGATATCTTGACCAGAAAGATCGGCGAGTATCTTCCAACCGGCGGGGACAGCAGCATACTTTTAACCATGATGAAGCAGAGTTATGAGTTTCTAAAAGATCATCCGGTGAACCTTAAGCGCCGGGAAAGGGGTTTAAGGCCGGCAAATTGCATCTGGTTTTGGGGAGAAGGGCATAAGCCGGACTTAACCAGTTTCGCTAAAAAGTATGGCTTAAAAGCTAGTGTGGTTTCTGCGGTGGATTTGATTAAAGGACTTGGAGTCTGTGCAGGAATGCGTACCGTAGAGGTTGAGGGTGCCACCGGTAATGTACATACTAATTACAAAGGTAAAGCAAAAGCCGCCTTGCAGGAGCTGGCAGGTGGGCAAGATTTTGTGTACATTCATATTGAAGCCCCTGATGAATGCGGACATAGGGCCGAACTGGAGAACAAAGTATTGTCTATCGAACTGATCGATAAGGAAGTTATCGGTACCATATTAGAAGGGTTAAAAGGCCAGGACTTTCGGATTATGGTTTTACCCGATCATTCAACTCCTTTAAGCGTTCGAACCCATACTCAAGATCCGGTACCCTTCGTTATTTATGACAGTACTAAAGCTAAGGCCGGACAGGCTGTATTTAATGAGCAAAGCGCCTCACAGACAGGTCTTTTTGTGGACAAGGGTTATACTTTAAT
>JAAYOJ010000003.1 GCA_012520405.1 Peptococcaceae bacterium
TATTTTGGTTTAAGCAAAGTATCAGCCCAAACTGCAGGAACCGCCACACTAATACTTATAGGTGCGCTTCTTACCGGCTTGGGAGTGTATGATAACATTGTTAGATTTGGGGGAGCCGGAGGGATAGTTCCGGTGACTGGTTTTGCCAATTCTATGGTTTCACCGGCGCTGGAATATAAAAGAGAAGGATATGTATTTGGAGTGGGCGGCAAGCTTTTTACCGTGGCCGGCCCGATATTAGTCTACGGTATTGCCAGTTCAATCCTTGTAGGGATTATATATGTGCTGCTCAGGCTCTAAGTCTAATCCAAGTCATTCCGGCAAAATAGATAAAATTGATCATGTTATTTTTTATAAAACAAGTAGCGTGATATTAAGAATATGGAATAAATGGAGATGACAGAATTGGGATCAAAAAGAGTAGGGAACCAAAGTATTGTTTTCCAAAACCCTCCTTTTATTCTGGCCGGATATAATATTGTCGGACCGAAAGAAGGAGAAGGTCCTTTAAAGGCCAGTTACGATCAAATTATGAATGATACCTACAACGGTGAAAAGTCCTGGGAAAAAACTGAAGCCAAGATGTTAGAGACAGTGTTAAGGGGAGCTGCCGATAAAGCGAAAGTAACTGTAGACTCTGTGGAATTTATTTTAGCCGGGGACCTTCTGAATCAAATTATTTCATCTAGTTTTGCTGCCAGGCAGTTAGGGATTCCTTTTGTCGGCTTATACGGCGCCTGTTCCACGATGGCTCTATCTACGGCGCTAGGTGCTATGTTCATTGAAGGAGGATTTGCCAGCCAAGTGTTATGTGCTGCTTCCAGCCATCATGATACGGCTGAGAGACAGTATCGGATGCCAACTGAACAAGGCAATCAGCGGGCAATGTATGCTCAGTGGACTGTGACCGGGGCAGGCGCCCTTCTGCTTGCTGACAGCGGGACAGGCCCTAGAGTTACGTCAGCTACCCTAGGCCGGGTAATAGACTTAGGGACAACGGACACCAATAACATGGGGGCAGCTATGGCGCCGGCAGTTGCAGATACAATTTTAAACCATTTTCAAGATTTAAACAGAGAACCGGATTATTACGATCTCATTGTCACCGGAGATCTAGGGACAGTTGGTTTGCAGTTGCTAAAGGAAATTCTAAAAAAAAGTAATCTTCCCATGGGTAAAAACCTCTCAGACTGCGGTATTATGGTCTTTAGCCCCAAACAGGATACACATGCCGGAGGAAGCGGTTGCGGCTGTTCGGCGGTTGTTTTAAGCGGTCATATTTTAAACCAAATTAATAGCGGTGAATTAAAAAAAGTTCTGCTTATTGGCAGCGGTTCTTTGCATAGCCCTACTTCAGCTCTCCAGGGGGAAACTATTCCGGCTATAGGGCATGCTGTGACTATTGAAATGATTTAACAGCATTTTACTAATCTAAGAGGTGAAAATATGTTTGCCAATATTATTCCTGCCTTTATCGTCGGCGGGCTGATCTGTGTAGTAGGACAGCTGTTTATGGATTTGACCAAAGCTAATATCCAGCCTGCCCATGTTCTGGTGAGCTTTGTTACTGTGGGAGTTGTGCTTGGAGGTCTTGGACTTTACGAGCCGCTGGTCAGAATCGGCGGGGCAGGTGCAACCGTCCCTTTATCAGGATTTGGCTATACTTTAGCCAAAGGAGCGATGGAAGGGGCTCAAAGCAGCGGTTTGTTGGGTGCTTTTTCCGGCGGTGTGGAAGCTGCCGCAGTCGGAATCGCCGCCGCGATTATCTTTGGATATTTGACGGCTTTAGTATTTAATCCGAAAGGTTGATAAGAATGGCATTAACAGCAGAGACCACAATGAGTGTTTCTAAAACATATCAAGAAAATATTGATTATTTAAACTCCAAGCTGGGGGTTCCGGATAGTTTTGATATTGTACTTCGCGAAATGACCGTGGGGGGCAAAAAACTGGCTATTTACTCCGTAAACGGAATGGTTAACCGTCCGGCAAGTAACATTATACTTGACACCTTTGTGGAAATGGAAAAAGCTGATTTGGTAGTAAACGCTTTAGAAAAATTGGTAAAGTTTAAAATTGTGGACTTGCAAGTTTCAGAAGTAGAGGCCATGGACGAAGTAATTTACTTCCTCTTGTCCGGTACAATGGTCATTATCGTCGAGGGTAAAAATCAAGCAATTATTATTGACCTCCGGAGCTATCCTGCCCGTCAGCCTGAAGAACCCGATGTCGAAAGAGTGACCAGGGGCTCCAGAGACGGGTTTACGGAGACTTTGGTTTTTAACACTATTCTTATCCGCAGACGTTTAAGAGATCCAGGATTAAGGATGAAATTGGTTCAAACCGGTAGCCGTTCCAGAACAGATGTCTGCATTGCTTATATTGAGGATATTACAAATCCTGATATGGTAAAGTATATTGAACGTGAACTTAAAAACATAAGTATAGATGGTATTCCTATGGCGGAAAAAAGCGTGGAAGAGTTTATTCTGGGAAGTAAGTTCTGGAACCCCTTTCCCAGGGTTAGATATACGGAAAGGCCGGATGTGGCAGCCATGCATTTACTGGAAGGCAATGTGCTGATTATGGTTGATACTTCCCCCAGTGTGATTATCGCTCCCTGCACTTTCTGGCATCATGTCCAACACGCCGAGGAATACCGGCAGGAACCTGTGGTAGGAGCTTATCTGCGCTGGGTTAGATTTATAGCCATTTTCCTTTCCGTTTTTTTGCTGCCAACCTGGCTGGCAGCAGCTTTAAATCCTCATCTTCTGCCGGAGGCCTTAAGGTTTATCGGGGTAAGTGAACCCGCTAAAATCCCTTTATTATTCCAGGCCCTGATTGGAGAAATAGCAATCGATATGCTGAGAATGGCGGCCATTCATACTCCCACCCCCTTGGCCACTGCCCTTGGCTTAATTGCCGTATTTATGCTGGGGGACATTGCTATCGCCGTAGGCCTTTTTACCAGCGAAGTTGTTCTGTACTTAGCCATTTCTGCCGTCGGAACATTTGCTACGCCAAGTTATGAATTATCCCAGGCCAATAGGCTAGCTAGGATATTTTTGCTTCTAATGGCCGGCTTGTTTAACTTCTGGGGCTTGGGCATTGGTATTCTTCTGTTATTTTTCCTGTTATGGAGAACGAATTCCTTCGGAGTACCCTATCTCTGGCCGCTTATTCCTTTAGATTATAAGGCCCTGAAAACAATAATCGTCAGGCATCCTGTGCCCATTCATAATTTGAGACCAAGTATTTTCAAACCCTTGGATAGGGTGAGGCAGCCCAAGGAAAGACCGACCAGGGAAAGACCTAATCCTTCCTAAAGCTTTTTTGGGGACGAACAAAAATCAAGTCCAAGGAAACAAGAATCAAGATGGAAATTAAAATTATTTCCAGGCGATTATTATAAGGAGTGTCCGGTACAATCCAAACAAAAGGTTGACTTGGCAAATTATGATTGCCGGACATAGCGGTTAAGGAAGGCTGGAAGATGGGGACGATAAAAGTCTGCCTAGTAGTCGGTGGCATGGCAAAAGTTCTTGCTGATTTGGTGTAAGTAGGAGAATAAGGTGAGGGTAATAGAGAATTAGCCCTGGAGGGAATTGGTCTTCCACCATGAGTTGCAAAAAGGGACCTGTTCATCTATTATCCTCCTTTCTTGTTCATAGGGAATTTATCGCCAGCCATTTGGATAATAATGGAAACCTAGATTATTATATTACCGTTTTTGTGATCTTGACACAAAATTTCAGCCTAAGGCAGATAAAGAAAAGGCTTCAGGGTTACCGCATATTGTTAATATAAGAGCTATAATTTATAATAAAGTAAAAATACTTTGCTGCTAATCCTTTAAGTGAGGTGTTATTATGATCATCGGCTTTGGTTTCGGCAGCCCGTTAACGGCCTTGCTTATGCTCATTGTTACGGGGTTTTTGTCTTATTCTATTTTTAAAGCACTTAAAGGGAGGCGGGACGAAAGGGAGAGATATCCCGGACAGCACTATTTAGAAGATAAGGAAGAATTAAAAAATAAAAAGCGGGAGTTTTATTATGAACAAAGGCAAAGGGCCTGGGATATGATGCGGGAATACAATCTAACGGATGAGGAAATCGAAAAAAGGGTTGAAGATGAGTTTCGTTAATCAAAAGGTCAAGACTAAGAACTTGACTTTTTCTAATTAATCCAAGCAACAATTATTCAAAGCTGAAAAATAATTTTCCAATTTTGTTTTTTCTTATTATAATATATTGGAAATACTATTTAGAATTTTTATAGCAGACAGGGAGGATTATTAATGGAAGAAAAAATGGCCAAGCTAAAAGAATATCTTCAAATGGAAACAGAAATTCCTTTTGAAGAGTTCAAAGAATACTACACTGGCGTAATTAACTTGCTAAATAAGGAATACAACGAGATGGATCAAGCGAAATGTCTTCAGGCCAGATATATCTGCACCATTGTGCAGGCCAATGCCGAGAGCAGGGCTACAAGAAGCAAAGCAAACAGCAAGGCTTTCAAAAAAATGGCTGCCAAATGTGCTTTCTGGGTGGAGGCAATTGACTATCGCCTGCAAAAGAAAGAAGGATTAACCAGAAGCTTTATTGAGACCGCCATGAGTGAAATTAATAGAAGTATGGAAGAACCGGCCGGAGTACAAGAGTGAATTAGGCAGCGGGAAAAATAAATCCAACGGTTTAAATAATAGGAGTAAAAATGAAGATTATACTTTCTCACCGCTATCAGGATTTTGATGCTTTGGCATCTATGGTTGCTGCGCAAAGGCTTTGGCCGGATGCGGTTTTGGTGATAGAAAGCATTTCCGGTTCGGCAGTCCAGGATTTTCTTGCTTTGGCCAAGGAACAGCTGCCCTATATCCGCTTGAAAGATATTGAGCCGGATAAGGTTCAGGAAATCATCCTGGTAGATACTTACGATCTGCAAAGAGCAGTAAGTAACCGAAAAGTATTAGAAAAATTAAAAAATGCCAAGTTAAAAATTTTTGACCATCACCCATACAATGGGCCTAAGCATGAAAATATAAGCATTCAAACAGTTGGGGCCTGTACCACAATTTTGGTGGAGATGATTGTCAGCAGGGGAATTAAAATCAGCAGTTTTGATGCTACTCTTATGGCCTTAGGAATTTACGATGATACAGGCAGTCTGCTGTTTGAAAGCACCACGTCCCGTGACCTTTTAGCAGCGGCTTTTCTTTTGGAGCAAGGGGCCCAACTTGGAGTTATTTCCGATTATTTGCGTCGGCCGCTAACACGGGAACAAATGGATATTTTTCAACAATTGCTGGATAATGGTCAGACTGAGAAATTCAATGGCACACCGGTTTATATATCTTACGCGGAATCCAATATGTATAGCGGAGGCCTGGCTCTTTTGGCTCATCGCCTTGGTGAGATTGAAAGTGCTGCTGTTTGGTTTATTGTGGTCAAAATGGAAGACCGAATTTATATCGTGGGCCGATCGCGAGGGGATAGTTTGCCGGTTAATAAGATTATGCAAGCTTTTGGCGGTGCAGGACATAATAAAGCGGCCTCAGCCGTTGTCAAACAGGGAGATATTGATTTCGTTCTGACCCAGCTAAAAAATGAGATTCGCTCCAGAGTAACGAAAGCTTATCCTATCAAGGATATTATGAGTTTTCCGGTAAAAACCGTATCCCCGGATACCAGTATGGCTGAGGTTGGGGAATTGCTTTTAAAGTATGGACATACCGGGGTGCCTGTGGTTGATAACAAGGAGCAACTAAAGGGGGTAATTTCTCGCCGAGATGTGGATAAAGCCTTGAAACATGGGTTGAATCATGCGCCGGTTAAAGGATTTATGGCCAGGGATGTAGTGACTGTGAATCCCGACCAAAGCTGGGAAGAGGCTCATGCTTTAATGGTTACCCATGATATCGGCAGATTACCCGTTGTCAATGACAGTCAGCTGGTCGGGATTGTTTCCAGATCGGATATTCTCAGTTTGCTTTACCGTAGCGTGGTTCCGGTCTCCAGTCAACTGGAAGAGCAAAGAAGTGCCGCCAGAAGAGAACAGACTTTAAACCAAATAAAAAAGATGCCGGCAGAGCAGCAGGCTCTTTTGGCTAAAATTAAAAAAGTTGCGGACAGTTGTACTTCCGCTGTCTATTTAGTTGGAGGTTTCGTACGCGACCTGTTTCTGGGAATGCCAACCAAGGATTTAGATATTGTGGTTGAGGGTAACGGAATTAAGTTTGCCAAGAGTTTAAGCCTTGAATTAAAGCCTTGCAAACTTGTCCTTCATGAACCCTTTGGCACAGCTAGCTTGCAGTTTACTGACGGAACTCATATTGATATTGCCAGTACAAGAAGAGAAAATTACGATTTCCCAGGGGCTTTGCCTGTGGTAGAAACCTCCTCTCTGAAGGAGGATTTGTTTCGTCGAGATTTCACTATCAATGCTCTCGCTATGTGTTTAAACCGGGAGAGCTACGGCCAAGTGATTGACTATTATGGTGGTTTGCGTGATTTGAAACAGGGTGAAATCCGTTTTTTGCATAATTTGAGCTTTATAGATGATCCTACCCGTATTTTGAGGGCCGTGCGCTTTGCCGGTAGGTATAATTTTAAGCTGGCTAAAGTAACTGGGGATGCCATAACCACAGCTTTGGAAGCAGATGTATTTTCCCAAGTGAGCCCGGAAAGATTCACTGAGGAATTACTGCTTATCTATACCGAGCGGAATTACCAAGCCATGGGCCTTAAACTCTTGCAGACCGGTGTTTTAACAAACTGGTTTAAGGTTGATTTGCCTTGGAGTTTTACTGAGCAACAAAACGTCGGACCTTGGCCGTTGGAGAAGCGTTGGCTGGTTAGTATTAAGAATTTCCGTAGCGAACAAATAGAAACTATTATCGAGCGCTTATCATTAAGTAGAAGTATGTTGAAAATTACTACAGAGTATGGGCAAACAAAGGAAAAGTTGCAGCAATACCTTGAAGAAACGGATCAAATTCAAGCCCTGGATGCTGTTGAACTTGATAAAATTCTTTTTGGTGTTCCGGTCGTGATTCGTGATGTCCTGGCCTTGGACAACCAATTTGCAACCGCCCTTAAACGTTATATAATAGCATTATCGGGAGTAGATATGAAAACTACCGGCAGTGATTTAATAAGACTTGGCCTTAAAGAGGGGCCGGAAATTGGCCTTGTTTTGCAGGAGATTAGAAATCTTTGGCTTAGAGGGCAAATCAAGACCAGAGAAGAAGAAATACAATACCTACAAGAAATTATTCATTCCAGAAAAAAATAAAGGAGATATTACTTTGAAAAAAAGAATTTTTAGTGGTATGCGACCCACTGGTTCGCTTCATATCGGACATTTAAGCGTTTTGCAAAATTGGGTAAAACTTCAGGATGAGTATGAGTGCTTTTTTGGAGTTGTAGACTGGCATGCCTTAACCACAGGTTATGAAGATAAGCTGAATCTTAAGGAGTTAACCAAAGAAATGGCCCTGGATTGGCTTAGTGTAGGGCTTGATCCCCAAAAATGTGCTATTTTTGCCCAGTCTCAAGTAAAAGAACATGCCGAATTGCATTTATTGCTTTCTATGTTTACGCCTATCTCCTGGTTGGAAAGGGTTCCGACCTATAAAGATCAAATTCAGCAACTTGGTTCAGAAGGCAAGGATTTGCATACTTATGGTTTTTTAGGTTACCCACTGTTAATGGCGGCAGATATTCTAGTTTATAAAGCTGCAGTTGTCCCGGTAGGGGAAGATCAGATACCCCATATAGAATTTTGCCGGGAAATTGCTCGCCGATTTAATCACTTGTTTGATAAAGTTTTTCCCGAACCCAAGGAATTAATCGGCGAGGTCCCGCTGTTGCCTGGTGTGGATGGGCGCAAAATGAGTAAAAGTTATAATAATGCTATTTCACTTACAGCTTCTCCTGATGAGATTGGTTTTAGAGTTAGGCAGATGGTTACCGATCCCCAGAGAATCCGCAAAGATGATCCGGGCCATCCCGAAGTATGCGTAGTTTACAAATTCCATAAAATTTACAGTCCTGATGTAACTACAATAGAACAGGAATGCAGGGAAGGTAAAATTGGTTGTGTAGCCTGTAAGAAATATTTAGCTGAAAACATTGATAAAGTTCTGGCCCCTTGCCGAGAACGACGTCAAATGTGGGCATCGGAAGATAAGGTTGAACAGGTGCTGGCTGAAGGAGCTGAAAAAGCACGGGCTGTTGCCGGCCAAACCTTGGACGAAGTCCGAAAAGTGATGGGTTTTTAATGGCAGCACTTAAATCCGCAACTTATATTGAGCTCCCGGTTTTTCAGGGGCCGTTAGATTTGCTTTTGCATTTAATTCAGCAAAACAAAGTTGACATTTACGATATTCCTATTGCCCTGATTGCCGATCAGTTTGTTGGGACGGTCCGAAAAATGGAAGAACTGGATATGGAGATAACTTCCGAGTTTCTGGTACTGGCCGCCCAGCTGCTTTACCTTAAATCTCGCCATCTCCTGCCCAAGCCGCAAAAAACCGAAGAGGATATTGGGCAGGAAGAAGAGATGAAACAGGACCTGATTGACAGGTTGATTACCTATAAAGCTTTTAAGGAAGCAGCCAGTTTTTTAGGTTCCAAAGTAGAGTCTTCAGGCCATAGATATTTCCGGGAGATCGACCTTGAGGATATTTATTCCCGCATGCCCCGCTCCAATCCTTTACAGGGGGTCGATATGGATGATCTCTGGCGAGCTTTTCAAGCTGTGCTTGTAAGAGTGGAAAAAGGTGAAGACATCCAATATGTGCAGCCGGAAGAGATTTCACTGGAAGTTATGACTAAAGATATTATCCGTCGGATGATTATTCATCCCCGAGGAATGAAATTCACTCAGCTGCTGAGACATAAAACAAGAATAGAAGTTGTGGTTGCTTTTTTGTCAATTTTGGAATTGTTAAAAGAAGGCAGAATTAGGGCGGAACAAACCGGAAAAGATAGTGATATATTTGTAGTTCCTACCGAAAAAGCTTGGGATTTTAATAACGAGGTGCCAGTCTAATGCTGTTTGCTGATCAGGAAATGGCCGCCTTGGAGGCTTTGTTGTTCGTAGCCAAAGAGCCTCTGAGTATATCTAAGTTGGCTGATATTCTGGAGATTTCAGAGCAAGGTGTTGTCGAACTTCTTGAGGGTCTGCGAGAAAGATATGAAAGTAAGGACAGCGGCCTAACTATAGTAGAGATTGATAATTGTTTCCGGTTAGGAACCAAGCCGGAAATGGCTTCTTATATAGAAACTCTCTACAAGCAGCCTGTTCAGATCTTATCCAATGCTGCTTTAGAAGTACTTTCTATTATTGCTTACCGCCAGCCTATTACCCGGGGGGAGATAGACTTTATAAGGGGAGTTCAGTCCGACAGATCTTTGGCGACCCTGGTTGAAAGAGGCCTGGTGCAAGAAGTCGGCCGTAAAGACAGTCCGGGAAGGCCGATTCTATATGGTACCACAGAGCATTTCTTACTCCATTTCGGGCTAAAGTCACTGGACGAACTGCCCAAATTGGATATTTATCAAGAAGATGGGGAGGAAATGAAGAAAGGCAGCTAACAGGCTATGTGGTTGAAGTTGTTAAGTAAATATGGTAGTATAAAATATAATTTTTCATAAACAGGGTAGAGGCGCGGTTATTAGGAGTAGGTGTTGGGAGACGGCAGTCTGTGAACAGCATCCAAGGGATTAGCCGCCGAAGTATAAATCTTTGCCGAAGATTTATACTGGGCTCAGGCTGGAAAGAGTCTGAGACTGTCGTCCTGGTAGGATGAAGCGCTATCCGGGAACCAAAAAATTTTACTGGTTTATGTTTTTCTTAATACCAGGATTATAGAATTTACGGTTTACGGGTAGAACCGTATTTTTTTTAGGCCGTTTTATGTTCATATTTTAATACCGAAGCCAGCGTTATATTAAGCCGGTGATAACTTTAGGAGGTAACACAATGACTAAGAAATCATTGCCCTTTTCCGCAGACCAGCTAGAACAAATTGCCGAGGAGTTTGGAACCCCGTTTCATATTTATGATCAAAAGGCGATTATAGATAATGTCAGAGCCCTGAAGGCAGCTTTTGCTTGGGCACCGGGGTTTAAAGAGTACTTTGCCGTAAAAGCGACCCCCAATCCTTATATTCTGAAAACCTTAGCCGCTGAAGGGATCGGAGCGGATTGCAGTTCACTGCCCGAGCTTATTTTGGCTGAGAGAGTGGGCCTGGTAGGAGAAGAAATCGTATTTTCATCCAATGATACTCCGGCCCAGGAGTATATAAAAGCCAAAGAATTGGGTGCTATCATCAATCTTGATGATATCAGCCATATAGATTTCCTGGATCGTGTAGCCGGAATGCCGGAAATGATCTGTTTCAGGTATAATCCTGGTCCTCTTCGCCAGGAGGGCAATTCCATTATCGGCAAGCCCGAGGATGCTAAATACGGGGTAGCCAAAGATCAAATATTTGACTGCTATCTGAAGGCTCAAAAATTAGGAGCTAAACGTTTTGGGCTTCATACCATGGTGATATCGAACGAACTTGATCCTGATTATTTCGTGGAAACAGCTCGCATGATGTTTGAACTGGCTGTCGAATTGAAACGCCGGGCGAATATTAGAGTTGAGTTTATTGATCTCGGCGGCGGCATAGGTATTCCTTACCGCCCGGAACAAGAAGCGGTTGATCTGAACTATCTGGGCCGGGAAATTGAAAAAGTATACAACAAAATTCTTGTGCCTGCCGGCTTGCATCCTTTAAAAGTGGCCATGGAATGTGGCAGAATGATTACCGGCCCCTATGGTTATCTGGTAACCAGGGTTCTTCATAAAAAGGAAATCTATAAGGACTACATCGGGGTTGATGCCTGTATGGCTGATCTCATGCGTCCGGGTATGTACGGTGCTTATCACCATATAACAGTTAGCGGCAAAGAAAATGCTCCCTGTGACCATATGTATGATGTCACCGGCAGCTTGTGCGAAAATAACGATAAATTCGCCATTGACAGAAAGCTCCCAGGAATCGAGATCGGAGATCTACTTGTGATTCATGATACCGGAGCCCATGGGCATGCTATGGGTTTCAATTATAACGGCAAGTTAAGATCCAAAGAGCTACTGCTTAAAACTGACGGGACAGTTGAAATGATTCGCCGGGCTGAAACTATTGAAGACTATTTTGCAACCTTGGATTTTTCTAGATTATAATGCTCTATTAATACAGCGTTCAGGGCGCATCCCAGAAGAAGGACTTCACAGCTCCAGTAAAGCCATAGCAAAAGAATCATGATGCCGCCCAAGCTCCCATAAACCAGGGAGTAGCTATTAAAATGTCTAAAGTAAAGGGAAAAGCCCAAAGTAAGCAACAGCCAACCTACGGAGGAAAACAGGGACCCTGGTAGGATCAGATTTAAGGAATATTGGGCGTTGGTTGCTATGCGGTTAAAAAGGACAATGGCAAAAACAAGGAATAAAAATAAGACTATAAAAGACATTTTGGAGAAAATAACACTTGAAGATTTTCCGCTGAGATTAATTAACAAAGAGATAATTAGAGTTAAAGAGATTGTAAATAGCACTACCAGCGAACTTAAGATTAATTTTATAAAACCTTGTTCTTCTGCTACACCATAAGCCTTTCTCATACCACGCAGCAAGGCCTTAATTCCGTTCGTGGAGGCCCAGATTGCCCCCAACATACCAAAGGATAAAAGTGTAGGGTTATGGGTGGAGAAAATTTCGTAAACAATATTTTCCACTATTTGCAAGGCCTCAGCAGGTAGAAGGTATTCTAATTCGTTAAATATTTTTTCACTGCTGAGTTCGGCAAAACCGGCCAAAGTAAAAAAAAAGATCAATAACGGAAAAAAGGACAGCAACAAATAGTATGTTACCTGTCCTCCCAAAGCCATCAGTTCGTTTTTATTCACTAACCCCCAATAACTTCTAATGAATTGTTGCCATTTCAAATAATTCACTCCCCAAACTTTAGAAGATATTGATGATTCTTAAGCTTTCCGTTTCGGGGATATCCTTAAGAAGAGTTATTAATGTATCAAGTTCCGCCAGAGAAAAGGATTTTTCTTGGTAATAAACCAGCCGATTTAACCTCTGATAACTGATTTCTACATTATTTAAAACATTGTGGTTTACAACAAGAGCCCACCATCGCTTGGCTTCTTGCCAGCTCTCATAATTGTTATTAATTATTTGGGAGGCCTTGTCCCATTCATCCGTTTCAATAAGAGTACTTACCTGCTCAAGACTTTCTTCTATTATGCCGGCAGTTACGTTCACCTTGTGGCTTACCAGGATGGCAGAACCAAAAAGTATAATGAACCCTAACACAATCACGAGTGTAGCACGCATATATTTTCACCCCATACTGGTTTTGAATTTAGACTTATTAAATACTTATTTTGACTTGGCTTGGACATAAAGCTGGCCCTTGCCGTCAACGCTGGCTATTAGCACTTGACGGTAATCTTTAATGCCTGCTTTTTTCAGTTCTTGCATTAGCCAAGCCTCTGTGACGTTGGCGTGGGGGAAATTTTTGTCTTGCAAAATCCCGTCCATAATAAGCGTAGATGCTAAATTTTCACTCGGAAGTTGAAGGTTTAAATCTTCAGGAGTGGCCGGACGTTTCATGACCTTAGGAATAACGCTTAAATCACCGTTGGTTTCTAAAATAGCGTATTCCACATCGGCAATATTAGGCATGTCTTTAGCTCGCAACTGCTCCATTAGGTCGCTTATACTATAGCGCAGTCTCCGCAATTCACTTTCCAAGATGTGACCTTTATTGATAAGCAGGGTAGGGGTCCCGCAAATAAATGCTCTGGCTTTTTCACTTTTCAGGGTTATTTGTGAAATTGTGACACCTAATAAGAACAATACTAAAACCGGCAGTAAGCCTGAAATCAGGGGAATCGCTACATCCTCGCTAGGGACTGCGGCCAGTTCGGAGATCATTAAAATTATAACTAACTCAAATGGCTGAAGCTGAGCAATTTGCCTTTTACCCATTAACCGCAGTACTAACACAACTATCAAATACAGAATAGTCGTGCGAAAAATACCTGCTAACAATTTACAGCTCCTTTCCATAATGCTAAATTTATTCTTTCCCTGGAAAAATAAATTATTCGCCCAAGAAATTGGAAATAGAAGTATAGCTAATCTTCCCAAGAACAATGTTTTAGTATACAATAAATAAAACGAATAAACTCGGAATTTATATTTTTTTGGTGATAGGGGGAGAATTCGTGTTCGAGAATGACATACTTGTTGCTGGGGCGGATCCCGGTTTTGGTGCCATTAAACTTGATGTTGGCGATAAAAAGATTTTATTCCCGGCAGTAATTTGTAACGGGAATGAAAGGATTTTCTCAACTCTTGGCGGTGTAAAGGAAGTAGAAGGCAGTGATCTTGAAAAGCAAATAGCTTCCTTGGATGTTATTGTTAAAAACAACTCCACAGGGGTAGAGAGGCATTTTTTCATGGGCAGTCTGGCCGAAAGTCTTAACCCTAAAGAAGCTCATTATTGCTGGGATGAGGATAAATCCACCGATGAAGAAGCGATGTCCCTTCTTATTGCCGGGTTGGCGTTAGCCCAGCCTTATCCCAAGACCAATATTTATTTAGGAACAGGAGTACCCGTAAAATATTTTGCTCCTCTTAAAGATAAATATGAAGCTGAATTAAAGGGTTCATTTTCCGTAACCTTTCTCTCCGGTCCCTTTAAAGGACAAGTCCGCAGTATGAATATTCTTAGATCAAGAGTATTGCCCCAAAGTTACGGCGTGTTTATTAAGGAGACTCTGAACGAGGACAGTACGCCCAAAGATCCTAAATTGTTTGCCGGTTACGTAGTGGTTATCGATCCGGGCTTTAGGACTACGGATATTGCTACTTTTCATGACGGTATTATGCTTGACCCACCTAACTCTTTCAGTTTGGAAAAAGGACTGCAGTGGGTTTATGCCGGGGTAGCCGAAAAACTGAAGGAAATGACCATGGATCACACCAATCCCATTGAAACTGACGATAAAGAACTGGACAAAATATTCAGAGTAAATAAGGGGCTATATCCCTGGAGCAATGGTGCAATCGACCTTAATCCTATAAAGAATAAAATGCTCGCTCAATTAGGGGCGGATATTTCCAGAGAAATTAATAAAATCTTAAAGCCCCTGGCCGGAAGGATTCATACTATTCTAGTCGGTGGCAAAGTCGGGGAAATGGTGTATGATTATCTTACCCTTGATAATAAAGTGTTGATTGAGGATCCCCAATTCGGCAATGCAACGGGATTTCGTATTATGGCAGCTAACTTGGTAAATAATTTAACAAGGAAAGTATCTGTTGATAAATGAAAACTTCAGGATATTTAGTGCTGTATATATCTGAAAATGATGACTTTGAGCTGTGGCGGGCCTTATGCCAGTTTACGCCCGAGGAAAGAGCATCTGTGGTGAAAACTGCGCTTAAAAAAGCATTGCTGGAAGAATACTCTAGCCAGTCAGCGTCAAGACAGCTTTCTCCTGACCATGAATCTCCCTCTGCGGTTCGAAATCCGCTTAAGTCAGGAGCAGATATTTCTGGAGATATTACACCCAAGTCCGTTTTCGGGTTTACTGCTCCTAAGTCCCTGGCTCAAAGTTCGGTCACTCCGGTTCCGGAAGCTCCCAGTCCTGAGATTGCCGGGGCGGTAGCCTCTTACCCAATTAATGATTTAATTTTAGATGACCTGGGAACTGAGCTTATCGACCCCCAAATCAATGAGGATTTAACAAGCTCCGAACTTACTGATCTCAATGATCTAAGCATTTTCATACAATCAGAGGAATCTCCGGATAAAAACTCTATTCCGGGTCTTAATTTTCTCCTGACCAATGTTATTGGGGAAGAAGACGATGAAACTGTGGTTGAATATATTAGAAAAATGAGAGCGAGCAATGACGAGGACGCCGGGTGAGATATCTAATTTGCTATATAATATTTCAAATAGAAAACTGGACATATAGAAAAATGTCGCTTTCAATTAGGGCGGCATTTTGTTTTTCGCTTTATTTTTTATACAATATCCTTAGTCTCTAACTTAATAGTATAATTGCACTTTAGGCATTAAAAAAGTTTGGCCAATTGGCTTTAACTAGGGGAGTATGTTTTGGCCTGTAAGGAGTGATTTTTCTGATTAAGCAGAAATTCGACGTAACCGGGATGACTTGCTCCGCCTGTTCAGCCCATGTTGAAAGAACTGTAAGTAACCTTGAGGGGGTACAAACGGTCAGTGTTAACCTCTTACAAAACAGCATGAGCGTGGAATATGATGAGCAGGCTCTTGATAATAATTCGATTATCAAAGCGGTTCAAGAGGCCGGGTATAATGCTTTTGTCTCTTCCGGCAAGACCCCAGCAACCGCTATTACAGGCGGGGCTGCCGCTGCTGGCGCTATACCCGCTTCTAATCCTGCGGAACAAGAAATTCGGCAAATGAAAAAACGTCTGTTTGTTTCCATACTTTTTTCAGTTCCGCTTTTGTATGTTGCTATGGGTCATATGCTCGGCCTGCCGCTACATAGCCTGCTCTTAGGACCTGAAAATGCCCTTAGCTTTGCTTTTACTCAATTTCTGCTGGTTTTACCGATAGCCATTGTCAATAATAAGTATTTTCTAGTCGGTTTCAGAAGCTTATTTAAGCGGGCTCCCAATATGGATTCCCTCATAGCTATCGGCTCGGCGGCGGCCTTAGTCTATGGAGTTTTCGCTATCTACAGAATCGGCTACGGCCTGGGGCATATGGACTTAAGCTTAGCCGAGCATTATGCTAAGGATTTGTATTTCGAGTCAGCGGGAATAATCCTGACTTTAATCACCCTGGGCAAATATCTGGAAGCCAGAGCCAAGGGAAAAACTTCCGAGGCAATCAAGAGGCTGATAAACTTAGCTCCCCAAACAGCGCTGGTAATCAGAGATAATATAGAAAGTGAGATACCGGTGGAAGAAGTCCGGGTAGGGGACATTCTTATTGTTAAACCGGGGGGGACGATTCCCGTTGATGGCATTATTGTGGAAGGCAATTCCTCAGTGGATGAATCAGCCCTGACGGGGGAAAGCATGCCGGTAGACAAAAAAACAGGGGATAGGGTGACCGGAGCCAGTATTAATATAGCGGGGACTTTTAAATTTGAGGCCTTAAAGGTCGGAGATGATACCACCCTGGCTCAGATTATCCGTTTGGTGGAAGAAGCAGCCTCTTCTAAAGCACCCATCTCCAAGCTGGCGGACCGTATCAGTAGTTATTTTGTTCCGACTGTGATCGTGATCGCTCTATTGGCAACTACGATCTGGCTGCTTAGGGGCTACCCCTTTGAATTTGCTTTTTCCATCGGTATAGCCGTATTGGTTATCTCTTGTCCCTGCGCCTTAGGGCTCGCCACTCCTACTGCAATTATGGTGGGTACAGGGCGAGGTGCGGAGAAAGGAATCCTGATAAAATCGGCAGAGGCCCTGGAAATTGCGCACCAGATTCAAACCGTAGTTTTAGATAAGACCGGGACGATAACCGAGGGTAAACCGCGAGTAACTGACCTTATAATAGACAGTGGAGTAGCGGATCTTGAGGATAAGGAGCTTATGCGGCTTGCCGCTTCCTTGGAAAAATCTTCAGAGCATCCTCTGGCTAAGGCTATTGTGGAAGAGGCAGAGCGTTTGGAACTACAGCTTTATCCGGTAGAAGATTTCCTGGCAATACCGGGCAGGGGAATTGAAGCTATACTTAATAATAAAAAATACTTAGCCGGAAACTTGAACCTGATGACTGAAAACAAGATCCCAATCGGAAACTTAGCGGCTAAAGCAAACAGTCTGGCTGAGGAAGGCAAAACGCCTCTCTTCTTTGCCGATCAGGACAAGATCTTAGGGATTATTGCCGTGGCTGATGTGGTGAAAGCTACCAGTAAGGCTGCCTTAGATAGCTTTGCCAAGATGGGAATTGAGGCCATTATGCTCACGGGGGACAACAAAAAAACCGCCGAGGCGATCCGCCGCCAACTAAATATCGACAGAACAATTGCCGAGCTTATGCCCCAGGATAAAGAACGGGAAATTCGTAATATCCAGGAGAGCGGCCGGAAAGTGGCCATGATTGGGGATGGTATTAACGATGCTCCGGCACTGACCAGAGCTGATATCGGGATAGCTATAGGGGCCGGAACTGATATAGCGATTGAGTCTGCCGACATTGTATTAATGAGAAGCGACCTGTTGGATGCTACTGCCGCCATTCAGCTGAGTAAAGCAGTAGTCAGAAACATTAAACAAAATCTGTTCTGGGCTTTATTTTATAATACCTTAGGCATACCTTTAGCTGCCGGTATTTTTTATCCTTTGCTCGGCTGGAAGTTAAGCCCGATGTTTGCGGCAGCGGCTATGAGTTTAAGCTCGGTATGCGTGGTTTCCAATGCTTTGAGATTAAAGATGTTTAAGACTGAAAATATATATCAAGGAGGGATGACCATGCAGAAAACTATGACTATTGAAGGAATGAGCTGTTTGCATTGTTCCGGACGAGTGGAAAGAGCTCTAAACGCTTTGGAGGGTGTACAGGCAGTAGTAGACTTGGAAAAAAAGACTGCCCGCATTACTTTGGAGAGGGAAATCAGTGATGAGCTACTGAAAAATGCCGTTACAGACGCAGGTTATGAGGTGGTAGAGTTGCGCTAAAGAGTGCCTTAAGGGTTTATGCTTAATGAGCATGAATCCTTTTTCTTTTCATATACATAAAAAAATACGAATGCGCTTAAAAATTTTCCTTTTAAAAAAGGGAAGAGGAACTAGATGGAGAATTTTCCACAGGAATGTAACTTTTTTCACTATTTGCCCTTTAGTTTATGGATGCATATATAGAGGAGGTGGCTGCCGATGAACACCGGCACTAACATCCAGGGTCTTAGGAGAAGAAAATGGCAGGCCGTAATCAGTATAGCTATAGTTGTAGCCTTACTGGCTGGAATATTCTGGGGCATGGGCGGCACGGGCTTGTTTCTCAAGCCGGCCCAAGCCGCTGAAGTCAACATTGTAGCTTTAAATTCAGACCGCCTGGGAATTGAAATCGATACAGAGTTTTTACTGTCCAGCAATCAGCCCTTGGCTAAAAATGAAGTCCAGGAAGCCTTAAAAATTGAGCCTCAATTTGACTATAGTCTGGATAAAATGGATGGGGGAAAGAAATATAAAATTATTCCGCTTGCCAAGTTGGACCCTAATAAGATTTATACTTTGTCTTATGATCAGGATGGAAGCGGCAGAGAAAATATGAGCTGGGCTTTTCAGACTAAGAGCAAATTCCATGTTGTCCGTTCTTTGCCCGCTAATCAAACGACCAATGTGCCAATAAATACCGGGATAGAGATCACCTTCTCCCATGATAACTTTGACCTTAATACTGCAAAAGACTATTTTAGCATTTCGCCTCAGGTCAAAGGTAGTTGGGAAAAACACAAAAAAACTCTGGTGTTTGTACCGGATAAACTGGAGCCGGCCACAATTTACCAAGTTGTGTTGCAGAAAGATTTGGCCCTTAAGGGGACCAAGGAAACCTTAGCCCAAGAATATGCCTTTAGCTTTGAAACCGCCCCTCTGCAGCAGGAAACAGAATCATTTGTTCTGAGCCTGGATACCGCTCTGACTGAATTTTCCACTACTGAAAAGCCGGTATTTCCTGTTCATTTCTATGGTGGAGACGTTAAGGCCGGCGAGCTAGCGGTTCACATCGATCTTTACCGCTATCCCGGTTATCAGGAATTTAAAAAATCTCTTGGACAGAGGGATAAAATCCCCAGATGGTCCTATCTGGCTTGGAATCAATATCAAGAAGAGTTGAACCCGGCCTATAAAATAGCCGGCTATGACACCAAACTCCTAAGCGCCGACACTTATACCCATTATCTTGCTTTTCCCCAAACGCTGCAGCCTGGCTATTACGCGGCAGAGTTCTCAGTGAAGGACTGTGTGCGCCAAGTCTGGTTCCAGGTCAGCGACCTGGCGGTCTATTTATCCCAGGGAACAGAAAAGAGCTTGTTTTGGGCTCACAATCTCCAAACAAAATCTCCCGCTGCCGGTGTGGAAGTAGTAGTAGAAAGTAAGGGCCTGGTGCAAAAAGGGGATGATACAGGGGTTGTCCTGGTTGATGCTAACTTATTCAGTGACCAGAAAGATTATGCCCTAGTCAGAAGTGCCGATCTGGAAACCCTGGTTCCCCTGGAGAGCAGGGAGAATTGGATGCAAACAACGGGGAAACCCCAGGCCATGGATTATTGGAAATACTTCTACCTGGACCGGGAGCTTTATAAGCCGGGCGATACAGTTAATTTTTGGGGAGTAGTCTCGGCCAGGGGTAAGGATACCCCACCCATACAAGAAGTCATTCTTGAACTTTGGGGTACGGACGGTCCTTACTATGAAGGGGCCCAAGCTGCTCCAATTCAGACCCAAAGGATAAATATTCAGGATAAAATTTTTACCGGGCAGATAAAGCTGCCGATTTTAAAGCCAGGCTATTATTATCTGCAAATTAAAGCCGATGGCGATATTGTTCTTATCTCCAGAGGATTTTCCGTGGAGACTTATCAAAAACCATCCTACAAATTATCACTGACCCAGGATAAAAGAGCTGTCTTCAGAGGAGATAAAGTAAACTTCCTGGCTAATACTTCTTTCTTTGAAGGTACTCCGGTGCCTGATCTTAAACTGGATTATTTCTGTGGGGATAAAAGCGGTACAGTTACAACCAATCAGTATGGGGAAGCAGAAATTTCCTGCACAGGATATTTGCATAATGAGCATTACAACCCCTATGGATATGTTTCCCTAGGCGTAAACGCTCTTCTGCCGGAGGCCGGAGAAATATTTTGCTCGGGAGAATTTTATGTCTTCCAGAGCCAAGTTTACCTGACAGGCCAAGCTCAAGCTACTGCCGATGGCTATACCCTTGAAGCTAAATTATTCAATGTTGATTTGACAGCTATTAACAACGGCCATCCTATAGCTGAGGAACATTTTTTAAAGGGACCGGTAGTCCAGAGCAGGATTAAAGCAAGTCTTTACCAGGAAATCTGGACGCCGGTGGAAACAGGCAGGCATTACGATTTTATCAGCAAGCAAGTAGTGCCAACTTATTATTATGAATATTCTACTAAACACCTAGAAGATTTCGAACTGACCACTGACGCTGACGGTGCGGTAAAATACAGCGGGCAGGTAGATAATGCTAAAAACAGCTATTATCTTGAGCTTACAGCCCAAGACTCCCATGGACGCCAGTTTATACGGCGAATTCAGATAGGCGGCCTAAGCAGATCCGACCCGAATTACCAGTACTACTACCTGCAGAACCAAACTGGAAAAGATGGATTTAAGCCGGGGGAAGAAGTTGAAGTCACTTTGATGGTCAACGACCAACAACTACTTACCTCCGCCGGGAGTATACTCTATTACCGCGGCCAAAGCTTTATTGAGTCTTATCAGGTATCCAACAGTTCGCAGTACGGATTTTCCTTTATCACTCAGCATATTCCCAATGTTAATGTCGGCGCGATTTATTTCGACGGTCTTAACTATTACGAGGCTTCCCCGCTGGCGGTGGGTTTTGATCGGAAAACAAAAGCGCTGGATGTTAAAATTCATACGGATAAAAGCGCCTACCGTCCCGGGGAAAAGGTTAAACTAGATGTTCAGGTCACTGATGCCAATCGTAAACCGGTTAAGGATGCTTCGATTAACCTTAACCTGGTTGATGAAGCTCTTTTCAGTTTACGGGATCAAAATGTCAATTTCCTTAACTCCCTGTACGGGGATTACTATTATCTCTTTCAACGTAGCTGGAGGTCACACGATCATCCCTTTTACAGGGGAGGAGCGGAGCAAGGAGGGGAAGGAGCGGGAGAGCGCCAAGATTTCAGGGATACGGTCCTGTTTGCCACGCTTCAAACCGATAGCCGGGGTCAGGCCGCAGTAGAGTTTGAACTGCCCGATAACCTTACTTCCTGGCGCGTCACTTACCATGCCTTCACTAGTAACCTTGAGGCCGGAAGCGGTACAGTGCACATCCCGGTAAAACTGCCGTTTTTTATGGAAATAATCCACAATCCGATTTATCTGGCGGGTGATTCCCCAGTGGTGATGCTTCGCTCATTCGGGGAAAAACTCACGGACGGGCAGGAAATATCCTATAATCTCAGACTTACAGATCCTAACGGGGTGGAGCAGACTTATATGCTAAAAGGAAGGGCTTTTCAGTCCGTGGACTTAAAGCTTCCGGTTTTGCAAGAAGGAAAGTATACCCTTCATGCTGTAGCCCAAGGTGACAAGCTACAAGACAGCATTATTAAGGAATTTACAGTCCGGCAATCATTTCAGGAAAGAACTGTGACCAGGCAGGAACTTTTGACAGATAATATTAAGATTATGGGTTCCCCTAAGCAGCCCACAGATCTGATTTTCTGCGATTATGAGAAAAGCCAGTACCTTCGAGGCCTGTATCAGCTGGCCTGGAATAACGGCAGCCGTTTGGAACAAGCTCTGGCTGCCCATGAGGCCGGAAGGCTTCTAAATCAATACTTCCCGGATGAAGGGTATATTTCTCGAGAAGACCAGGATTCTCTTCTTAGCTACCAGCAGCCCGACGGTGGGCTCAGCATTCTGCCTTATGCCGAGAGCGAACTGGGCTTGAGTGCCATGGTAGCTGTCAATAGTCCGGAAGTCTTTGACAGCCATGCTTTAGCAGGTTACTTTTATAGCATTCTGGAGAGCCAAAAAGAAGATGACAGGAGTTTAGCTCTTTTGGGTTTAGCAGCGCTTAAACAGCCCGTACTTCTGCAAATCAATGACTACCTGCAAGAACCGAATCTAGAACCCGAAGTCAAGATCAATTTGGCCCTGGCCCTCTTGGAAATCGGAGACGGGGCTTATGCCGAGAAAGTGTACCGGGAGCTTAGGCAGGACTATGCCGAAGACCTTGGGGCTGTGACCAGGATTAAGGTGGCCGGCGATCAGGACGACATCGTGACAGCTACTAGCCAGATGGCTATGTTGGCGGCCCGCCTGGATCAGCCTGAAAAACACGAACTCTATCAGTACCTGCTGGAAAACCCCGGTCAAGATATCCTCAACACGGTGGAACAAGTTCAAATCCTTAAATACAATTTAAAATACATGAAGAACTCTCCCGTAAGCTTTACTTATAACTTAAACGGTTCTCAGGTCACTAAAACTTTGCAGGGCCAAGAGACCTTTAAACTCACCTTGCTACCCGCAGATATACCAAAAATCAGCTTTAATTCAATTGAAGGTAAGGTCGGGGTCATAACCAAGTATGCAGAAGCCTTCAAGGCCGGGAAAAAAGGGCTAGCTACCGATCTTGAACTCAGTCGCCATTACATGGTTAACGGCCAGACAACCAAGAACATTAATCGCACAGATCTGGTCAAAGTAGTGATCAACTACAATATTGGGGATAGGGCACCTAACGGGATTTATGAAGTGGTGGATGTCCTGCCGACAGGCTTAAGCTACATCTCTCGTCCCTATGAATACAAGGAAAAACCTGATGTTTACTGGAATTATCCTTCGGAAGTCAAGGGCCAGAAACTGACCTTCTTGGTTAGTAAAGACCGGCACCAGATCACTTATTTGGCCCGAGTGAATTCGCCGGGCGAGTTTATCTGTGAAGCCCCGCTTTTAAGTAATATCAAAAATAGCACGGTTTATACCGGCGGCAGCCAGGATAGGATTGTGATTAAATAATGTCTAAATTTTCAGCTTTAAAATCGGGCTACTGTCTATTCCTGCTAGCCGTTCTTTTGCTGAGCTGCGCCCTGTCAGCGGCCGGATGTGGTCCGCTAGGGGACAAGAAAGATGCCAAAATTGAAGCTGATGCCAAATTTGTCCCCAGCCACCCCAGTTTTATAACTGCTCAGGAACTTCATTCCTACCTTTCATTACCAAAAGAAAAGAAATATGAGCTAAACGGGCAGATTGTAAGTGCCGTAGTACCGCATCACCTGGTGGCAGGCCGACTCATTGCGGGAGTAATGGAAGAATTAGCTGCTCAGGAACCTGCCCTGCTAGTGATAGTCGGCCCCAACCATGCCAATAAGGGAGGCCGGATTATTACCGGCTATAACGCCTGGCAGACACCTTACGGGATGGTGGCGGTGGATCAGGACGCAGCTTCCTGCCTTCTTAAGACAGGAACGGCCGTAATAAATGAGGAGGTTCTTGCCAGTGAGCATTCTATTGGAGCTCTAGTTCCCTTTGTCCGCTATTTTTTGCCGCAGGCAAAAATTGTGCCGGTCATTTTACATCACAGTGTAAGCCTAGCGGAAGTGAAGCAGCTTTTACAAGCCCTTGAAGCTTACTTGGATCACGATGCCGTTCTCATCTCTTCCGTTGATTTTTCCCATTATTTGACCCGTCACGAAGCCCAGGCCAAGGATCGAGAGACTATGCGGTATATGCAAAATTTCGATTATTTAACCCTTATGCGCTTGGGTAACGATTATTTGGATTCCCCGGCAGCGCTTGCGGCTGCCTTTCTTAGAGCCCAAGGCAAAGGGATTAATGATTTTACGATTTTGGAGAATACAAACTCGGGCCTTCTCTTGCAAAATGACTTTATAGAGACTACCAGTTATTTTACCCTGGTGTTTACGGAACAAGCTAAGTAAGAACTATGGTATTTTTTCAATAAATTGAGCATACAAGTATTGATGATCTTGAGCTTCTGGCTCAGGATTTTTTTATGTGTTAAAAACTAAAAAATAATTATTAGTATAGACATACTAAAATATTCGTGGTACACTACTACCAAAAGAGTAATTTCCATAATTAGTTAGGAAGGGGAGTAGCGTGAACCCATCAATAGATATCTTTATTAACTTATTTGTTAAACGTGGCATTACCTCCCGAGAACAATTGTTGAACGAAATGTTACGCGTCAAACTTACAGCGCGAGCGGTTAAATCACAGGGGAAAACTCCGCAAGATGGAGAGCAACTTTTCCAATTGATGAAGCAATCTACTGAAAGTACAATCCTGGGATACTTTCCGGGCGACAGAGATTTCTTTTCTTCTGTTTATAAGAGTGCCCAAGAAATTGATCTTATTGAGTATACACTTAAACTATTCCAAAATGACCGCTTGGGACAGATATTTTCTCCGGCATATTTGACAGAATATGTTTGTAGCCAGATAGACGATGAAGATGCTCAGTCCATACTTATTGCCGAAGCGGAAAAAAGCCTGGCGGGTCTCAAAGGTTTGGTAGAGAAGCATTCTTTAAGTAAAATAACCCTCGCCACCTCCAATGTACTTATGTTTATGCTTCTTAAGCTTGGATTTGAAGGATTTAAGAACATCACTATTCTTAATCAGTCCATATATCAGGGGCTGCTTATGGATACCCGTTTTGACTTTATCTATTCATTACCTGATTTTGGCGGCAAGATTGAAACCGTTGACCATAGCTTTATGTCCTCAAAACCGGATATTGCGGCAACCCAGAACTTGCTTGGGCATTTATCCGACAGGGGGGTGCTGGTGACTGTACTGCCTGCTAAGATTACATTTGCCGGCGGTTCGGAAGCAAAACTGCGTGAGCATATCATGACTAACTATCAATTGGAGGGTATTTACAGTCTTCCCGAAGGTACTTTTAAGCCCTATACTGCCATAAAAACCTATTTAATCAAAATTGGTACTGCCAAAAAAGAAAATGTGAGCGTGGGAAGTTTAGGCTATGATAATGGCCTTTATGTCGATAAAGTAAAGCTAGTGAAGACCAAAAAAATGGCTTCAAACAAGGATTGGAGGATTGAACTCATACTCTCGGATGATGATGAGAATATCAGAAAGTATAAGACCTCAACTCTCGAAAGAGTTAAACTCCATGAAATAGCAGAGATTTTCAGGGGAAAATCAATCCTCAAAAAAGATATTAAACCTGGAAAAATTCTGGTGCTAAATATTTCAAACCTTACCGATACCGGTATTAATTATTCCAATATGGACAGTATCGCTGAAGAAGAACGAAAAATCAAAAGATATGAACTTATAGACGGTGATGTAGTCCTATCCTGCAGGGGCTCGGCAATTAAAACGGGTGTATATCGTAAACAAGAAAGTGTCGTTATCGCCTCGGCCAATGTTATTGTAATCAGACCTAAAAGCAAGGTTTTAAGTGATTACCTTAAGATATTCTTTGAAAGTCCTGTCGGAACAGCACTTATAAAAAGCTTTCAGCGAGGGACAAGCATTATAAATATTAATCATACTGACATTAAGGAAATGGAAATACCGCTGCTGAGTAAAGAAGAGCAAAAAGAACTGGTGGAAAAATATATAAAGGAAGTTGAGTTATATAGAGAGACTGTGGCCAGGGCGGAAAAACGTTATCTGGCAGAAAAGGAAAAAATTTATAATAGGTTAGTGTGAGGAGGATAAACAAAAGATGGCAACGGTAAATTTAGGATTTGAAAACAATTTATGGGAAATGGCAGATAAACTGCGTGGCAATATTGAGGCTTCGGAATACAAGCATGTTGTATTGGGACTTATTTTCCTGAAATACATATCCGACGCTTTTGAGGAAAGATATAACGAACTGCTTGAAGAAGGTGAAGGATTTGAGGAAGATATTGATGCATACACTGAAGAAAATGTTTTTTTCGTACCTAAGGAAGCCCGTTGGGAGTATATAAAAGCAAATGCCAAGCAGCCAACGATCGGACAGATTATCGATGAAGCCATGATCGCTATTGAAAAGGAAAACGCCACCCTTAAAGGAGTACTGCCGAAAAACTATGCCCGTCCGGAAATAGATAAGACAAAACTTGGTGAACTTATCGACCTCTTTTCCTTTAAAGTTGGTGATAAGGAAGCAAGAGCAAAAGATGTTCTTGGTAGGGTTTATGAATACTTCCTTGGAAAGTTCGGTTCGTCGGAAGGAGAATTTTACACCCCACCATCTATTGTAAAGCTACTTGTTGAAATGATTGAACCCTATAGAGGAAGGGTTTATGACCCCTGCTGCGGGTCCGGCGGCATGTTTGTGCAAAGCCAAAGATTCGTTGAAGAACACAGCGGCAGAAAGGATGACATCCATATTTTTGGACAAGAATACACTGCTACCACCTGGCGGCTTTGTAAAATGAATCTTGCTATCAGGGGTATTGACGGAAACCTTGGTGAACGGGATGCGGATACTTTTTCTAACGATCTCCACAAAATGTTGAAGGCGGATTATATATTGGCCAATCCTCCCTTTAATATTAAGGATTGGGGAGCTAACAGGTTGGCCGGTGATGTTCGTTGGAAATATGGTATGCCCCCTGTGGGAAACGCCAACTATGCCTGGATACAGCACATTATTTCCAAGCTCTCCCCAAATGGGGTAGCGGGCTTTGTTATGGCCAATGGCTCGATGTCTACCAATACAAGCAGTGAAGCGGAAATAAGGAAGAATATAATCGAAGACAAATTGGTGGATTGCATTATTACCCTGCCGTCAAATCTTTTCTATAATGTAACCATTCCTGCTTGCCTGTGGTTTTTAACAAGGAATAAAAAATCCGGAGGACGAGATCGCAGCAATGAAATTCTCTTTATTGATGCCCGCAAGATGGGTACCATGATTGACCGCAAGCACAGGGAACTTGATTATGAGACAGAAATAAAATATATTGCCGATACTTATCGTAATTGGAAAAAAACAATTCCCCTGCCGGCTGAAATCGATAACGAACTGGACATGGTGGCTGAGACCCAGGCAGCCTATGAAATTGAAAAACTTAAAGAGAAAGAAAGATATCGGGATATAAAAGGATTCTGCAAATCGGCTACCTTGGATGAAGTACGCTCCCATGAATATATTCTCACCCCCGGCAGATATGTAGGGATTGAAGAACAGCCCGATGACGGGGAACCTTTTGAGGAAAAGATGACCAGGCTCACCGATGAGCTGGCTGAGATGTTTGCCAAGCGCAAGTCTCTGGAGGAGGAAATCCGCAAAAGACTGGGGGTGATCGGGTATGAGTTTTAAAAATAATTCCGAAATATTGATGTACCAGACTGAAGACGGGAAAACGAAGATTGAAGTCAGAATGGAGGATGAGACAGTTTGGCTTTCATTGAATCAGATGGCCGAACTCTTCCAAAGGGATAAGTCTGTAATATCGTGCCATATTAAAAATGTTTTTACTGAAGGCGAATTAGATAGAAAATCAGTTGTTGCAAATTTTGCAACAACTGCGGCAGATGGAAAAACCTATAATGTGGAATATTTCAACCTGGATGTTATAATCTCCGTCGGCTACCGTGTTAAATCCCACAGGGGTACACAGTTCAGAATCTGGGCTACTCAAAGATTGAGGGAATATATAATCAAGGGCTTTACCATGAATGATGATCTGCTGAAAAAAGCGGGCGGAGGCAATTATTTTGAAGAGCTTTTGGAGCGCATCCGGGATATTCGCTCCAGCGAAAAAGTTTTTTATCGTAAGATTTTAGATATTTATGCCACCAGTATTGACTATTCACCTAATGCAGCCATTTCACAACAGTTTTTTCAAACGGTCCAGAATAAAATGCACTGGGCGGCCCATGGGCATACTGCGGCAGAAATTGTTTATCTGAGAGCCGATGGTTCCAAGCCTTATATGGGAATGACCAACTTTACCGGTTCTAGACCCACCAAGGCAGAATCTCAGATTGCTAAAAACTATCTTACAGAGGATGAATTGGCGGTATTAAACCGCATCGTCAACGCTTATATCGAATTTGCTGAACTTCAGGCCATGCGCAGAAAGCCCATGTACATGACCGACTGGGTAAGTAAATTAGACGAGTTCCTTAAAATGAGCGACAGTGAGATTCTTACGCACGCAGGTAAAATCAGCCACCAACAAGCCGCTAAAAAGGCAATAGAAGAGTATGACAAGTATAAGGAACGGACCAAAAATGAACTTTCCGAGGTGGAAAAGCATTTTTTAGAGAGTATAGATAAGACTGTAAAGAAGCTGAAAGGGAAGAAGGACGGTGTCGGGGGTGATGGGAAGTGAGTGTTGATGGATGGAGAGAGGTAAGGCTTGGGGATGTGTGTGAAAGTGTGTCAAATACACATTCTTTTGGAAAGTCCGAGTTGATATTCCTAAATACGTCTGATGTTTATGAAGGCTCAATTTTGCATAATAAATATTCTCCTGTTGCGAATATGCCTGGCCAAGCCAAGAAAAGCATAAAAAAGGGAGATATTCTGTATAGCGAAATAAGGCCCAAAAATAGAAGGTACGCTATGGTCAATTTTGATGCTTCAGATTATGTTGTATCAACTAAATTTATGGTTATTAGAAGTAAGGGCTTAATCGATAATAAATTCTTATATTTATATCTTACGTCAGATGAGGTTCTGGAAACTTTACAACAAGTGGCTGAAGCACGCTCTGGGACGTTTCCGCAAATTACTTTTACTCAAGTAGCAGAGTTGAATGTAAGTCTTCCTCCATTACCAGAGCAAAAGGCGATCGTCGCCACACTATCTGCCCTTGACGATATGATCGAGCTTAACAACCAAATTAACAAAACCCTTGAGGAAATGGCGCAGGCCATCTTTAAATCCTGGTTTGTGGATTTTGAGCCGTTTAAGGATGGGGAGTTTGAGAAAAGCGAACTGGGGCCGATACCGAAGGGGTGGAAAGCTGGAAGGTTAGGAGATATTGTCGATATTTTTGATTCGAAAAGGGTTCCCCTTTCGAGCCGACAAAGAAGTGTTATGGAAAAGAAGTATCCATATTATGGAGCCGCCACATTGATGGACTATGTTGATGACTATATTTTTGAAGGTGTTCATGTTTTACTAGGCGAGGATGGCACGGTGATGGATGAGAAGGGCTATCCCATTTTGCAATATGTGTGGGGTAAATTCTGGGTAAATAACCATGCCCATGTTTTGAAAGGCAAGGGTATTTTCTCTGATGAGTACTTATATATGCTTCTTAAAAATACGAATGTAGCAAGCATCGTGACAGGAGCTGTGCAGCCAAAAATCAATCAGGGTAATCTTATTGGATTAAAAGTTATAATCCCCCCGGATGATGCAGTGAAGCAATATAATGAAATAGTTAAGGATATTTTTGCTTGTTTGAGATCTAATGATGATGAACAAAGAGTGCTGATGTCATTGCGCGACACTCTCCTCCCCAAACTAATGAGTGGCGAAATAAGAGTACCAGTTGAAGAGGTTGTGTGAAATCTAAGTGATAGAAAGGAGGATGCCTTATGCCTAGCCATAATATATATGAGGACGAGCTGGAGCAGGCGACCTTGGAATGGTTTGAAGAACTGGGCTATGAAATTGCCTTTGCTCCGGATATCTCTCCGGGCGGGGATTATCCTGAACGTTCCGACTATTCCGATGTAATACTGGGAGAACGTCTGAAGGACGCCTTAAAGCGTATTAATCCGGATTTACCCCAGGAAGCTCTGGATGATGCCCTGCATCAAATTCTTGTGCCCCTTAATCCCGCCCTAATAGATAACAATCGTCTTTTTCAGAAGATGGTCACCGACGGGGTGAATGCTAGCTTTAGGGCCGATGAGGGCAGAATAGTCAGCAAGCAGGTCAAGGTTTTTGACTACGAGAAAGTAGAGAATAATGATTTTTTGGTTGTGAACCAATTTACCGTGATCGAAAGCAGGATTGAAAAACGTCCCGATCTGGTGGTATTTGTCAACGGCATTCCCCTTGTGGTCCTCGAACTTAAAAACTTGGCCAACGAGGACGTGGAAATATCCGATGCCTATAATCAGATCCAAAACAATATAAGCACCATCCCATTACTCTTTACTTATAATTCTTTTGCGGTTATATCCGATGGGGTAAATGCCAGGGTAGGTACAATCACGGCCAATGAAGACTGGTTTATGGTGTGGCGTACTATTGATGGAGAGGAGCTTGCCCCTGCAGGCCGTCCCCAGCTTGAAGTCTTAATCAAGGGTATGTTTGAAAAGGAACGTCTGCTGGATATTATTAAGAATTTTATATTATTCCAAACAGACGGAAAAGACACCTATAAAATTCTGGCCGGTTATCATCAATATCATGCTGTCAACAAGGCAGTTGAAAGCACTATAAGAGCCGCCATCACTGAGGGGGATCGCAAAGCCGGTGTTGTTTGGCATACCCAGGGCAGCGGTAAAAGTCTTTCCATGGTTTTCTATGTAGGCAAGCTTGTTCTGGCGCAAGAACTCAATAACCCGACAATTGTAGTGATTACCGACCGTAACGACCTTGATGACCAGTTGTTTTCTACTTTTGCTAAATCAAAAGATTTATTACGTCAGGAGCCGGTGCAAGCTCTGGACAGAGCAGATCTTCGCAGACTCTTGGCGAGAGAATCGGGAGGCATAATCTTCACCACCATACATAAATTTGCTCCTGAAGAAAAAGGGGACAGTGTAGCTGTTCTTACAGATCGGGAAAACGTTATTGTTATTGCTGATGAAGCCCATAGAAGTCAGTACGGATTTGCAGCGGAAATTGTCAAAGGCGATACCGAAGCTGAGGTCAAATACGGCTATGCCAAATATATGCGGGATGCCCTTCCTAATGCATCTTATATCGGCTTTACCGGTACGCCCATATCCCTTGTGGATAAGGATACCAGGGCAGTATTCGGCGACTATATCGATATTTATGATATGACCAGAGCAGTGGAAGACGGTACCACAGTGCGTATTTTCTATGAAAGCCGGATTGCCAAACTGGAACTACCGGATGAACTAAAGCCCGCTATTGACAGTGAATATGAAGAAATCACTGAATACCAGGAGTATACCCAAAAAGAAAAGCTCAAGTCCAAATGGTCAAGGCTTGAAGCTATCGTGGGAGCCGAGCAGCGAGTAAAAGCGATCGCCAAAGATATTGTGGAGCATTTTGAGAAGCGGCTCGCCGCCCAGGAAAAAGAAGCGGGCAAAGGGATGATCGTAACCATGTCCCGCCGGATTGCGGTAGACCTTTATAAAGCCATTGTAGAATTGCGTCCGGACTGGCACTCTGACGATGTGGAAAAAGGCGTCATTAAGGTAGTCATGACCGGAAGCTCATCAGATCCTAAAGAATGGCAGCCTTTCATCGGCACAAAGGCTACCCGGGACAGAATAGCCAAGCGCATGAAGGATAATGAGGATGAGCTGAAGCTGGTCATAGTACGTGATATGTGGTTGACCGGTTTCGATGTTCCCAGCATGCACACCATGTATATTGACAAACCCATGCAAGGACATAATCTAATGCAGGCTATTGCCCGCGTTAACCGGGTGTTTGGGGAGAAGCAGGGCGGCTTGATTGTAGATTATATCGGCCTTGCCGAAAACCTGAAAAACGCCCTTAAGGATTATACCGAAAGCGACCGGGAACAGACCGGTGTTGATACAGAACTGGCAGTAGCAGTACTCCTTGAAAAATATGAATTGATTAAGGAATTGCTCCATGGCCATGATTATCAGAAATTTTTTACCGGCTCTGCTTCAGACAGAATGGGCGCCATTGTCGAAACCATCGACTACATTATAGGGCTGCGTGAGGAAGGCAAAAACAATTACCTTAAGCTGGTCAGCGAACTTTCCAAAGCTTATTCCCTTTGTGCTACTACCGATCCTGCTGAAAAATTAAATCTGGAAATAGGTTTCCATAAAGCAGTTAAATCCGGGATTATTAAGCTCATTCCCGAAGATTCCAAAAAGAAAACTGCTGCGGAAGTCGAGGCCCAGCTTAACCAGCTTATCTCTAAATCCATTACCAGCAATGAGGTTATCGATGTTTTGGATGCTGTTGGGCTAAATAAGCCGAATATCGCTATACTGTCCGACGATTTTTTGGAGGAAGTGCGCAACATGAAGCAGCGCAATCTTGCTGTTGAGCTCCTCAATAGGCTGCTCAAAGGCAAGGTCAAGACTTTTTCCAAGCGAAATCTGATTCAGTCCAGAAAGTTTTCAGAGCTTTTAGAAAATGCTATCAGAAAATACCAGAACCGCACTATTGAAACCACCCAAGTTATTATGGAACTTATCCAGCTGGCTAAAGAAATCAATGAAGCCCATAAGCGTGGAGAAAAAACCGGTCTTACTGAAGATGAACTGGCCTTTTACGATGCTCTTGCCGAAAATGAGTCTGCCAAAGAGCTAATGGGTGACGAGATCCTAAAGCAAATAGCTAAGGATTTGACGGAGGCCATACGCAAAAACTTAAGCATTGACTGGTCTATTCGGGCCAGTGTCCAGGCTAAAATGAAAATGGTCATAAAAAGGCTGCTTAAACGTTACGGCTACCCGCCGGATAAAACGCCTAAGGCTGTGGAAACAGTAATGGAGCAAGCTAAGCTTATGTGCCAAAACGAGAGTTCAGCTATTAAGTATCAGTACCGGCTTGCTAAAGAAGAAGTGCCAAAAGTGGCGGATGAAAGAGGAATTTCAAATTATGAGACTAATACTTAATTAAGAACATGCAATAACTTAAATTTTATAATTATTGTTTATTATCAAGGAGGTACATATGGGCTATTCAATATTCCAAGAAACCATGGTGGATATGACCTACCAAGAAATCGAGCAGGCCGCGGCCAGGAAACTACCGGTGTTGTTTCCAACTGCTGTTATTGAAGAGCATGGGCCGCATTTGCCTTTAGGGGTGGATACCTATTTGTCTTACAATCAAAGCAGGCTGGTTAAAAAAGGCTTGCAGGCTTTAGGAATAGATTCTGTGATTGCCCCGCCATATTATTGGGGAATTAATGTTGCTTCTGATGGGTTTGCCGGCTCCTTTAGCGTCAAACCCGAGACTATGACTGCAGTCTTGTGTGATTCCTTGGAATGCCTGAATAAATGGGGGTTTGACAAGATACTTATCCTTAACTTCCATGGGGATTTCAAGCATAATTCCGCAATCTTAGAGGCTGCCCGGAAAGCCTATGAAGAACTTGATATCGGAGCCTATTTTCTTGCTTCGGAAACATTTTTACAAAGGGCAGGTCTTACTGAACAGAAACCCTATGTTCTTGTCCATACCGGCAGCTACTCCGGTCATAAGAATAAAGAGTTACCGCCTGAATACTTGGATATTCATGCCGGGAGTCTGGAAACCAGTCTTATGTTTAAGGATTTCCCTGATCTGGTAAACACTGAGCTGGCTAAATCCCTACCTTCTTCAATGACCACTATGCAGGGGTTAAAAATCTGGTCTCAAGGTGGAGATAAAGCTAAGGAAATTACTCCCCAGGGTTACCTAGGCCACCCGGCAGAATTCAGCCTGGAAGAAGCGGCTCTTTACAATGAGCAACTCATAGCCACTGTTCCCCAAATTATCAAGGATTTTTTGGACCGGAACTAAGTTTCCTTAGGGTTTAATAGTAACTTTAGTCCCCACGGGTATTTTATTGGCGAGCTCAATAATATCTTTGTTGTGCATTCTAAGACATCCTTTAGAGATCGCTTTGCCGATAGACTGTGGATTATTGGTGCCATGAATACCATAATGGGGTTTGCTCAAACCTAGCCATCGCGCCCCAAAGGGCCCTCCGGGGTTATTTGCTTTATTGATAATTGTGAATACCCCGGTGGGCGTGGCAGTAGCAGCCTTGCCAATGCCAACCGGATATGTTTTGATGGTTTGGCCGTTATCTAATAAATACAGTTGGCGCCTGCTTAAAGATACCATAATGGAATAGGCCATATCATCACCCCTTGAATAGTATATTCCCGGGACGAGAAAGCGGTTTACCCGATAAATCCTTTCCCTAATGGGCGGCAGAGTTCACTTAAACGGCTGATGCATGACATTTTTTATATAAAATACGTAGTATAGGGATAGAAAACTTATTTACATGTATTTTGATTTATGGAAAATGGCGGGTGGAAGATGAAATTGGCGTTTTATGTAGTTCTCATTGTTTTTTTGCTGGCCAACGTCACCAAGATTACTGTTTTTAATCTGATTATCACAGGCCGAAGGCAATTCAGCTTCTTATTATATAAATTTATCTATACCCTCATTCTTACTTTTGGGTTCAAACTCTGCTTGGCCTGGTATTACCCGGTGGGAATGGGAGTTTACTACCTTCTGGAAGTTTTATTTATTTATGTTGGCATTTCCTATTTTAACTTTTATCATTACGTCCTCCATATTCGACAGAGTCTTAAGCTAATCCGGGAATCCTTGGAGCTGGTTCGATATAGGTCGGTTCCCAGGAGTTTTAACCAGCTTCTCGCTCTGATTGATTTACCCTTATTGATTGCCCTCTTAGTGTTAAACCATCAAAGTCAGCTAACTGTTATTCCAACAAGCTTACCGGCTATATTTTTAGTCTCTATGCTTCTGGTTCTAATGTTTGAGCTCAGCCATGCCCGGCGGGGAAAATCGCTGTTGCAATTGGTTAAGGTCTATCCGCAGAGCGAATTGGAGCTGGTAGCCAACTATGGAACCCTAGTCAATATGTTGCTTGATTTTTGTCTTTTCTTTAAAAAACAGAAAATCAGGGCTCAATTTGATTACGGCAGGCCAAGAATAATTGAAGGCGGGAAAAAACTTCAGTCTGAACCAGGGCTGAACTCCGATAATCGGCCGAATATAATCGCTATTCAAGCGGAATCTTTGGATGCTAACGCCGTAAACTTACATTACCAAGGAAGTCCGGTTATGCCTTACCTTTATTCCCTAAGAAATAAGAGCATCTATTATCCCTATATGATGAACTACCATAAAGCAGGGGGTACTTCCGATGCGGAATTCTCCATTATAAACAGCGTCGAGCCCTTAAGTAATTACCCTTCTATTAAATTAACGGCCTACAACAACCCAAACTCTTTTGTCAAGATCTTAGCTGCTAACGGTTACCACACGGCTGTATTTCATGGTAATGAAGGTAGTTATTACCATCGCCATAAAGCTTTTGCCAGTATGGGTTTCGCTAGATTCTATGACCTGAAAAAAATGGGACTTAATCATGTCGGCTGGGGCGCACCAGACCATGAACTATATGCTTTTATATTGGAAGAAACGAAGAAACAGGCCGAACCCTTTTTCTATTATGTTATCACTATGAGTAATCACTGCCGATTCACGAATGTACTCAACTATTACCGGCATAAAGCTTTTGATACCATCAAAAACAAAGAACGTAAGCTTTATTACAATTCCTTGTCCTATGTAGATGAGACAACGCATTCTTTTGTGGATAAGATTAGAGTTTTGACCGAAGAAAAAGACAGGGAGGAAGGAAAACAGGCTGCCAGAGAAACCTATATTTTGTTTTTTGGGGATCATACCCCCGGTTTGAAAAAGAAAATCTATCGCGAAGCAGCTCTGGAAATAGAAAACAGGCACCTGGAATTTGTGCCTTTCTATATTCTTAGTCCGGACGGTAGGGTTTACCAAGAAGCTAAAAAAGCGGCTTCTTTTCTGGACATTGGGCCAACAATTCTCGACTTGGCCCGGATTGATACGCTATACACAACTTATGGGGAAAGTCTATTGCCGCCCCATAATATTTCGGCCAAGATTCCCTATAGGGGTTATTGGTTTGACCGGGAACAACTCTATCAAAAGATAAAGAATTATGGGAAACAAAATCAAAATTGAATTGAGGTGAGCTAATTGTCGCCGACGAAAATCAAATATGGAATAGATGATAGGCCCCCTATACTACAGTTAATCGCTTTTAGTATTCAGTGGCTGGCCATAACTGTTCCGACTTTAATTATCGTGGGTAAAGTTGTAGCAGGTATTCATTTCGATAGTTCAGGAGAGCAAATTACATATTTGCAAAAGCTGTTTTTTGTGGCAGGCATTTCTTTGTTTTTACAAGTTCTTGTTGGTCATCGTATGCCTCTGGTCATCGGCCCGGCTACAGTCTTGCTTATTGGCATAGCCTCGGCAACAGGCAGCAGCTATGCTGTAGTGTATACCTCAATCCTAATTGGAGGGGCAGCGCTGGCCATAATAAGTATTACAGGGTTATTTGCCCGGCTCAGAACTCTTTTTACACCCCGAGTAGTTGCCACTATTCTAGTATTAATTGCTTTTACTCTTACTCCCATGATTCTAAACCTTATAACTTCTTCTAGCGAAAAAGTCAGTGCTTTTAGCAACCTAATATTTTCCTTCCTCTTTGTATTGGCTTTGTTTCTGGTTAACAAATATCTAAAGGGTATTTGGAAATCAACATTAATTCTTTGGGCTACGGTTTTGGGAAGCTTTATTTACATCTTACTGTTTAAAAGCAGTTATTCATTAGCGGCGGGGACCCCATTTTTGGCCGGTTTTTTTGACAGCATATCTTTTTCTTTTGACCTTAATGCCGGTGTCCTGCTCTCCTTTTTCATCTGCTTTTTAGCCCTCTCCATCAACGATTTAGGATCCATTCAGTCCGTTGGTGAAATACTTAAACCAGATGATATGCCAAAGCGAGTTACCAGAGGAATTACGCTTACAGGAATACTTAACGTCTTGTCCGGTGTTTTCGGGGTTGTTGGGCCCGTGAACTATTCTTTAAGTCCCGGGGTTATTGCCTCTACAGGGGTTGCTTCCAGGTTTACGCTTGTTCCTACCGCGCTGGCCCTTCTGGGATTGTCATTTCTGCCTAAAATTATTGCTCTGATGGGCAGTATACCTTCGGCAGTAATTGGCACGGTGTTAATATATATAATGTGTTCCCAAATTGCTGCCGGGCTTTTAGTTGCTTTTAACACCAAAGAGGGTTTTAGCTTTGAAAGCGGCCTGATTATGGGTTTACCGATCATGCTGAGTATAATTACTTCCTATCTACCTCAAAGTGTTATAGGTACTTTTCCGCTATCTTTGAGACCAATAATCGGGAATGGCTTTGTGGTTGGTGTGCTTGCAGTATTGATTATGGAACATGTTATATACCGAAAAAAAGAAAGCCCTAACAGCCTTGCTAAATAAATCAATATTAACAATTAAAGAATATAAGAAGGGTTTGGCCATAAAACAAAAGAAAGAGAATGCCTATGCCAAGGAAACTAGTAGAACATACAATTGCCCCTTTTTTTGATGCTAACTCCAGAATTCTTATTCTAGGAACTATGCCATCTCCCAAATCCCGGGAAGCAGGATTTTATTATGGTCACCCTCAGAACCGTTTTTGGCGAGTACTGGCGGAAGTCCTGGCTGAAAAGCTGCCGAATACAATTGAAGAGAAAAAACTTATGCTCAAGACTCATCGCATTGCTTTATGGGATGTGCTAAAAACATGTGAAATCCGAGGTGCGGACGATAACAGTATCCGCAATCCTATTGTCAATGATATTCAAAGCATTTTGTCCCGGAGTGCTATACAAGGGATTTATACTACGGGAAAAAAGGCTACCTCACTTTACAACAAATACTGTTATGCTAAGACGGGAATGGAAGCGGTTTACCTTCCTTCCACCAGCCCGGCCAATTGTGCCAGGTATAGCTATGAAGATCTTGTAAAGGCTTATCGGACTATTCTTGACCATCTAAACAGCGTTTAGGAAAGGAATTGTTTTGAGGAAGAGGGGAGGCTGAAGGAAATATGAATTATTGGTTTGCTTTTGTTTTGACTTTGCTGGCCGGACTTTCTACCGGAATAGGCAGCGTACTGGTTTTTCTTACTAAAAGAGACAACACTAAATTCCTTTCAATTGCTTTGGGTTTTTCTGCAGGTGTCATGATTTATGTTTCCATGGTTGAAATTCTTCAGGAAGCAAAGGTAACGTTAATTCAAGCCATGGGCGAGGTAAACGGTTCTTGGTTAGCGGTTGGGGCTTTTTTTGGCGGTATTATTTTGATTGCCGTGATTGACAGGCTGGTACCTTCGGAAGAAAACCCCCATGAAGTATGCAGCACTACAGAACTAAAGGGCATACACTCTTCCCCGACGGAACAAACCAAACTCATGCGGATGGGGGTTTTTACGGCTTTAGCCGTAGCCATCCATAATTTTCCGGAAGGATTGGCTACCTTTATTGCCGCCTTGCAGGATCCAAAATTAGGTGTTGTTATTGCCGTAGCCGTAGCTATTCATAATATCCCAGAGGGAATTGCCGTGGGGGTTCCTATTTATTACGCTACAGGAGACAAAAAGAAAGCCTTTCGACTTTCTTTTCTTTCGGGGTTATCTGAACCCTTAGGAGCATTAATCGGCCTGCTCTTACTCTATCGGTTCTTAAATGATGTGGTTTTCGGGGTACTTTTTGCGACAGTGGCCGGCATTATGGTCTTTATTTCCTTGGACGAATTATTACCAATGGCCAGGGAGTACGGGAAAGCTCATTTGGCGATTTATGGTTTAATCGCGGGTATGATGGTTATGGCGCTCAGTTTGTTGCTGTTTATTTAAAGTGTATCTTTCTAAAAGGGCTTTTTTACTAATCCAGACGATTTTCGGCCTTTGGCCAAGGCTAGCGGTTTTTCTAGCCTGGTCGGAAGGGTGATAAATCCGCATAATAATTTTTTGCAGCCAGCCAATGAGCTGGCCACCGCGGTTGGGGTATTCCTGGACGTTGAAGCCGAAAGGCTTGACACCGCGGTTTATCATGGTGATCCCTAGGTAGACCTTAATATTCTGATGTTCGGGATGGGTGGAAATATAATTAATTAAGGCCGGAAACGAGCGACGAGCCAGCTTGATAGCTCTGAGGCTTGTTTTTTGGGAGTCCGTACCCACGGCTTGAAAACGGATATTGTCAAAATGAATTTCACCTACAATATCTCCTTTAGTAGCCACGACTTTATCTTCTTCGATCAAATCCGGACCATTATAGCGGGTTAAACAAAGACGGAACAGATTGTTATCGTCTATTCTTTTAATATCAAAAATCTTGGCATAAAGATGTTCCCACTTTTCCCAGATCCGAAAAACGAGTTTTCGGCGCCAAGACCAGTTAGGAAAAGATAAGGGTACAATAGGCAGTTTGCGGTCTTTTCTGATGCGGGCACATAATTCATCGAGACAGGCTAAAGTGTTTTCGGGGGCACCCGGCTCGCCGCCGCTATCATGGAGTAGGATAATGGTGCCTTCTTGGGCACGCTTTACTATTCTGTCTGCTATCTGGTGGGGCATTCTTTTCGCTTGCCAATCAAAGCCATGAGCGTTCCATACTACTATTTTTTTACCTCTGCTTAGGCTCCAGAAGTATAAAACTAAATTGCATCCTCCCCAAGGAGGCCTGATATATTCAGGTTCTTGCCCGGTAATGTTTTTAATGCTTTCTATTCCTTTATCCCATAGTTTCCAGCTTGTCCAAGGTGAAAGCAACCAAGCATGACGATGTATATAATTATGGCAGCCAATAATATGACCCTCGTCTCGAATTTGTTTGACAAGGGCAGGATATTTTTCTGCTTTTTCTCCCACCAGGAAAAAACAGGCTTTTATCTTTTGCCGAGCGAGGATTTCCAGCAGGCGCGGTGTATAACGAGGATCAGGCCCATCATCAAAGGTAAAGGAAACGCCAGGAGAAAACTGGCGTTTATGGGAACCAATCCCCAGGAAATGAAGAAATAATTCCGGCATGAGAAAATAGACGCATATTAATAGAAAAATGAACAAAGATATATAAAGCAGGGTGGTATTCATTTTGGATCATTCTCCTTAGCAGTGCTGCCAGAGGGATTTTAGCTAGAATTGCCGGAAAGGGTGATTTTTTCTGAATAATGTTTAGGAAACACAGGTAATTGTATAATTATTTCCATCAATTTTTGCCAGGCAGGGCACTCGATTTGATTATAATAGGATTCAATTCTATTATGCCACATGGTTTGTTCATTTTCATTATAGAAAAATTCATCAAGCTGGCGGGGTATGGATGTTTTGGGATCCAAAAGATAAATAAGCCTCTGTTTGAGCAGATATTGTTTATTAATTTCTTCCTGGCCCGGCAGACAAGAATGGGTAAAGATAGGAAGCCTTTTACAAAGGGCTTCACTTAAGGTTACGCCTCCAGGTTTGGTTATAATGGCGTGGGCTTGATTGTAGAGGGTATTCATGGTATCCCGGGAGGAAATATAGGATAAAGGCTTTATATTGCTTTTCTTTAAAGAGGCTATTTCCTTATAAAGCTTATTATTTTTGCCACAGAGAACAGAGTAAACATAATTATCATCTTCATGCAAATTCTCTACTAGGTTCTCAATATCTCCTAAACCTCCGTTGCCACCTGAGATTAATATTCTATAGGGAGGATGAGGCGGGAAGGAGTCTCTGGGCTGGAAACATTCATCAATGGGGATTCCGGTTACAAAAATATTGGCACTATTAATATTATGGTTATTTATTAGCTGAGAGCGGATTTCTTGGTTAGGTACAAAGTGATAATCAATTCCCTCCAGGCCCCATAATTTATTAATGAAAAAGTCGGTATAAACGTTAATGACCGGAGGGGTAGAAATCCCGGAAAGCCGAAGTCTACTGATAAGAAAAGAAGGGAAGGCCTGAGTGCAAACAATTAAATCAGGCTGCTCTTCATTAATAAGTACTTTCATCTTGTCTAAGAATTTAGTTTCATACCAATTAAAATGCTTGGAAGATTTTGTAGGATACACAAAATGACGGTATAGTAGCTCAAAGGATTGGGGGGCATGATCAATCCATGTTAGGTAAGTTATGCGAAAAGCTTTTTCCAATAGTTTATCGGCGTAACTAAAGAAATCAATTTTCCGGCATTCAATATTTGCAATTCTCTGCTCAAGAGAACGTATCAAAGCGTCGGCCACTGTATGATGGCCGGTATTTATTTGCAGAAAAGGCAAAAACAATACTTTCACATTGACTTCCTTCTTTCGAATCCGATATTACTTGTCCTTTCTTCTTTGTACTCCTGGTTTTTTCATAATTAATTTTAAAATATTTAAGTTTAAAGAACAAGTAGCTTGGTTATGGCTTAATAACCCTTATATATATTTTAACCATATTATTGCCAAATACTTCTCGTTTAGATAAAAAGTATACGGTAAATAATGTTTTATACCAAAAGAAATTTGGGAGTGTAGGAATGATCAAGAAAAAGAACAAATTAACAAGATATACCACCATGATTGCCACAGTTGCCTCAACTGTATTGGCAATAACGGCCTTAATCACAGTATATATTACAATATCTGCCTGGAAAGAGGAGAGAGAAGCAAATCGGCCTTATTTCACCTTTCAAGACTCACCTGAGGTTGTTGATCATGAATCGCCGGAGTTTGAAATTAAATTTACTAATGTCGGCGAACATCCTGCTATCGGACTCTGGAGCAAATCAATTGTAATTAATGCGGACTTAAAAACCAAGCCAATTGCTATAAATGAATACGCCTTAGTAAATGATATTCCTAAAAATGCGTCCGCAACCCTGGTAATTGAATCAGATATTCTAAAAAAACAAGCTGCCGAGGGAACTGTGCCCCCAATTTTTGTGGTTATTGTTTTAAGATATGAAGATCCTATTATTGATGAGCAATTTGAACAGGTTCTTTATATAAAATGGAACGGTATGGAAGATGGAAAGTTATTGGTTACAACCCATGCAGAGGAGGAGGAAAAACAAAAAATCAATAACTATTTGAAACGGCATAAAATCAATTTATAGACCTGGCCTATTCCCGGGGAGGAATAGGGGAGATAATGTCGAATACGGAAGAAAGTAGTTTAGATAGCAAGAAAGAGCTGGATGATTATAACATGATTGAATTTTCGGATTGTAGTCTATATTACCATCAAGAAAATACAAAATTATTGGTATACGACAAGTTTAATTTGTCAATCAATAAAGGTGAAAGCGTTGTTTTGATTGGCCCTTCAGGTTGTGGAAAAAGCACTCTTTTGTATTTGTTAGCCGGTCTATTAAAACCAAGTGCCGGTCAAGTAATTGTCCAGGGGCAAAAGATAGATAAGCCCCGTCAATCAACGGGGTTTATTTTGCAGGATTACGGACTGTTTCCCTGGCTTAATGTAGTTGATAATATAGGTCTGGGGCTAAAAATACGGGGTATACATAAAAAAGATAGAGAATCAGTAATTAATAAAATTCTGGAGGAAATGGGACTGACGTCATTTGCAAGGCATTACCCCGGGCAATTAAGTGGTGGTCAGCGTCAAAGAGTAGCTTTGGCCAGAGTCCTTACCCTTAAGCCTGATTTACTGCTGATGGATGAACCCTTGTCCTCTTTGGATGCCTTAACCAGGGAACGTCTCCAAAACCTTTTGTTGGAAATCCAACAGAGGGAGCAATTGACTACGGTTCTGGTAACTCACGATATTGAAGAGGCTATTTTTTTGGGGAGCAGAATAATTGTTTTGGCAGGAGAATTGCCCACCCGAATAATCGCTGATCTATCTAATCCTATGGTGGGGACTGAGAATTTTCGAACAACGGACAACTTTTTTAAATTAGGCGTTAAAGTCCGCGGCCTTTTGGAAGGAGGCCGGATCTAAAATGAAATTACAGAAGGCGTTGCGGACAAGCAAAGGCTACCTAGGAGCATTCTTGTTCTTAATTATATTCTGGCACTTAGCAGCAATTTTTATCAATTTGCCTATCCTGCCGACTCCCGGGAAAGCTTTGGCAGCTAGCTGGAGGCTTTTGCAAGGTGAACTAACAGGGCATTTATTGATCAGCAGCTATCGAGTACTGGTTTCCTTGCTTATTTCCTTCCTGCTGGGAGTACCCTTAGGCCTGTGGATGGGCTACTCCTCCCGCGCCGATAGATTACTGGCCCCAATAGTTTATTTAACTTATCCCATTCCTAAAATCGTGTTTCTGCCTTTAATTCTCCTGTTTTTGGGCTTAGGAGATGTTTCCAAAATATTTTTGCTAACCTTGATTGTCTTTTATCAAATTTTAGTAACCACCAGAGATGCAGTCCGTAAGATTTCTGTGGAAACTATAGATTCCCTTCGTTCTTTAGGGGGAACGAAGACGCAAATATATAAATATGTTTTATGGCCTGCTTCTCTACCGGATGTTTTGACCGCTTTGCGTATTAGTACGGGAACAGCGATCGCGGTTCTGTTCTTTGCGGAATCCTTTGCCACGACCAAAGGTTTAGGCTATTTTATTATGGATGCCTGGGCCCGCTCAGCGCCGGATGAAATGTTTGCGGGCATACTGATAATGGGTGTTTTGGGTGTGGTGTTATTCTTAGCGGTTGATGTTCTGGAGTATGTATTCTGCAGATGGCAAAAGCTAAAAAAGCAATAGGGCGGTGCTAATTGGGGGTTTGCTATTTTTGTAAAATCTACTATACTAAGAAAGTAAACTACTGGCATAAGGATTGCTTTAAACAAGATGTTGGGTTTGAAGCGATTTTTAATTCTATAACTCTTAAATAATTTTATATTAGGGGGTAACCAAAATAGATACTTCTAATATTTCATCTAATTTTATTCATAATATCATTCGGGAAGACTTAAAAATGAACAAGTATGGCGGCAGAGTACATACCCGTTTTCCGCCCGAGCCCAACGGTTATCTTCATATCGGGCATGCCAAATCTATTTGCTTAAACTTTGGGACGGCTGAAGAATTCGAAGGTTTGTGTAATCTTAGATTTGATGATACCAATCCTGCTAAAGAGGAAACGGAATTTGTAGAATCCATCAAAGAGGATGTACGTTGGCTTGGTTTTACATGGGAGGACAGGCTGTTTTATGCTTCAGATTATTTTGATCAACTCTATGAATTTGCCGTCCAGCTTATAAAACAAGGCAAGGCCTATGTATGTGATTTGACGGCGGAGGAAATAAGAGAGTATCGTGGAACCCTTACTGAGCCCGGGAAAGAAAGTCCCTACCGTAACCGTTCGATTGAAGAAAACCTTGATCTTTTTACCAGAATGAAAAACGGCGAGTTTCCCGACGGGGCCAAAGTTTTAAGAGCTAAGATTGATATGGCTTCTCCTAATCTTAATATGCGGGATCCTATAATATATAGGATTATGCATGAGCACCATCATCGTACAGGAGATAAATGGTGTATTTATCCTATGTATGATTTTGCTCATCCCTTATCGGATGCTATTGAAAATATTACTCATTCTATCTGCACTTTAGAATTTGAGGACCACAGGCCTTTATATGATTGGTTTGTGGATAACCTAATTACAGGTGATAAACCGAGGCAGTATGAGTTTGCGCGTTTGAATTTAACCAATACCATTACCAGCAAGCGTAAGCTGCGCCGGCTGGTTGAAGAGGGTTATGTCCAAGGATGGGACGACCCCAGAATGCCCACGCTTGCGGGATACCGCCGCCGAGGATATACGCCGGAATCAATCCATGATTTTTGTAATAGGATTGGAGTGGCCAAAGCCAATAGTACGGTAGATATTGCTTTGTTGGAACATTGTTTAAGAGAAGATTTAAATCTTAAAGCGCCAAGAGTAATGGCGGTTTTGGATCCGCTTAAGGTAGTGATTACTAATTATCCTGAAGGACAAATAGAAAAACTAGAGGCCGAAAACAATCCGCAAGACCCTGAAGCCGGTTATCGTCAGGTTACCTTCTCGCGCACCTTGTTTATTGAACGGGAAGACTTTATGGAGAATCCTCCCAAAAAATATTTTCGCCTTTCCCCGGGTAAAGAGGTGAGGCTTAAACATGCCTATATCATTAAATGTGAACATGTAGTAAAAGATGAAGAGGGCAGGATTATTGAAATACAATGTACTTATGATCCTGATACTAAGAGCGGCGGTCCGGCCGCCGGCAGAAAAGTAAAAGGAACTCTTCATTGGGTATCAGAAGCTGAAGCCCTTGATGCTGAAGTACGTCTCTATGATTATTTATTCATGGATGATGAATCTCAAGATAACCAAGACAGCGAAGATGAGCTTGAAGATGGGTTTGAGGATGAACTAAATCAGAATAATGAAGAGGACGATGATTTCCTAAGTAAGCTCAATCCCCATTCTTTAAAGATTCTTAAGAATTGTAAAGTTGAACCATTATTACAGGACGCTTTACCCGGCAGTAAATTTCAATTTCTCCGTCAAGGATATTTCTGTGCTGACCTCAAGGACCATAGTCCCCAAACTCCGGTTTTTAATAGAATAGTCGGCCTAAGGGACAGCTGGGCGAAAGCAAAACGGAATAGTTAGGAGCTGTCTCCTGACTTCCGACTTCTGCTATGATGTTTTAGGAGCAATTAAGTAATGTCAAATGAGAAAAAAGGAATATCTGCAATATTTACTTCGCTTTTAATTTGGGGATTCCTCCCTATTTATTGGAAGCAAATTGTCAATGTTACCCCGGTTCAGATTTTAGCCAATCGTATTATATGGTCCTTTGTATTTGTCTTTGTGATTATACTTTTGCAAAGAAGATGGCAAGAATTCTTTTCCCTAAAAAGAGATAAAAATGTGCTCTACCTGATTATAAGTGGATTTGTAATCAGCCTGAACTGGGGCACTTTTATTTATGCTGTAAATACAGGGCATATCGTGGACGCTAGTTTAGGTTATTATATTAATCCTTTACTAACGATTTTATTAGGTGCCATAGTTCTTAAGGAAAAACTAACAGGATTACAAATTATGGCGGTTGCTTTGGCTGCCGGCGGCGTGGCAGTAATAACTTTGAGTTATGGAAGTGTTCCCTATATTGCAATTATCCTGGCCGTTTCTTTCTCTACTTATAGCTTATTAAAAAGAATGGTTAAAACCGAAGTTGTTATGGGCCTGGCGGCGGAAACCTTTGCAGTTTTGCCCCTCGCAGCCGGCTTTTTGATCTATTTACATTTAAACGGTCAGCCGGTGTATGGGCATCTGGGCCTAGCTGAGCTGCTCTTTTTACTTGGCAGCGGTATAGCTACTGCCGTACCCTTATTGCTTTTTTCCTATGGAACTAAAATCATATCCTTAACCACGGTAGGCTTTCTACAGTATTTATCACCCACAATAAGTCTCTTTCTGGGCATTTTCTTATATCATGAACCTTTTACCTTCATAGAAGGTATAACATTTTTATTGATTTGGGCAGCCTTAATCATTTATTCCATTTCCCAAGTGAAGGAATATTCCAAACACAAAAAAATTGAAGAAGGAGGAACGGTCGGATGAAAATTTTAGTCGTAGGTTTAGGTGCCTTGGGAACGGTGTATTCCTGTCTGCTTAGTAAAGCCGGTCACGAAGTTTATGGGTTTGCCAGGGAAAATTCTTGTGATATTGTAAATAACAATGGTGTCAAGGTGTTTGGTATTTGGGGAGAGCATCATGCTTATTTAAAAAAGACAGTATCCGATCTTTCCTTGTTAAAAGAAATAGACTGGGATATGGTAATTGTTACCGTTAAGTCTTTTCAAAACGCCGATGTGCTTCCGGAATTAAAAGATCTGATTAAGGAACAAACTTACTTGTGCTTGCTGCAGAATGGCTATGGTAATTACGACCTAGCCTCTCTCTATGTGCCCAAGGAAAATATAATTGTGGGACGAGTAATTTTTGGAGCTGAAACTTTGGATAGGGCAATATCAAAAGTAACTGTCTGTGCTGATAACGTTATGCTCGGTTCTCCGGAAAATCTTATCCCAATAAATATTCTGGAAAAGTTCGCCGCTTTGTTTGACAAGGCTTTAATTCCGACCAAATCTACGGACAGGATAATGGAATATGTATGGGCCAAAATTATTTATAATTCAGCTTTGAATCCCTTAGGGGCTTTATTTGAGGTGCCCTATGGGGACCTGGCATCTAATGAACATACCAGAGCTATGATGAATGAGATTATTAAGGAGATCTTTATTTTATTAGATCGCATGGGGCAAAAAACAATGTGGCCCGACAAGGAAAGCTACTATGAAGCCTTTTACGGTCAGTTGGTTCCGGTTACAGCTGCTCATCATGCTTCCATGCTACAGGATATTGAACGGGGACGCAAAACGGAAATTGAAGCTTTAAACGGGGCTGTTGCTCGTTTGGCTAAGGAATATGGTATCCAGGCACCAATGAATGAGTTTTTGACTAAGATAATAAAAGCTAAAGAAAGCTTAAGATTTAAAGATCATTAAACTTTTCCCAACTATACTTCAACAGGAGAAAGAAAATGCTATGAGTATTAGTGATAAACTGGTTAAACAAATTGAATTTATTAAGGAAATAGACAAACTAAAAACGATCTGCCGTCAATCCGTAATAGCCGACGGCAGCAGGGAAGAAAACGATGCCGAACATTCCTGGCATTTAGCGGTAATGGCTATGGTTTTACATGAGTATGCCAATGATCCCCAACTTGATCTTTTAAAAGTTATCAAAATGGTGCTTATTCACGATATAGTGGAGATCGATGCCGGTGATACTTTTATTTATGATGTGGAGGGTAATTCAAGTAAATTGGAACGGGAGGAAAAGGCGGCTCGCAGGATATTTGGAATTTTGCCTAAGGAACAGGAGGAAGAGTTCTTAAGCCTCTGGCGAGAGTTTGAAGCTCAACAAACAGCGGAAGCAAAATTTGCTGCCGTAATGGATAGGCTGGAACCATTACTTTTAAACTCCTTAACTAAGGGCCATACCTGGAACAAATATGGTATTAAAAGCAACTCTGTCTTGGAGAAAAACCTACATGTTAAAGAAGGTTCAGTAGAAATCTGGCATTATATCAATGATTTAATCGAGGACTGTATAGAGAAGGGGATTTTAGAACGATAAATGCAAGGTAAGCCATGAGAAAATATCAAATCGAAATAAGCAAGAAGCATTCCGATTAAGGAATGCTTCTTTGCTGCGTATACTAAAGCTACTGAATTTTCTTTAAAACAGTTAGATCCTCTGACCGCTTTTCAGTTGCTGCTCAGCAAACTGAACCATACGCTTGGTCATGTAACCGCCAACAGTTCCGTTTTCACGGGAAGTACGGTCTCCACCAAGGGTTGCACCAAGTTCATTGGCAATTTCGTATTTCAGTTGCTCTAAACCATTTCTGGCTCCTTGTACTGCAGGTTGATTTGAATTTCTTTCACCAGGCATGTCGTTTTCCCTCCTTGAAAATTTAATATTCTTATTTTGGGAGTCGATCTTATTATTTGCCTTAATATCATTATTACTCAGGTAATTGTTGTATCTTAGATACGAAACAACCAAATATGGAATTTTTTAAGGTTTGAAAGGAAAGAATATTTTTATCAAAAAACATTTATTTTACATCAGTATTTTAAGCGTGTCAACAAGAATTTGCTTTTTTCTTCGTCATGTGCTATAATATTCCCACAACCGTATTTCATTTCCAGTGCAATCAACCTTGCAGGCAGAAAAGAGATCGGGCTTTTTTATATCTCTTTCAATAATTTCGAGAGTAGGCGAGAAAGGAGCTTCAAAGAATACTTGGAAATGAAGAAAAATCATAACAAGTGAAAGGAGCTAATATGTCTATTTTAGTAGGAGAAAAACGTGATTTAAATATAAGAGCTAAACATCTTAGAAATGAAGGGATTATTCCAGGGGTTTTGTATGGGAAAAGTCTTGATGAATCTATTAGTCTTCAGTTTCCCCAAAAAGAAGTCCTGGCATTTCTAAAATTCAATTCTAAAGGTAGCATAGTGGAGTTGCAGGTAGGAGAAGAAAGACATGCAGCTCTGTTAAAGGAAATTACTTACACTCCCGTCACCAGAAATATTGAACATTTAAGCTTTCAAACCTTGGTAAAAGGAGAAAAAGTTTCAAATACGGCAGCAATTGTGCTTATTAATAGAGAAGAAGTTAAAGAAGGAGTAATTCAACAGACTTTATCTGAGATTTCTTATAGAGCTCTTCCTTCGGAATTGATTGAAAGAATTGAAATTGATGTTAAAGATATGAAACCGGGTGACAGCATCTTAGTTTCTGATCTCGATATAGCAAAAAATGAAGCTATTGAAATAAGAAATCCGCTTGATAGTTTAATTGTATCCGTTTTGGAACCCAAGGTAAGCGTAGATGAGGAAATAGGGGAGCCGGAAGAAAGCGAAGGCGACAATCAAGAACAAGCATAAACACCTGAAGTCATGAAAGCTTACGGATGTGATAACCATGGGAACAGTGGGATCTTTTCCGCCTGAGAAATTGATTGTCGGTCTACTTTTTTGCGACCAAGGCTTGGCAGGAATCGTAGAAAAAAAGCTGGAGTCATTATTTGGAAGAATAGATTGCCGGTCTTCCATATATAGGTTTTCAGATATCTCAACTTATTACGATGCTGAAATGGGAGGCAAGGTAAACAAGTGTTTTTTTAGCTTCGAAGCTTGTGTCGATCCTTCGAGGCTTGTGGAAATCAAATTATTAACTAACGATATGGAAAAAGAGTATTCCAGACAGGGGCTTAGAAATATAAATCTCGATCCGGGTTTGATGAGCCATGGCAGGTTAACCTTGGCTACCACCAAAAATGCTCCACACAGGTTACCTCTCTACAGCGGAATATATGCAGAGATAACCCTATTTTTCGCAAGAAAAGATTGGCAATCCCTACCTTGGACATATACGGATTTTAGAACTGACGTAACGAAGTCTTTTTTACGTGAAGTTCGAACGATTTATCTTAAACAACGACAAAGCAAGTAAGTTATTCTTAGGAAGGAACAAACAGCATGGAGATTACTGGTCCAAGTAAAACTGCAAATTCTTCCATTAGTGGTATTGATCCGATTAAAGAATATTTAACTGTTGCGGGAGAGGCACCGCTTCTGACCAAAGAACAGGAAATAGAATTAGCCAAAAGAATAGAAGCTGGGGATGAAGAAGCACGTGAAGAAATGATCTGTTCCAATCTTCGCCTGGTAGTTAGTATTGCCAAGCGCTACACTAATACAAATTTTCTTTCTTTTCTTGATTTGATTCAAGAGGGGAATCTGGGACTTATCAAAGCCGTAGAACGCTATGATTACAGAATGGGATACCGTTTTTCGACTTATGCCACATGGTGGATACGTCAGGCAATCACTCGTGGGGTGGCAGATACAGATCGTACAATACGGCTACCGGTGCATATGGGGGAAACCGTCCGCAAAATTATTCGTACCGCTAACCAAATGGAACAACAGGGATTTAAGTTCGATACAAAAAAGATAGCCGAAAAACTTGAATTATCGGAAACAAAGGTTGAGGACGCTTTGCGTTTTTCGGGCCATCCTATTTCTTTAGAAACGCCGATAAGCGATGATAACACCAGCGTGTTTGGTGATTTTCTTGAAGACGATGATACCGTATCCCCAGAGGAAAATGCCATGGAAGTCTCGCTGCAAATGGAATTGGCAAAGCAATTGCAAGCCCTTAGCGAGCGAGAACGGAAAGTACTGGAACTCCGTTTTGGGCTTTATCAAGGTAGGCGGCATACGCTAGAAGAGGTGGGCAACTATTTCGGAGTGACCCGCGAGCGTATTCGTCAAATTGAGTCCAAAGCACTTCGAAAGTTGCGGCGTCCTAATCACAGCAAATATCTAAAGGATTTCGTGCTTTAATCTTATGACTAAAGGGGCTGTGTGAAATTAAGATTTCACACAGCTCTTTGTTGTTAAGAATGCTAGTTTATAAAGAAAATGTTTAAGTCCTGCGAACTATTAAGTTATAATAATAGAAAAGCTAAAAATCCTTAAATATGTGCCAGAAAATTTAAAAGCAAAAAATAAAACTAAATTATCGGAGACAGTTAATGCAGGACTTATCCAAGAAAGTATTATTATTGAATATTATGCTCACCCAGGCTATACTGCTTGTGATTGCCATAGCAATTAAGTTCTTTTGGGCTCAACATCTTTCCCTGAATTTATTATTGGAAATAAGGATCACCCCCGGCATTATTGCGGTTTTATTACTCGGAATTTTGCTCTTGCTCTTTTTGCAGCTTTTATTTTATAAATATGTTCCCCGACATGAATTAGCGGAGGAACTTAACCGCATGCTGATGGAAAAGTTCTCCCTATCCGAACTCTGCTTTATATTTTTTACGGGAGCCCTGATCGAAGAATTCTTATTTCGCTTTTTGCTGCAATCCTTGTTAGGAATTACACTCACCAGTCTTATTTTTGCTTTAATTCATGTAAGATATATTTCAAAAAAGTATATGTTATTAGAAGTATTCCTTCTGAGTGTTATTCTTGGCATTATTTTTGAAGCAACCTCAATGTTTTATGTTCCGGTTGTTTGTCATTTTGTGCTTAATATTTTGACAGCCCTGCTCATTAAAAAAGGATTTATTACCCTTGACCCCAAAGTTTAATTAATTTATGCATGTTGATATAATTGCTGTAAAGGTTTCGCTATAATAGGTAAAAAAGAGGGTGCAAATTCTTGGCCGATCTTTGGAATTTATTTATTGCTTTTTTGAGAGCCAGCAACCTTGGCTTCGGTGGCGGTCCAGCTATAATCCCATTAATTCAGGCCGAAGCGGTGGACAGATATCAGTGGTTAACTAATTCTCAGTTTGCTGATGTCATAGCTGTTACAAATGCCCTTCCCGGCCCTATAGGAACCAAAATCGCTGCTTACATAGGCTACCAGGTTGCTTCCTGGCCGGGTGTTATCGTGGCTCTAACAGCGACGATTCTGCCTACGGTTTTGCTATTAATTTTTTTGGGTACTTTACTGGCTAAATACGCTAATTCCCAAGCACTGCAAGCAATGCTGACCGGTGTGAAGCCTATTATTACTGCTCTCCTTCTTATTGTTGCCTATCAAATGGCGGTTGATGCTTTTCACATCACTCAAGCTATAGATTATATTACTATCGTTATCGCTGCCGCAGCAGCCGTAGCCTTATATTTGTTTAAGATTCACCCTAGTATTTTAATCCTGTCCTCTTTAGTTTTAGGGTATTTTATTTTTTAATAGAGTAGGTTTGATGCAGGTGAAAACTATTTGGGATCTTTTTCTTGCATTTTTGCGAGCCAGCAATTTTGCTTTCGGTGGGGGAGCATCTGCTATCCCGTTAGTCAGAAGGGAAGTAGTAACTAAATATCAGTGGCTTACCAATGATGAGTTTGCTAATTATCTGGCCATGGCTAATTCTCTGCCGGCTCCTATCCTTACCAAGTTAGCCGGCATGATTGGTTTTAAAGTTAAAGGCTGGTTGGGGGCGCTGGTCGCTATTTTGGGTGCTATATTGCCCACCACGCTTATAGTAGTCGCTTTAGGAGGGCTAATTCTCAAATATGCTCAGTCCCCTGCCTTGGAGGCTATGCTGAAAGGAGTAAGACCCGTAGTGGCAGTTCTATTGCTGCAAACAGCAATTGAAATAGGGAAGGATTCCTTGGTGCACAAAGCCACTTGGGTAATGGGGATTGCAGCGCTGATAATTATGTTCTTTTGGCCCATTATACATCCGGCTTTTTTGGTCCTCGCTTCCATGCTTTTGGGCTATATTTTATTTAGAAAAAAGAACTAATAAGATTATGATAAAAACAGGAATCAGAAATTGGCCGTGTTTGGCGTCATAATAAGCAAAGCTAATTATATAATTAGGCAAATAACTCGGCAAATAACTAAACCAATAACTAAATCAATAAATATGCTTTATTGTCCTGTTAAAGGGGGGACTTGAGGAGTGAACGAGGTGTCGTTCGATCAGATTTATGAAGAGCTTTTTCCTGCCGTTTATCGCTATGTTTGCTTGCGGATTCCCGCTTCGGATATTGAAGATGTTACAGCGGAAATTATGGCCAAAGTATGGAAGTCACTTTCCGGCTTCGAAGGCCGAAGCTCGTTAAAATCTTGGGCCTTGCGGATAGCAGCAAACTACATTGCTGATTTCTATCGTCGCCGAAAGAAAGTCGAAATTATACCGCTAACAGAAGAACTGGAGAGCTCATCCGAAAGCCGGGATTACGGTGATGATTTGGCAACGGTTTTGTCGGTCAGCAATACCTTAGCTCAATTAACCGAGCCCCAGGTTGCTGTTATTCAACTTAGACTGATTGAAGGATTCAGTTCTTCCGAAACAGCCTCTATTTTGGGGATTACACAACAAGCTGTGGATAGTCTTTTGTATCGGGCTAAAAAGAGTTTCCGCAACATTTACAACACGGAAATGGCTGGAGGTGAGTGTTGATGAGGAAAGATAAAATTACAACCTTATGGGAAAAAGACGGTGATTTAATGCGGATACAAAACTTTTTTAAGTGTATAAACCCCAGTGATAATCTGAAAGACAGGATTAAGCAAAAGGCCTTGAACAAGATTTCAGTTCCAGACAATTCGCCTGTGGCATTAATTCCCAAAACCATACAAGAGAATGAGGAAAAAACTCGCCTGAAAAAAGTGATTAGCATTTTTAAAAATAAAAAGCGGGTAATAAGAATTACCTCTGCCGCCGCTGTGCTCGTTTTAGCAGTCTATCTGGGGACTTCTGGCCTGCTCATCGTGGGTAATGCTGCAAAGGAAGACAGTGTAGCCTTAAATAGCCCATTTAGAGGGGGAGAAATGAGACAGAGCCAAGCTGCTGATACAGCTGCTGGGGCCGAGCCTTCTTCTATGGAGTCTTCCTATACCATGGATGGTTCTCTAGCAGGAGGGTCTGAGAAACAATTTGCTCAAGAAACACCACTTTCCGGGGCGGTTGGGGAAGAAAACGTGATAGGACAGAAACTGATTTATACTATGGATGTAACCATTAAAACCAGTGATGTTGCCGCAACTATGGAAAAAGTTCAGGAAAAAGTAAAATCCCTTGGCGGCTATATTGTAGACTCTAATATTAATAATGATTCATACCAGGTTACCGCTCATATTACCATGAAAGTCCCGGGCAAGGAATTTGACAGCATTAAAGGGGATCTTTCGCAATTTGGTCATGTTGAGAACCAACACCTGTATACAAACGATGTTTCCAAGGAATACTTTGATACGGAAACCAGGTTAAAATCCTGGGAGGCCCAGGAACAAAGATATTTGGAGATATTGCAGCAAGCCAATACTGTTGAAGATATTCTGCGTATTGAAGATTACCTGAATAATGTTCGAATTCAAATTGAAAGTTTAAAAGGTCAGCTTAAATATTGGGACAATCAGGTTGATTATTCTACAATCCATATGAATATTTATCCTCAGCAAAGCGATATCGCCGTAAAAGATCCTTGGCAGCCGGTATCAATTAAAAACACACTGATTGCTGCTAAAAATGCCCTGATAAAATCCATCAGTTTTATCTGGAATGCTTTAAACTACGTGATAGTGTTTATCGGTTATGCTTTGCCGGTAATTATCATTCTTGCTCTAATCTGGATCGGATGGATTTTGACTAGGAGATATAGAAAAAATAATAATCAATAATATTACGGAATAATAAAGGGGCGCCTAAAAAGCGCCCTTTTGTTATTTTAGGGTAGGCATAAGAGTATCAGGTATAGCGATGTTCAGGAGACGGGCGGTAGATTTGTTAATAATAATCTCAAATTCTTGTGGGTTTTCAACGGCCATGGTTTCCGGGCAGGAGCCTTGCAAAATTTTTATAGCCATTTGGCCGGTTTGCCAGCCCAGGCGTTCATAGTCAATACTGATAGAAGCCAATCCGCCGGCATTAACAAAGCTTTTTTGTCCTGCAAATAGCGGAATTTTATTCTGATTGGCAGCCTGGGCTAAGGCGGGGGCGGCCGAGATTACAGTTTCATCGTTAGGGACATAAATAACATCAACCCTGCCGGTCAGGGAGTTGACGGCCTGAGGCACTTCGGAGCCGGTGCCAACTGTGGCTTCTACAAGACTCAGATTAAGGACCTTAGCTGTTTCCAGGGCCTTGTTCAGTTGAGACTGAGAAATTGCTTCTTGATCATTATAGATTATTCCAATACACTTAGCTCCAGGAACTAATTTTTTGATAAGAGAGAATTGTTGTTGAATCGGATTCATATCCGTAGTTCCGGTTACATTGGTTTGGGGTTGGTCAAGATGTTTTACCAGTCGGACCGCTATAGGGTCGGACACAGCAGTAAATAAAATTGGAATATCTGTTGTTTCTCGAGCTATGGCCACTGCTGAAGGCGTAGCTAGAGCCAGAATCAGATCATACCTTTTGGATGCAAATTCCTGGGCAATGCTTTGGAGAGTATCTTGGTTATTACGGGCATTGCGATAATCTATGATTAGATTTTGTCCTTGAATATAACCGCTGGCCTGGAGCATATCCATGAATCCTTTTCTGGCAGCATTCAGATTTTGGTCTTCCGCGATCTGAATAATGCCGATATTAAATTTATTCGGAGGAGAAATTCCCGCTTCGCCGCTTGTCGCAATAGAATTGCCGCATCCTGATATTGTTATAGTCAAGACCAAAATGAGGAATTTAACCTTAGGTCTGAAGCGCATCAGCCCACCTCTCCTTCCTTAATATGGTAAATCAATTTATATGTTATAGTGCTGAGAAAAAACTTGTCAACAGAATAATGTCAGCTGATTTTAAAGATAAAGTCGAGATTATGAGGATCCTGGGGAGAATAGAGAGAATATCGTGATAATAACTAATGAAAATAGAATTATAGTTCATATATCCAGTAAAAATAATTGTTTAGGCAGGTAATAATAATGAAAGCTTATGAAAAGTGGCTCGCCATCGTCAATCCCTTTTCGGCCAATGGCCGTACCCGTGAAAACTGGGCTCGCTACTGGCAAGAGGCCAAGCTGATGGGGATAGATTTAGAATACTGTCTTACTTCTTGTCAGGGTGATGGTATTAAATTAACAAAACAAGGGATACAACAAGGTTACAAAAAGTTTATTGCTGTTGGCGGTGATGGCACGGTCAATGAAGTTGTTAATGGTCTTATGGCCGAGGGCCGGATGGCTTCCGAGGATCTTGAATTAGCGGTATTTGGGCTGGGAACAGGCAGTGATTTTATACGTTCTTTTCAAGGAGATATTAATGTTAATAATTTTATAAACTCTCTTCAAACAAGGAATACCCGTAAAATAGACCTTGGGAAAGTGATTTTTCAAAACTCCTCGGGGCAACAGGATAGCCGCTATTTTATTAATGCTTCCAATATAGGTTTTGGCGCTGAAGTAGTCAATGAAGCTAATATGAATAGTAAGGTCTTAGGCAGTAAACTAACCTATATTGCCAGAGTACTGACAACCTTATTGCGATATAAGAACACTGAAGTTTCGCTGCTGGTGGATAATGAATTAAAGATAGAAGGCCGCTTTTGCGGAATCATGGTATGTAACGGAAAGTATATTGGGGGAGGAATGAAAATTGCTCCTGATGCTGATTTAAGGGACGGTTTGTTTGACCTGGTGGTGATTAAGGATATATCCGCATTATACTTGCTTTCACGAATTCCTTTAATCTATTCGGGTAAACATATCAACTTGCCCGCAGTTGATATTTACCGTTGTCAATCTCTTAAAATTGAAACTCCAGAACATTCCTTGCTGGAAATAGACGGCGAGATTCCGGGTACTTTACCATCAGCTTATTACCTTTTGCCACAATGCTTGACTATGAGGGGCTGAACTAAAAGTAGAAGGAATATAAAATTTTTAAGCTAAGGTCAGGAATGGTTAAAGTCAGGAAAAGACAAATAGGCATTTGACCAATATTGACCTTAATATTATTCTAGACTATAATATACTCAAAGGTAAATTATGGTCTGAAACAGAAAACAATCCATTAAAGTGTACAGAGGTGATCGAATTTGGATTTTAAGGATTATTACAAAATATTAGGCGTCTCTCCGGATGCAGATATAAAAAATATCAAGAAAGTATACCAGAAGTTGGCTAAAAAATATCATCCAGATCTTAACCCTGGCAATAAGGAAGCAGAAGAAAAATTCA
>JAAYOJ010000030.1 GCA_012520405.1 Peptococcaceae bacterium
GCTTGGAACTCCCGTCCTCTAGCCTCGATTTTCCAGGGATTAAGGCTGTCCCAGTCGTTGTGCTCTTCGTAATGGTAAGGACGAATACGGGTAATTTTTCCGTCTTTGTCTGACTCAACTGTGGTAGGCATGCCGCTGCTTGTACCCATTAGACTGGCTGCTTTAAATACTTTTTTATGGGATTTGATATCGATAGGTTTTTGGTTCATATTTTTCTCCTCTCATATTTTCCTCCTCTCATTTCTATTGGGGAGTTTTTTCATATTAAATTTAGTAGGGAAATAAATAGCCGTAGACCTAAATCGCCTAGTACTGGACTAGCGATTCAGTCTACGGTCTAAAAGTATAACTTTTATAGTAATAAATGATTTAGCGAACATCATCCCTGCGCCAACTTTCCAAGATCATTTAGAGTTGAAGTATTTGCCAACCTTTTGTAAGGTCTCGCTAATTTTTCCTGATAATTACGGTAGTGTTTCTTTAATATTTTAATAAAAAGTTCAATCATAGGATTGTCGCAATTTTCACGCCGAATGAGCCACAGGGATTCTAGCTTCCCGGTTTTATACATTTTAAGATTGCGGTTACGGGCAATACAGCTCATTTCAATGCCAATAACAATGCCGTAGTCAAGTTCTGCATAGGTATAAGCAGAATCACGGTCGGAAGCCCAAATTATATTTTCCGGGGAAAGACCCCAAAGCTTAATGTCATGCTGAGCCCGCATCCTATGCGTAAGGTTGTCCTCGCCTTCCAACAGATCGGAAATAAAGGGCATGTTCAAAAAAGTCTCAAATGTTGCATCCTCAGTAGCTAGGGGATTATTGGATGATACCATCAAGACTAAAGGAATCGACAATAATTCCTCTTTATTGAGTCCGGTTTCTTTCTGCAGGAAACGATTCAGGATCAATATAACATCCAGCCTGTTGTTCAAGAAATGTTCCATAAGTAAAGGCGGAGAATAACGAACCACTTCAATGTTCAGTTCAGGTTCTATATCGCGCAGGTCCGAAATTGCATGAATAATTGAGGTGACATCTAAATAACTTTGTACACCGAGAAAAATTTTTTTGTAATTGCCGCTGTCGGCTTCCCTTTTGATTATTTCCAGTCTTTCGTTGAATTCTTTTCTAAGGTCATAGAACAGATCATAGTACATCCTACCTATAGGAGTAAGTTCTACGGAACGGGTGGTACGGACAAAAAGCAGAGCTTGCAGTTCATCTTCTAAGGCAGCAATACATCTGCTTACAGCTTGTTGGGACATAAAGAGCTGCTTAGCCGCCTTGGTATAATTCAATGTTTCCGCCAAGGTTAAAAAACACATTATCTTGTTATCCCGCAACAATCTCTCTTTTCCTCCCGCCAAAAAATTCCGGCCGGTTTTTCTAGCAGTACTTAATAGCCTTAATATTACATATTGGTAAATATATACTTGGCTCAAATATACATTTATTCTTGCACCTACCTAATTTTACCATGATTTTTTTTATCAAACAATAAATTAAGGTAATTGTAGGTAAAATAGTCTGGATTTACAAACAAGTTGTGTTAAGTGGCAAGCAATTAACGATTAATTGATGTTAATCGTTTAATATTTACCAGATAAATATAATTTTTCAAAAGCTCTTAAAGCAATGATTGCTGGGATGCTGTTCTAAAATACATACCCTGCTTATCTAAAGTAATTCATTGTAAGTCCCTTGTTAGAGATACTTGTAAGCTTCTAAGTGATCAATTATCATCATAAGTAAGAATATGGGAATTATAGGATATATAGAAATATTAATACTATAAATTTTAAATATTGGAGAGGAGGAAGGTTAATGAGTTGGCTTGTCACCATCGGCGGACTTTTATACAATGTTGTCATTATTTTGATAGTCTACGCTTGCATTAAAGTTAGCGCTAAAAGAAAAGGTGTTTCCGAAGACTTTATTCTTTCCGGACGAAACGTACCATGGTACGCGGTAGCTGCAACCATAGCCCTAACCTCATTAGGTGGCGGGCATATTAACGGCCTAACGGCCCAAGGTTGGAACACCGGAGTAGCGACCATCTGGTTTTGCCTGGCTCACGGTGTCGTTTTTATTATCCTTTGTCGTTTTATGGCCCCTTGGTTCATTCGTATGCGTATTGTCACTATTCCCGATATGCTGGGTAAAATGTTTGGCCCCTTCTTCCTGGCCATCGCCGTCGGTTGCTTTGTTGCTGCCGGCTGGTCAACCGTATCCCTTGAAACTCAGGGTTTAGCTGTCGTTGTAGCCGGCATGACCCACCTTACCCCTACCCAAGCCTCTATTGTCGGTGGTATTATCGGTGTCCTCTATGTTTTTCTTGCCGGGATGAAAGAAGTGCAATGGGTTAACCTGATTAATGCCATTTTAATGTATGTTGTGTGTATCCTGGTTTTAGTTTTCATTAGTGTTTATGTAACAAACCAAGGCGGTGCCGGCTGGAAAACCATTAATGACTACTTTATTACTGAAGGTCAACGCAATCTGCTAACTGCCTTCGGCAGCGGAGAAATTCTGCGTACTTATGTGATCGGTACCTTCCTGGCCATGGCTTTGTCCATGAACATGAGCCAAGGCAACTTACAATCCGCCCTGCCGATTAAAAATATTAATCAATTGAATAAAGCATGTTATGCTGCTATTCCGGCCAACATCATGTTTGGCGTAATCATTATTTCCATGGGTATGGCGGCCAAAGCTATTCCTGGAGCTGCAGCTACCGGCGGTGGAAATACCGGCGTTATTTGGCTGGCGATGAACGTATGTCCGGCCTGGCTTTCCATCTGCGTTATTGGCGCTTTCCTAGCCGCCATTTTATCATCCTTCGCCATGCTTTCCCTGGCCACAGCCACAGTGCTGGTCAAAGATATCCAGACTCCTTTCTTCACTAAGACAAGATCCATGACCTTAAAACAAGAGGCTTTTTGGGTCCGTTTCTGGATAATAGTTATTGCCGTTACCGGGGTTTGGGTGGCCTTGGGTGTTCCCAACATAAACTTAGCCATGACTTGGAGAGTAACTTTCGAGATTCCGCTCTTCATTATGATGATGATCGGTTTACTATGGAAATGTTCCTCAATGGCTGGTATTGTGACCGTTCTATTTTGCTGGATCCTCAACTGCGTTTTAACCTTTACCGGCTGGGCTGCCCTCGTACACTTGGAAGGCAATAATTACTCTATCTTCATGCTGGTCTTCAGTCTGCTGCTTGGAGTTATCCTTACTGCTATTGATAAAAAAGCCAAACCTGGTATTCTCAAACGCTTCCGAGCCCAGAAAATTGAGTTTGATCGTAGGCGCAGCATAAGCACGGGCGGTGTGACTGCCAAATAAGAAAGGAGGATTTAAACAATGGGACCGTTTTGTTCTCTGCCTTGGGGGTTTGCGATATTCACTGCGATTGTTTGCCTTATTGAGTGTCTAGTCGCTGCTATTCTTTGGAAAACTATGTATCATGATGAGGAAGATAGCTTAAGCTTCGATGAAAGACCATATTTTGAGTTCAAAAATGATTAATGATTAGGGAGGAAGCACCATGCTTTTTTGGCAAATCATGGTTATGATTGTTATGGCCGGGGTAGCCGCTATTGCCCTTTGGGGCACTGCGAAGAATAAAAGAGAAGACGCCCAAAAAAAAGATCAATAAATCTATAGGTTTATATCAATGGCTTTATATATTAATGGGTTTATATTAGAGTTCTCTATATAAAACATAGAGAATTTTTTTTTAATATATGTAGAACAATAAAAGTGTATTAAAACAGAATAGCATATGAATTAAACTCTAATGCTATAGGATTTAAAACTATAGGAATAGGGAGAACAAATGTTGAACAGGAAATTGATTTTTGCTGCACTGTCCTTACCTGCTTATATAACCGCTAAAGCAATAGCCAAAAGAACCATTAAAAATAAGGTTAATAGTTCATTAAAGAAAATTCTGAGGGATCCATACAAAGAAAATCTCGCTGAACTAGTCAATGCCGGTAAACACACCGGTATCCAAAACGTTATTGAAATCGACTTAAAAGCTGCTCATGGCAATTTGCAGACCAGACCCTTGGGTTCTCCTAAACGTTTTAACCATTTCGACAATCTAATGTTTCTTCCCCAGCCAATCTCACAAGCTTATCCCCTGCCTGTAAATACTCCTGTTGATTTAAAAGTTGTTCTTGGCCCTAGGGCCTCAAAACCCCTGCACATTAATATTCCACTTATGGTTTCAGCCATGGCCTATGGCCTTGCTTTAAATCAAGCTGTAAAAATTGCTTTGGCCAAAGGGGCCAAGTTGGCTGGGACTGCTGTTTGTTCCGGGGAAGGACCGATTTTGCCCGAGGAACGCAAATATGCCGGAAAGTATATCCTTCAGATTTCTCGTTGGCCCTGGGGGCTGCGTACCGATAAACAAATTGCCCATGCTGATATGTTGGAAGTACAGATGGGCCAGGGTGCTGATATGGGCGTTTCCGTGGTCTCTCCTCAAGAAATCAAAGGCAAGGCCCGCCGATTAATGAAGCTGGGTTATAAACAACAAGTATCTTCTTTACCTGCACCTCCGGGAATAAATGAGCCTAAGGATTGGCCTCAGTTCCTTGCTCAGCTACGCAAACGTTCTCAAGGAATTCCTATAGCCCTTAAAATCATGGCGGGAAGAGTGGAAGAAGACCTGGCTTTCGCCATTGAACACGGTTTTGATGCAGTTATTCTTGATGGAGCACAAGGTGGAAGTCACGCTTCCCCACCGATTGTACAAGATGATTTCGGTATTCCAAGTATTTATGCTTTAATGAAAGCTGTTAATTATCTAAATAAAATAGGAATGAAAGATAAAATGAGTTTGATCGTCTCTGGAGGATATTATTCTGCCGGGGACTGTCTTAAAGCTCTGGCCTTAGGGGCAGATGCTATCTATTTGGGGACATCAATTCTTTATGCCTCCGCCAGTAAACAACTTAATAAAACATCCCCTTGGGAACCGCCAACAGAATTAGTATTTTACCAAGGGCAGGCCAGACGAAAATACAACTATAATCTTGGGGCCGAAAGCGTAGCAAATATGTTAAAAAGCATGGTAATGGAGATGGAATATGCTATGCGCATTATGGGCAAAAAATCCCTTAAGGAATTAGGACCCGATGACCTTATCGCTTTAGATGATTTTTCCGCGCAATTAACCGGGGTCAAAAAAGTATAAGCTTTTTCTTTTAATCCGAGCCAAACTATAGGCCCTGCAAAATTGTTAAAGTTTTGGCTAAAAACCACTTGCCAAATTCTATAATAAAACCTATAATAAACAACAGAGTATTAAAACGATTACTATTTAGTTATTGTTATAAACTAAATAGTAATCTCAGAGTTAAAAGGTTTAACACAATATTAAAACGGGGAGGAAACAAAATGGATAATCAGAAAACTCTAAAAAACCTTATGGAAGCCTTTGCAGGAGAAGCAGAAGCTAACAGGAAGTACACAGCTTATGCTAAAAAAGCAGAAGCCGAAGGAAAGCTAAACGCAGCTAAACTTTTTAGAGCAGCTGCTGACGCCGAAACTCTACATGCTCTCAGGCATTTTGAAGTAGCCGGTAAAATTAAATCTACTGCTGAAAATCTGGACGATGCTGTAAATGGAGAAACATATGAATTTGAGCAAATGTATCCTGAGTTTTTAAAAATAGCTGAAGAAGAAGGTAATAAAGCGGCTGTTAAATCCATAACTTTTGCCATGAAAGCAGAACAAGTTCACGCTAAGCTTTATAAGGAAGCTTTGGCTAACCTGGATCAAACCGAAGAAGTTTTCTATTATCTTTGCCCGGTATGCGGCAATATAGAAAAATTTGTTCCTGAAAAATGCAGTATCTGCGGAGTTCCAGGAGCGAAGTTTATAAAATACTAATATAAAATACTAAATTGAAATCAAAACATATTAAGTTGAAATAAAAACGAGAAGACTAACTACTTGTCTTCTCGTTTTTACTTCTAAACAAGGATTACTTTTGGGTTTGCATGGCGACTAGCCTTACTGCTCCGTATTTTTCGCGTAAACGTGGCTTTTCAATTTTTCCCGTTGGGTTACGCGGTATTTCATCAAATATAATGCGACGAGGACGCTTATAACGAGGTAAAGGTTTACAAAAAGCGTTAATCTCCTCCTCAGTACATACACAACCCGGCTTAAGTTCAATAATAGCGGCAGCAATCTCCCCTACCCGTTTATCCGGCAGGCCAATAACCGCTACGTCCTTTATAGCCTCATGAGCCCGCAAAAAATCTTCTATCTGAACCGGATAAATGTTCTCTCCTCCACTGATAATAACATCTTTTTTGCGGTCCACCAGGTAAATAAAACCGTCCTCATCCTGTCTAGCCATATCCCCGGTTAGTAACCAACCTTCCCGAATAGTTTTGGCAGTGGCTTCAGGGTCTTTATAATAGCACTTCATCACCCCGGGCCCTTTCACAGCTAGTTCTCCAACTTGCCCTTGGCTTACCGGGGATCCGACGTCATCGAGTATTTTAACTTCCCATTGGTAACCGGGAATACCAATAGCACCGACTTTATGAATATTCTCTGTTCCTAAATGCACGCAGCCTGGACCGATAGATTCACTTAAGCCATAATTAGTATCATAGAGGTGATTGGGGAAATATTTTTTCCAGCGGCGGATTAAACTCGGTGGAACCGGTTGGGCACCGATATGCATGAGCCTCCATTGGGCTAAATTGTAATCGGCCAGATTGATATCTCCTCTTTCTATGGCATCTAAAATATCTTGAGCCCAGGGAACTAAAAGCCAAACAATTGTTATTTGTTCTTCAGAAACCGTTTTTAAGATCCATTCAGGCCTGACTCCCCGAAGCAAAACCGCTTTACTTCCCGACAATAAGCTTCCAAACCAATGCATCTTAGCACCGGTATGATACAGCGGCGGAATGCACAAGAAATTATCATCTTTCGTCTGGCCATGGTGTTTTTGTTCCGTATAACAGGCCGCAACAAGACTCTGGTGAGTATGCAGAATTGCTTTAGGGAACCCGGTCGTCCCGGAAGAAAAATAGATTGCTGCATCATCATGGTCCGTGAGTTCAATCTTAGGCGCTTCGGAAGAACAATTGGCAGTTAAGCGATCATAGTTTTCGGCAAAAAGAGGCCGGTTTTCGCCAGAGAAAAACAAGGCTTTTACCTTGGGTATCTTATCGTGGATTTCTTCCATGCGACTAATAAACTCCGGCCCAAAAATTAAAGCTACCGCATCAGATAAGTCCAGACAGTATTTTATTTCCTCGGCGGTATAGCGGAAATTTAAAGGTACAGCAACAGCCCCTGCCTTAAGGATTCCAAAGTATATTGGGAGCCATTCCAGGCAGTTCATTAATAGAATTGCTACTTTGTCTCCTTTTTTTATTCCTCTTTTAATCAGTAGATTAGCCAAACGGTTTGCTTTTTCATCAAAAACACGCCAAGTCATGGATCTCCGGTACTCGCCGGCCGGGCTGTTTTCAATCAATTCGTATTCCAGCCAAGTGACATTGTGGCTTTCCTGTAGGTCCAAATTAATCTCCGTCAGAGATAACTCATCCCCATAGAGATTGGCATTGCGCGTTAAAAACTCAGTGATAGGCATCTTGCATTCTCCTTCCGTCCTACCATACAACTTTTAAATAGTGGTTTGTTAAAATAAAATGCCGTATTTTGAAAACGGCAAATAAATTATTACTTATAAATTATAAATAGTTGTTAACTTTAAATCAATATTAATAAAATATTTTATCTCTAATGTCCGGCAAACTAGCGAAAAAAGGTTAGGAACTATCTTGAATGCAATATTAGAAGCGGCCGATATCCATGGCTATCTGATGGGCCACAGAAACTGCCTCGTAGATATTCCTAGCTGTTACACAGTCTCCAATTTGATAAAATTCAGGGGCACAGTCAGACAAGGCTTGAGCTTCTTCATGCAAGGGTTTTTGACCGATGGCATAGATAACAGTATCGGCCTCAATTATTCTTTTACCGGTCCCATCTTCCACTACCAAGCCCTTATCTATGACTTCAAGAGCTTTGGTGGAGACACAGATGCTCATATTGGGAAGCTTTTTCAATTCCTCTCTTAAGGCCACACCATGGACAAGTGGATGGCCGTTGGGGATGTCAAAAAAGCCGCTCATGCGCTCCGAGGTATCCCCCTGGGGTGGAGAGGCAATTGTAGAATCCATCATCTCCACAACTGTTATATTGTGACCTTTTTGGGCCAAAAAAACCCCGAGTTCAAGACCGACAAGACCGCCGCCCATAATAACAGCTGTTTGACCTACAATTTCAGGACGGTAGTAAACTTCCTCGGCCCCAACCACATTTCGGCCATCTATCCCTTTAATCGGCGGTACCAGCGGACGTGCTCCCAGGGCTGCAATAATTACATCGGGCTTAAAGGATTCAGCAATCTTTGGTGTAACTTCCGTGTTAAGATGGAGTTCAATAGGAGCCTTGCTCACCTTTAATGCCTGGCGTTTCAAATATAGAGAAAGGTTAGCTTTAAAAGGCACTTTTTCTTCACATAATAATGCGCCGCCTAATCTAGCAGTTTTTTCACAGAGTATAACTTTATGACCACGTTCGGCTGCCGTAAGGGCTGCCTGCATGCCCCCAACTCCACCGCCGACTACCAAGACGGTCTTTTGGTGCAAAGGTGGAGCAGCATTCATACTGGCTTGTTCACGGCCGATTTCCGGATTAACCGAACAGTAAAACACTCCGCCCACCGTACTGGTTGAGAAACAGTTAAAACAACGCAGACAAGGCGTAATTTCCTCTTCCAAGCCCAAACGGGCTTTAAGAGGCAAATCCGGATCGGCTAAAGTCTGGCGGCCGAGCACGACGATATCAGCTTGACCCGAGGCAATAATTTCCTCCATCATTTCGGGATTGGTTAAAGCCCCAACCGTAGAGACCGTAGTTTCAACATGTTTCTTAATCTCCGCCGCATATTTCACATTGCAGCCATCTTCCAAGAACATAGTGGGGTGAGTACGCATAGACGCAGAATCATTCTCATGATGACCGACGGATACATGAATAATATCCACTTTGCCGTCCAAAACTTTAGCTATTCTAATACCCTCGTCTATATCATAACCGTCAGGTAAATATTCCGTACCGCTTAAACGAAAATCAATAGGCATGGCATAGCCGATTTTCTTTCGGATTGCTTCTATGACAGCCAAGGGGAACCGCATACGGTTTTCTAAGGAACCTCCCCATCTATCTTTACGTTTATTATCACGGGGAGAAATAAACTGCGCTATCTGCCAACCATGTCCGCCGTGAAGGGTTATCATACTGAAACCGCATTGCCTGGCAAAAGCAGCTGCCTGAGCATAAAGCATGATCAATTGCTCAATTTGTTCATCATTCATGGCTCGTATTTCTACTCCGTCAGGCCGCATACCATCTGAAGGCCCGTACACAAAACCTTTAAAATCGGGCATAAGTTGGGGATTGACATTTTGACCGGCATGGCACAATTCAATCGCAGCTATGGCACCATGACGATTGATGCCGGTACTTACTCTGGTCAGGTTAACTTTAGCCAGTAAATCCAAACCGCGCATTTGAAAGGGGTGACTGCGGCCTGCTTCAGGATCTATCATCATATCCCCCACACACACGGAGGCAAAACCACCTAAGGCTTTTCTTTCATAGAAATAAGCAGCTTCTTCCGTTAAAAATCTACTGCTTGTCAGACCAGGATAATCCTGCGGCGACGAGAAAATCCTGTTACGGAATAATACTTTTCCCAATTTAATCGGTTCAAAAAGATGTTTGTACTTACATGTACCCATTGCCTACTCTCCTTGTTAGAATAATATTTACAATTTTAATAGCCGTTACTGTTTTAAGAAATATACACTTTTATTAAGTTCTACGTTTTACCACTATTTCCTTTTAAAACAAACAATTAAAATTTATTCAAATTTATTCTAAGAAAAAGAAAAAACCTTCAGCAATTTAGCTGAAGGTAGAAGGGAAATTTAAAAAGGAAAAGAGAGAATGATTAGTTATATACATGTATATACTTTCATGTTTAATTATATATGACATTTCTTATAATGTCAATGCAACTTATATTATAATTATTATTTGTGGCAGATCAAATTGTAGTTGTCTGGTATTTCAGATTATTTGCTAACTAATTTTTCTTTGTTGATGCTGGTTGAACAAAGCTAGTGTATTAAAGAAAGCATCAACATTTTCTAAGGGAGTACCAGGAGGAATATCACACCCGGAGGAAATGAAGAAATTCGGATACTCTTCGCCTTTTTCCAGCAAAGACATAGTTTCTTTCACCACTGAATAAACGGAACCATTTTGAAAAACATCTACTGGAGCAATATTCCCGCCCACAAGTTTATCTTGCGGAATTTGAGGTAGGATATCAGCCATGTCTACAGCATTACCAAAATGATAGCCCTCTGCTCCGGTACTAACCATAGAATTCACTAAGTGTTTAGTTTGACCACAGTTGTGAAGGATTACGAAATAGTTATCATCCTGAACGGCATCTACGATTTTCTTCACATAGTCCGATGAAAATTTCTGGCAAAATCTTTCCGATAATAATCCTGCTGCCGGCTCGGCCATGATTACACCTTGTGCTCCCGCCTTCTTAATGGCTTTATTATATTCCAAAATTAATTCCGTGCATTTCTCCAATAAAAGATGTATTGTGTCAGGATTTCGGCGCATGGCTGTCATTATTTCCGTCATACCATAAAGCCTTCCCGCCAAGGAAAATGGTCCGATACAGCCGCCAAACACAGGACGGTTAATATTTTTAGCACTTAACTCAACAGCTTTAAGATATTCAGGTATGCGGCCTTTGGTCAAATCCGGAACCTGCAGTGCTTTTACTGAATCTTCATCCACAACCAATCTGCCAAAAACAGCAGGGACTTCATTATCACTGTATCTAATTTCACTGCCAAATGCTTCGGCTTCCACGGATAAATCCATAATGCTTACTGCTCCTGCGGTAGGAAATCTGTCAGCAATGGCCTTCATCAATTCATATTGAGCACGGCCGTCTGTTACTACATCCATTATGCTTTGGCCTGTAATCTGCAAGCCGGGATAAGTCAAGATAGGTAACGCTTGGATCTCACTGTTTAGTAAAGCTTCTTTCCATTTCTTCATATTCATCAAGTACTCCCCCTTTATACTTTCTTACTGGTTAACAAATTCTGTAGTTGGCATTATGTTTTTACAAGGTCTCTGCTTATACATGTATATACATGTATTTCTATTTACAGTATAATGTTATTGACTCCAAAAGTCAACAATTTTAGGAAATAAAATTTATATTATTTTATCTATATTGTTATTCGATTTGTATTATATCGTTATTATAATGTCTATCCTTGTCATTTAGTTAACAATGTAAAAGATATTTATCCCCTGCATCATTAGAGTTGGAGTTTTTAATAGCATGAATTAAGTATTGGGAATTCTGTTAAATTATTAGTAAATAATAGTTTTATCCAAGAATTTATAATTTTATTAGTTTATAAGGCTTTAATTATTCTTTAAGCTAACAATAATAAGATCAATATATACTCGATGGACAAGCGATGCTTAGGACAAAAACTTGGAATGTTGCGGATAAACTTTAAAAAATATGGAGGTTATGCTAATGGATGAAAATATAAATAACTACCTGCCAGATATAAGACAAGCTGATACTGAACCTGGGGCCAATACTAAAGAACAAAATCTAAGTCATATCCAAGCCTCAAATAATGTAACCGGCATCCAAGCTGCCAAACCTAATAAGGGTAAGTTCATCGCAGGCCTTGCCGCTTTAAGTCTAATCTGTGCGGTTATTGGCAGCCTGATCACTTACGCCCTCATGCCAACTCCAAGCGACGGGAAGTTTACTCCGATTATTAATCAGCCCGCAAAACAAACTGTATTCCCAGTGGAACAGATAGCTGAAAATGTAGGCCCGGCGGTTGTTGTGGTGGAGAATTATCGGACAGGCAATATGTTTTTCCAAAACAGCAACCTTCAGCTGGCAGGCAGTGGTTCTGGATTTATTATTGATCCAGAAAACGGCTATATTGTTACCAATAACCACGTTGTGCAAAGTGCGGAAAAAATCGTAGTAGGTTTAGATGATGGCCGCAATGTCCCGGCTAAGCTGGTTGGGGCTGACCCCCCAACAGACCTCGCCGTCCTCCAGATTGAAGACACCTCAAATCTTACTGCTGCCAGCCTTGGTGATTCCACCAAACTTACGGTCGGCGAACCGGTCGTCGCGATTGGTAATCCGGGAGGAACCAGATTTGCCCGTTCTGTAACCACTGGAGTTGTATCAGCTACTAACCGTACACTTTCTATGCAAAGTGGACCGGCTTCCGATTTAATCCAAACCGACGCAGCCATTAATCCCGGTAATAGCGGCGGACCCCTTGTGAATCATCAGGGACTGGTTATTGGAATTAATACGGTTAAATATGCTGAGTATGGGTTTGAGGGTATGGGATTTGCCATTCCAATTTCTTCGGCAATACCAACTATTGAACAATTGATTGAATACGGAATAGCTAAACATCCTGCCCTACTGGTTACTGTTAACGACCAATACAATGCTTACGCTCAATATAACAATTTACCTCTGGGAGCATATATCCAGGAAGTAACACCCAATGGCCCGGCAGACAAAGCTGGATTGCAAAAAGGCGATGTTATAACGAAAGTTAACGAGGTAAATGTTGAAAATTCCAGCGACCTGATCCGTGAATTATATAAACATCGGGTAGGCGATAAAATAACCATAAGCTATCTGCGTGATGGACAAACCGCCCAGACCGAGGTAACCCTGGGAGAAATCAGTGCTAAACAAGGATAAACACGTAATAATCGCTCATGTGAAGCACATAAAAACAGACCGGCATGTATCTTAAGCCCGGTCTGTTTATTTATGGCGATTTTAAAATTTTCTATTCAATTTTAACTGCAGTACCTGAAGCGCTTACCATTAGCATACTGCCACTGTTCCCTACAACTTCGTAGTCCAGGTCGATTCCCACCACAGCATTAGCTCCCAATCTAGCAGCTCGTTCCTGCAATTCTCTTAAGGCTGTATCACGGGCTTCCTGCAGTTTATCTTCGTAAGCTCCTGAACGTCCGCCAATAACGTCTGTTACCGCTGCAAAAAGATCGCGTACAATGTTTGCACCCATAATCGCTTCTCCGGTGACTATCCCGTAATATGCTGATATTTTGCGTCCTTCCACTGAGGGTGTTGTGGTCAATATCATTTTACAATCCTCCTTATATATGAATAAATACTCCACAGGCTCTTCTAAGGTCGATCAAGGGAATCATAGTATTGAATTACACCATGAAAGATTGCTGTGGCCACGTTTTTTTGGAATATAGGATTTTTCAAGCGTGCTTCTTCATAAGGGTTCGAAATATAAGCCACTTCAACTAAGGCCGCAGGAACTTTGGTGTGTTTCAAAACATAAAAGTTTGCTGTTCTAACTCCTTTGTCAGCAGTATTAAGCGTATCTACGAGCTTGTTTTGCAGAGCCTGGGCTAATAATGCACTGTGGTTTTTCTGGGAGTTTTCTAAAGAGTAAAAAGTGCTGGTACCTTTGGTATCTCTATTGGTCATAGCATTATTATGAATAGAAATAAACAAATCGGGCTTAATACTGTTAGCCAAGGCCACCCTGGCCTGTAAGTCGGCGGTTTGCGTATAAACGGGAGCTACTGAAACATCAGAATCCCTGGTCATAGAAACCGTAGCCCCTGCTTCCGTTAGTATATCGCGCAAAAACAGAGCTATAGCTAAGTTATTAAATTTTTCATAGGTTTTTTGCTTCCCGATGGCGCCAGGATCAGGGCCGCCATGGCCGGGATCGATAAGTATTTTCTTACCTTGTAATATACCTGGACTAATCCCTTGAAAAGGGTCGAGAAGTACTTCGCTGGCGGGATCATAGAGATATTCAGAATCCGGATCGTCTAGGGAAGTCGGTAATGGAGGAAAAGCCTTAAGGTTATCTTTATATTGGGAAGAAGTTTTCCCTTCCACGATTTGTTGAGTGGTTTCACTGATAACGCCTGGGCCCCCTAAAATATATACCTTGCCATTGGGAGTTAAATCAATAGCCGGAGCCTCAGTATGCGGATCACAAACAGTCACATATTCTGCTGAAATCCAACCGGTAGTTCCTTGATAAATTGTTTTATACCAACCGTTTTGCTGTCCGGTAATCGGTATCTTAGCGCCTGTGGGAAGAGTCATAAGGATTTGTGCGGTTAAGGAGGGGCTCTGTCTAAGATTCAAACCAATAGAGGCTTTTACTTCTCCCTGCTTAAATTCTTGAGTTATTTTTACATAATCCCCAAATATCCAGCCGGTTTTATTTTGGTAGGTAGTTTGGTACCATTGCCCTTGCTGGGCGGTAATCTCAACGGTTGCCCCTTGGGGAACAGCAAGTAACACCTTGCCGGATGTGGAGGGAATATCACGGAGATTAAGGGCCCCAGAGGCAGTAATTATGCCTCTACCGCTAATAATTTTAGCCGCGGGCTCAACTTTCATATGCTGGCGCATCAGACTATAGACAGCGGGAGGAATATCTTCTTTTTGGGTCAATAAAAGAGGCGCTTTAAGCTTAGCCGCTAGAACAGTCCCGGCAACGGCATCGGGAAAATTCTGCCCCGAAACCAGAAACTGATCATTGGATTCAATCGCGTTTTTCATATACTTTACAACCAGGGTATTTGTTTCATATCTGTTGCTACCGCCTAAACGGGTTGTTATGTTTAGATTATGGGCCTTAAGTGAATCAGTAGGTACGACTTGTTCCCCGCCTATAACAATAATCTGAGTAGGCTGAACCTTTTGGCAGTAATCTACTACCGCTGGAGGCATTGTCTTGGAAGTTAGTACAATGGGAATTTGCTTTATACCTGCATAACTGGCAGCCGATAAAGCATCAGGAAAATCGTCTCCATTTGCAATAATCAATGATTCACTGCTGAATCTTTGTGCTAACAAAACTGAGGTTTCATAGCGATTTTTACCGCCAATTCGTTCCCAACTAAAAGACAGGTTATCTAATTCTTTTTCCACTTGGGAGGTTAACCGGCTCTGACCACCAAGTAAAATTACTTTTTGAGGTTGCAAGCGCTTTAATTCAGCGACAACCCTGGTGTCCAGGCTTTTCCCTCCAGTAAGCAAAATAGGGGCATCCAAACTCGCGGCAAAAGGTGCCGCCGCTATAGAATCCGGATAATTGGTTCCTTCACATAAAATTACGGTCTGGGCAGAAGTCCAGCCTTTTTGAGAAATACCAAGGGCCGTCTCTATACGATCCTGGCCATATATGCGCTCGGTATTATAAACCAATGGGCTCGCTTGACTTATGAAAGGCATGAACAACAGTAACATTAAACCAAGGCTAAAAACAATAGTAGATTTTTTCATAAGATCCTTCACTCCATTTGTGTCGTACTATGTCGATTATACAATAGAATAACATTTTAATTCTTTATAAATAATTAATTTTTATTAATTATAATTTCATTATTAGTTTAATTGCTTTTCTATCTCTTCCATTTTCTTCTCCAAATCCGGATCAACGGATGTTAGCCTTATTTGACGGAGTCTGTGTTCAATTGCTTTAAGTTGA
>JAAYOJ010000207.1 GCA_012520405.1 Peptococcaceae bacterium
GCAAATGCTTTTTCGCCAAATTTCTTACGCAAGTAATTGAGTTCTACGCTGGCCAACTTTTTATCCGGCCTGACCAACGCAGCGGCTACCAAAAATCCCGAGACCGGATCGGCAGCATAAAGGGCTTTATCCAGGAGAGTTGTGCGAGGAATATCATGGAAATGATTATGGACTTTGACTGCTTGAACGACGGGTTCGGGAAGACCTAAATCCTGCAGCATCTCTGCACCTTTTAGGGAGTGAAGTTCCGGAGTATCTTTAGTCTCATCATAATCAATATCATGCAACAGTCCTGTCAGCCCCCATAATTCCCGGTTCTCACCGAAATGGTCGGCCAAACCTTGCATTACAGCTTCCACGGCGATCATGTGTTTTATGAGATTCTTATTCTTAACATGTTTGACAAGTTCTTGATAAGCTTGTTCTCTGGTCATCATAGAATATCCTTCCTCCAAAATAACATTCTTTCCTGGCTATTAGCAACTATAATTTTTTCGTGAATCACACCTTAAAAGTTTTCCTCTAAAAATTCAAGTATGCTTTGAGCCAGCTTTTCTCTGCTGGGACTCAGGGGCAAATAGTGATCTTCATTAGCCCAAAAAATAACTTCTTTATGAGAACTGTGGACTTTTTCTTCAATTATTCTGCCGCTTTGGGGATCAACAGTATTATCTTCGAGGCTTTGAATTATAAGGGTCGGACAGGCAATCTTGGCCAGTTCCTTTTGCACCAGATCAATTGCTCGATTTAAAGATACGAAACAAGAAACAGGGACCTCGACATAGGAAAAGTGAGGGAGTCCGCCCTTGCTGATACTTATTTCGTTTTTTCGATAGGGTTTCTTAACATATTCCTGTACCCCTAACAGTTGATCGGCTAAGTGCAGTCGGGGATCCCTGTATAGTATGGGGGTATTAATAGCTACTACTCCATCAGCAAGTTTTTGAGTCGCCAGGTAAAGGGCAATTAACCCTCCCATGGAATGTCCTACGACAATTATTTGAGAACAAATTTCTTGTAAATACTGCCTGGCTTGAGAAGCACTCTGGAGCCAGTCTTGCCATGAGGTGGCGCTTAATTGTTCCGGGGATGTGCCATGTCCGGCCAATAGCGGTGCGCTAACGGTATAGCCAGCGCGATTAAGATCTTGGCCTAAAGGCTTAAGATCAATAGGACAGGCAGTAAATCCATGAACCAACAGTATCCCCGTATTCCCACCGGGATAAAAGAAGGGCTTGGTAATTTCATTTTTCTTATAGGGCAAGATTTTTTCTCTTTGCATATGTTAATTAATCAACTTCCTCATGTAGCATCAATTACTCGCTCTTAACTTATTTCATTTAAACAAATTTATAAGGAAAAAGCAATTTGAGATTTTAAAATAGCCGCCGACAGCTGTCGGCGGCTATTGCTTTTGTGAGTGAATTTTTACTACATAAAGATAGGTGCAAAGACCAAAGCAACAATACTCATGAGCTTGATTAAGATATTAATGGAAGGACCTGATGTGTCTTTGAAGGGGTCCCCGACAGTGTCGCCGTTTACGGCCGCAGCATGAGCTTCGGAACCTTTGCCGCCAAAATTACCGCTCTCGATATATTTCTTAGCATTGTCCCAGGCTCCCCCTGCGTTAGCCATCATAACCGCCACTAAAAACCCGGAAGCTGTAGCTCCGGCCAGCATTCCACCGAGGGCTTCTTTGCCCAAACCAGGCATAAGACCAACAACAATCGGTGCTAACACGGCTATAAGGCCAGGTATAATCATTTCCCGAATAGCGGCGCCGGTGCTAATCCGCACACAATTTGCATAGTCAGGTTTAGCTTTATTCTCCATAATACCGGGAATTTCTCTGAACTGACGTCGAACTTCTTCAATCATATCAAAAGCAGCACGGCCAACAGCCTGCATAGTCAAGGATGAAAACAGGTAAGGCAGCATAGCGCCAATGAAAAGACCGCCAACCACAGCAGGATTCATTAAATCAATGCTCTTCAGTCCGACAGAAGCGGTGTAAGCACTGAATAAAGCCAGGGCAGTAAGAGCTGCCGAACCAATGGCAAAACCTTTACCGATAGCAGCGGTGGTATTACCGACAGAGTCTAAAGCATCGGTGATTTCTCTTACCCTGGGATCAAGGTGAGCCATTTCAGCAATACCGCCTGCATTGTCGGCTACAGGGCCATAGGCGTCGACCGCAACAATTATTCCTGTGGTGGACAACATACCAACAGCTGCCATAGCTATGCCATACAAACCTGCAAATTTATAGGATACCAGAATGGCGATAACAATCAATAAAATCGGAATTGCCGTACTCAACATGCCGTAACCAAAACCAGAAATAATATTGGTTGCCGAGCCGGTTTGAGAGGCTTTAGCTATTTCCCTGACAGGTTTGAAATGGTCAGAGGTATAGTATTCGGTAACTTTTCCAATCAAATAGCCGGCAATCATCCCACAAATCGAGGCGATAAACACTCCCATGCCGGAGATAACCGCCGAACCGCCGAGTAGATAGGTACAGAGGAAGTAGGAAGCGATAATAGAAAGAATCATAGCTACCAGAGTACCTAAGCTTAAAGCTTTACCGGCATTGGCGCCTTCGTTGGTTCTCACAAAGAATGTACCGATAATGGAAGCAATAGTCCCTGCCCCTGCAATTAGCATAGGCAAAATAATACCGTTTTTGCCTAACCCTAAAGCAACGGCTAAAGCAACAGCAGCTATAATGGATCCGACGTAAGATTCAAAGAGGTCCGCACCCATACCGGCAACGTCACCGACATTATCCCCAACATTATCGGCAATAACTGCAGGATTACGGGGATCATCCTCGGGAATACCAGCTTCAACTTTACCAACCAGGTCGGCCCCCACATCAGCAGCTTTGGTATAAATACCGCCGCCAACACGGGCAAAAAGAGCAATAGAACTGGCACCTAAGGCAAATCCATTAACCACGCTTGGATTATCAAAAAAGAAGGTTACAATTCCAATCCCGAGCAAACCAAGACCGACAACCGACATACCCATTACAGAACCGCCGGAGAAAGCTACTCCTAAAGCCTTATTGGCGCTTTCCTGAGCTGCATTGGCTGTACGGACATTAGCTTTGGTCGCTACATTCATGCCGATATAGCCGGCACAAACGGAACAAATCGCTCCGATGATAAAGGCGATTGCAGTCTCCGGCTGCAGGCTCTCAGCCCCTGGGGTAAATATACCAGTAATAAAAATTATGACTGCAACTGCGATCACAAAAATAGCTAGGGTTCTGTATTCCCTGAATAAAAAAGCCATTGCCCCTTCATGAATAGCCTTGGAAATATCCTGCATAGTTTGATTACCAGGGCTAACCTTTTTGATTCGTACAGTTAGATAAAAGGCAAAAATTAAAGCTACGACACCGGCTAGAGGTGCCCAAATAGTGAAGTTCATCCTTCTAAAACTCCTTCCTAAATTAGAATATATAAATGCAGCATAAAGTAGGATAAAAAAAGCTGCAAAATCGCAATAAATATAAATCCGCAAAGCTTATGTAACCCAAGTTGGGTAAACCCAAACTTGTGTTTAAAATTGGCACCATGTTATTTGAAAAAAATGGTTAATCCCAGCGAACTAAGCAAAAATAACGTAGCAAATGCTATTCCCAATTTAGAAAAGAGGCTGTCCATGCCTTTGGCCTTTGTTTTACCAAAAAACTGTTCACCGGCACCGGCTATTGAACCGGATAAGCCGGCACTTTTACCGGACTGTAAAAGAACGGTTGAGATCAGTCCTATGGAACTGATTATTAGAACAATAATTATAGCGATAGTCATGATTTCACCTCCCTCAAGCCCTTAGAAATCATTCCTGATGTATTATATCAAAATATCGGATATAACAACATAGTCAATTATTTATTTTAGCATAGCGCTTGAGCGGACGCAAGATTTCCATAATATTCTATACCGTATGTTTTTACCTTTCAATTATGTTACGGATCTTACTGTTTTTTGGTTAGAATATTAAAATGTTAAAATTTTAAAGCCTTACGCCCTTTATAAATCGAAGTTAGGCCTAATTCCTCTTCAATTCTCAACAGTTCATTATATTTAACTAAGCGATCCGTCCGAGCGGGAGCGCCGGTTTTGAGCTGTCCGGAATTGACGGCAACAGCCACATGGGCTAAGGATACATCCTCAGTCTCACCGGAACGGTGGGAAATTACAGTGGTATAACCTGCACGCTTAGCTATTTCGATGGCATCCAGGGTTTCGGTCAAAGTCCCTATTTGATTCAGTTTAATAAGAATTGAGTTGGCACACTTGGCCTCTATGCCGCGTGTTAATCTTTCCGGATTAGTAACAAAAAGATCATCCCCTACAAGCTGAATCTGATTGCCTAGGCGGTCTGTAAGTTTCCTCCATCCGCTCCAATCCTCTTCGGCTAAACCGTCCTCAATGGAAAGAATGGGAAACTTACGACAGAGATCAGCATAATACTCAATCATTTCATCTGCGGACTTGCTAAGCCCCTCCCCTTCCAGGACATAAACTCCATCTTTATACATTTCCGTGGCTGCAACATCAATGGCCAGGCTCACCTCTTCTCCTGGTTTATAACCGGCTTTTTCTATAGCGGTGACAATAACCTCCAACGCTTCAGCATTAGAAGAAAGGTTGGGTGCAAATCCACCTTCATCACCGATAGCTGTTGCCAAACCTTTGCCTTGGAGCACTTTTTTTAAGGTATGATAAATTTCCGTACCCATGCGCATCGCTTCAGAGAAACTTTCAGCCCCGATCGGCATAATCATAAATTCCTGGATATCGACATTATTGTCGGCATGTTTACCGCCATTGAGAATATTCATCATGGGAACCGGCAATTCTTTAGCATTAACCCCGCCTATATACTGATAGAAAGGCAGGCCCAAGTAGAGGGATGCAGCTCTGGCTACAGCCAAAGATACACCCAAGGTGGCATTAGCCCCCAACTTGCTTTTGCTGCCGGTCCCGTCTATTTCATTTAAAATCCTGTCTATTCCCGGCTGATCAAAAGCGTTTAGCCCTTCAATTTCGGGAGCAATAACATCTATAACGTTAGCTACCGCCTGCTGAACCCCTTTCCCCATGTATCTGCTTTGATCATTATCCCGCAGTTCCAGCGCTTCGAAAGCTCCGGTGGAGGCACCGGAAGGAACAGCCGCCCGTCCTAAAGTCCCGTCTTCCAATATAACGTCTACTTCAACTGTTGGGAAACCTCGAGAATCAAGAATTTCTCTGGCTACAACTTGATCAATTAAGCTCATATCAGTCACTCCTTATAAATTTTCCTTATTAACTTTACTTCTTTTTTCTTGTTAAAAGCTCTTATATCAATATTTAAGCAATGATTTGCCTGTCATTTCCTTAGGAATATCAATTTGCAAAAGATCGAGCATAGTCGGTGCTATATCACAAAGAGATCCACCTGTCCTCAGACTTTTGTCCTTATGTAGCTCATCCACCAGAATAAAAGGTACCTCGTTACTAGTATGTGCCGTAAAGGAGCATTTAGTCTGGGGATCAATCATTAACTCGGCATTACCGTGATCCGCAGTAATCAGTATTGTTCCTCCCATCCGTCGGACCTTGTCCACTATCCTGCCTACGCACACATCCACTGCTTCCATGGCTTTTACTGTAGCCTCAAAAAAACCCGTATGCCCCACCATATCTGGATTAGCGAAATTTAAAATTATAACGTCGTATTTATTCTCCTTAAGTTTTGCCAGCAAAGCATCGGTAACTTGGTAAGCGCTCATCTCCGGCTGAAGATTGTAAGTTGCAACTTCAGGGGAATGAATTAGTAAACGGTCTTCCCCTTCCACTGGATCCTCGATACCGCCGTTAAAGAAAAAGGTGACGTGTGCATACTTTTCTGTTTCCGCTATTCTAAGTTGCCACAGCCCATGCTGAGCCAATACTTCACCCAAAGTATTCTCTAAATTTTGAGGAGGAAAAGCTACCGGACAATTGAATGTAGCATCATATTCCGTTAGGCAAACATAGTGTAGATCTAGTTTATGGGGACGCTCAAAGCCGGAAAAATCATCCTCAATAAAAGCTCTGGTAATTTCTCTGGCCCGATCAGCGCGGAAATTAAAGAAAATCACGCTGTCCCCTTCCTTAATTAAAGCTATAGGTTCACCCTGATCGTTAACAATATTAGTAGGATACACAAACTCATCTAGCGTTTTATTATCATAAGAATTTTCTATTGCCGCTATGGCATTAGTTGCGGCACATCCCTCACCATAAACATAAGCACGGTAAGCTTTTTCCACTCTATCCCAACGTTTATCCCTGTCCATAGCATAGTAGCGGCCGCAGACAGTAGCAATTTTTCCTCTGCCAATCCCTGCCAGTTTCTTTTCCAGTTCATACACAAATTCCTTGGCACTCTGAGGAAGAACATCCCTGCCGTCAAGGATAGCATGAATGTATATTTCTTCTACCCCTGTCTTAACAGCCATATCCAGCAAGGCAAAAAGGTGCTTTAAGTGGGAGTGAACACCGCCGTCGGAAAGCAGCCCCATTAGATGAAGAGCGTTATTGGTCCCTTGTAGGCGATGCATGGCTTCCAGCAGTACCTGATTGTTAAAAAATTGTCCCTCATCTATGGCTTTACTTATCCTGGTAAATTCCTGATAAACAACCCGGCCGGCGCCAATATTCAAATGTCCTACCTCAGAGTTTCCCATCTGCCCTTCAGGTAATCCTACATATAGACCTGAAGCTTTAAGACGGGTTGAGGGGTACTGGATCTTTAAACTGTTGATATTTGGAGTATGGGCACAAAGGATGGCATTGCCTTCTTTAATATCACTGCAGCCCCATCCATCTAAGATCATTAATAATAATGGTTTGCCGATCCCTTGCTGCAACATGTTCACCTCGCGTTTTGAATTAATTGCGTAAATTCTTGGACATCGAGACTGGATCCACCGATTAAGCCGCCATCAATATCCGGTTGGGCCATAAGCTCCGCAATGTTTCCCGATTTGGCACTTCCCCCATAAAGAATCCGCATTTCCTGAGCTGCAGAACCGGCCATATCCGCGACAGTGCTTCTAATAGCTGCACACATCTGCTGAGCATCCTGGGCGGAGGCAGTCTTGCCGGTGCCAATAGCCCATATCGGTTCATAGGCAACCACTATTCTGCTCAATTCGGCTGCCGTTAAACCCGCAAGATCTTTCTCTACCTGTCCTCGTACAAAATCCTGGGCTTTTCCGGCTTCTCTTAAAGACAGATTCTCCCCGACGCAGAGGATAGGAGTAATACCATTTTCCAGGGCAGCTTTCACTTTTTTAGCTATGATCTCATCATCTTCTTTAAAATACTCCCGGCGTTCGGAATGTCCGATAATAACGTAAGTGCAAGCCAGCTCTTTGAGCATAAGCGGTGAAATTTCCCCTGTATAAGCCCCTTTAGTTTCATAATGCATATTTTGAGCCCCGATATGAACAATGCTTTCTTCGAGTTCTTCTTTCAACACCGGTAAATTTGTAAAAGGGGCACAAATTAAGATATCCAGTCCGGTTATATCAGCAGTGTTTTCCAAGAAACGAGCAGCGAAATCTCTAGCCTCGGAAATCGTTTTATTCATTTTCCAATTGCCGGCGATTAACGGGCGCCTGTTAACCATTTTATTACCCCCTTAATTATTAAGGAATGATTCCATTCTATTATTTATCTCGAAGAGCGGCTACTCCAGGAAGCACTTTACCCTCTAAAAATTCCAGGGAAGCTCCTCCACCGGTAGAAATATGGGTAAGATTTGTGGCTACCCCCATTTTTTCCACGGCCGCTACCGAGTCTCCTCCGCCTACGATAGTGGTTCCCTGGCATTGAGCCATAGCCTGAGCAATCTTTTCCGTCCCCTTTGAAAATTGATCCATTTCAAAAACTCCCATGGGCCCGTTCCAAATTACCGTCTGCGAAGAAATAATTTTCTCAGCAAAAAGCGCGGCACTTTGCGGTCCGATATCCAGAGCTAAATCATCAGCTTTAATGCTGGATACATTTACTACTTGGGACGGAGAATCAGCTTTGAACTCTTTGCTGACCACTACATCGACAGGCAGCAATAATTCAACTCCACTGCTTTTAGATTTTTGTATAATATTTCCGGCCAATTCTATTTTATCCTCTTCAACCAAAGACTTGCCCATTTCCAATCCTTGGGCTTTTAAGAAGGTATTGGCCATGCCTCCGCCAATGATCAGAATATCTACTTTTGTCAATAAGTTTTCAATTACGGATATTTTGTCACTGACTTTAGCCCCACCTATAATGGCCGTAAAAGGCCGGTCAGGATTCTCTAAAGCTTGACCCATAACATCGATTTCCTTTTTCATTAAAAAACCGGCATACGAGGGTAGATATTTGCAAACCCCTTCAGTGGAAGCATGAGCGCGGTGCGCCGTTCCAAAAGCATCATTGACATAAACATCCGCCAGGGCAGCCAGTTTAGCGGCAAATTCAGGGTTGTTTTTTTCTTCTTCTTCGTAGAACCTGACGTTTTCCAGCAGAAGTACGCCGCCGTCGGCCAGCCGGTCGATATCCGCTTCTACTTGCGACCCGATACAGTCCTTAGCCATATATACTTCTTTGCCCAGCAATTCACCCAACCTGACAGCGACCGGGGCCAGGGAATATTTAGGGTTAACTTTGCCTTTAGGCCTTCCCAGATGGGACACCAAAATAGTCTTCGCCCCTTGGGCCATTAAATGCCTGATGGTTGGTAGCGCAGATTTTATGCGAGTATCATTTGTTATCTGCTGATTATCATTCATCGGCACATTAAAATCAACTCTCACAAGTACTTTTTTTCCCCGGACTTGAACTTCTTCAAGACCTGCTTTCTCCACATAAGACCCTCCTTTTACTATTCCGGTAATACTTACCTAACTCCTTACTGGTCCTTACTGGAATAATTATCTTAAGGATTAGTTTCCCGACTCCTCTAATTTCTATTCTTACCCTTCTGATTTATACTTTTTTAAACAACCCTCTTTTTTCATTCCCGGGCTCAAATAAAAAAAAGAAGGTCACACAAATATTTTGGGCTCCTCTATCTTTAAATAATAGCACAATAATGTCTGCTTGAACACACAAATGCCAGTAATCACCAGTATTTTTTATGTTTACCAAACTTTAAACCGAGCATAGGGTTACCATTTCCTTTTTGATTTCCAAAATGCCGGCTGGAAGAGAACTAGGAGAGGGAGTATTTCCAAGCGGCCGATAAGCATACAAAAAATCAGAACAATCTTACCGCCCAACCCAAGAAAAGCATAATTAGCCATCGGACCAACAGCCCCAAATCCTATACCGACGTTACTCAAACTGGCTATGGTTGCCGCCATAGCGTCAAATATTTCCAAACCGGCCGCCGTTAAAAGAAGGGTAGCGCAACAAGATATTATAGTATAAAGGAAAAAAAAGCCCCCTACTTTCGCCAGGGTATTACTGTCAACTACCTTGTCATGCACAACAATATTTACAACCAAGCGGGGATGAATAGCCTGCTTGATTTGAGCCCAAGCCATCTTAAACAAACACAAAATCCTAACTATCTTGATGCCACCGGCCGTAGAGCGGGAACACCCTCCTACAATCATTAACATAAATAAAACAAACTGGGCGAATATCGGCCAATGATTGTAATCTGCTATCGCATACCCGGTAGTTGTGGACATGGCCACCACCTGGAAAATTGATTGCCGAACGGCAGTAAAGATTGTCATCTCCGATTGAACCATTAAGGACAGGGTAACAAGGCAAAAGGCGGAAGCAATAATTATCCCGTATAGTTTAAACTCCGGATCATTAAAAGATCTCAGGGAACGGTGCCGCCAGGCATGGATATAAAGATTGAAATTTGTAGCGTTTAAAAGCATAAAGATAACAACAATGAACTCCACAGCCAAGCTATTAAATGAAGAAACTCCGGCAGTTCTGGTGGAAAACCCTCCACCGGAAACCAAAGTTAAGGCATGGTTAAGAGCCTCAAAAAGAGGCATGCCGGCTAACCAGAGAAGAACGCCGCTCAATACTGTCATGGATGTATAAATCAACCAGAGCACACGGGCAGTATCTCTTATTTTAGGCATAACCTTGTCGGCTACCGGTCCGGGTACCTCCACATTAAAGAGATGAACCGCACCCATGCCTATGTTGGGTAAAAGCACAATAAACAAAACAATAATACCCATTCCGCCCAGCCAATGGGACAGACTCCGCCAAAATAAAATACTGCGCGGCATTATTTCCAAATTAGGAAGTACGGTAGCCCCAGTAGTGGTCAGTCCGGAGACCGCCTCAAACAGAGCATCAATAAAACTAGGGAAGCAACCGGATAAATAAAAAGCTAAGGCCCCGAACAACGAAGCCAACAGCCAAGTCGCGACTACAGCGGTAAGCCCTTCCCGCGGCCCGATTTTCTCCTGGATCCGGCCACCCTTGACCAGAATCAAACCCAAAACAATCAGAACTGCAGCTACGGGTGCAAAACCACGGAATGCATTCTCTTGATAGTAAATTGCCACCAGGGCCGGTGCGATCATAACCAGCCCATAAACCGCAAACAACCGGCCTATGATGGCTTGAAGTAATTTAAGATTCATGCTACATGCCTTTTCTTTGCAAACTTTTTAAAAAAATTTTTCCACTTTACTAATGGTATCCGGCAGGGCAAAAACAATGGCTCGGTCATTAGGATATAGAATAGAGTTACCGTTAGGGACGTATACGCCCTGCCGGTGCACAACAGCACCAACTAGGCTATTGGGGGGAAAGGAGATATCCTTGAGCTTCTTTCCGGCTACCTTGGAAGAAGAGGAGACTATTACTTCCATGGCCTGAGCTTTGGCTCCTTCGAGCAGGGATACAGATACATAGTTACCCCTGCGGACATGGCTTAGAATAAACCCGACTGTAATAAGCCTCGGGGATAGAACGGAATCAATTCCTACCTTCTCCATTAGAGGGATATATTCAGTCCGACCGACTCGAACAATAGTTTTTTTGGTTCCCATCTCCTTAGCCAAAAGTGCTAAAAGCAAATTAAGCTTGTCATCATCAGTCAGGCAAACAACAGCGTCCGCATCCCCTACTCCTTCTTCTATGAGTAAATCAATATCTGTCCCTTCGCCGCAATAAACAAAGCCATGTTTTAGCATTTTGGCCAGCCCTTGACAGCGCTCTTCGTCTTTGTCAATAACTTTGACCGCAATTCCCGCTTTCTCTAGAATTACGGCTAGGCTCCGACCTATTCTGCCGGCACCGATAATCATTACTCTTTTTACAGGGTCTAAGATATTGGCAAAATCATCCTTAATCATATCCAGGGATTTAGGTTCTCCAACCAGGAAAACATTATCATTAGGTAAAAGAATATCCCGGCCGTTAGGAATAATTATCTTATTCTGCCGAAGTATCCCGACTATGAGCACGTTGTCGGGCAATTCTAAATTGGCTAAAGGAGTTCTAATCATTGGTGATTCGCTGCGGATCTTTAATTCCAGCAGTCTCACTTTTCCGTCCGCAAAATCTTCCACTTCCAAAGCAGTAGGAATCATAAGGTTTCTGCTGATCTCCAGCGCGGTTACATATTCAGGGTTGATGGTCAAGTCAATCCCCAGAGAACGGTGAAACTCTGTTTCCGCTTCGCCATTAGACTCTGCATCGCGAATCCGGGCAATAGTTCGAGCAATACCGGCTTGCTTGGCAGCCATACAGGCAACCATATTTACCTCATCGCTGTCGGTTACTGCTATCATTAGGTCTGCAGAACGCACATCAGAATCCAGTAATATCTTGGGGCTTGCGCCGTTGCCTTGAATAGTCATAACATCTAAACTGTTCTGAATAATATTGCGCCTGGTCTCGTCTTCTTCAATCACAATTACATTATGGTTTTCTTCCACCAAACATTGAGCCAGGCTATAACCAATCTTTCCGGCACCCACAATAACTACGCGCACCTGTTGTTCCCTCCCCAGGGCTATGATTTCATTCCCGGACAATACTGGATATATGTTCCTCTATTTTGTACAGCCAATTGCCCGCCTCCAGAACAATATTTTGTCTTTCGGAAGCTTGATTCTCGCTTATTGTCATTTCTTCCATGATCTCTCTTTGCAATTTGTTGTGACTTTCAATAATTCTATGACGGGTTTCAATAATTCTGGCCGCATAAGCCGGGTCTCTAAGATCCAGAAATCTTAACAAGGTTAAATAATCGGAGGATACGGGAAAGTAAAGGGCCCCCAAGTGGGACCATTCATACTCTGTAAGTTTCATGGTCCTACTTGGGGTTTTCTGTACTAATCTCGCTACCACAACTAAGCAATCGGCAATAGACTCCAGCTCCTTAACTATAAGCTTTAGTCTATGATTTTCTACGATTTGTTCCCGCGTTATATTACGGCCAAAAAGTTCTCTAATAAAATTATTAATTTGATTATAATACCAATCGACCTGCTTTTCAGCCTTTTCCAAATCATTAAGCCACCTTGCGTCCCCGGAAGTCAGAGCTCGCGGCAGCACTTGAAACATATGATCCAAAATATAATGGGCCAGCCAGCGTATCTCTTGCCCGGCTTGACTTATAGCCACAGTCGGCACTTCCAACGCTGCTTTGGTAATATATTTTAACTTAAGTTCCTGCTCCTCCTTCTTACGCTGGGGTATTATTTTTATTAAAGCTTTAGCTAGCAACCTATTGAAGGGGAGAAAAATTATAACTATGAAAATTGCGGAAAAAAGTGCGGCATTGGCAACCTGGCGAGCCAGATCCTCTGTCGACCATACTACGAGTTGAGCAAAGAGCGTAATAAATGGATACAACAAAATAGCAGCTACTACTCTATAGGTTGTGTTGGCTACGGCTACTCTCTTGGCATCTATTTTCTCGGTCCCCAAAGATGATATCAAGGTAGTTATGGTGCCGCCTATATGGGCTCCCATTACTAACGGCACTATGGATTCAATCACTAATAAGCCATGGCCGGCTAAAGAAATCAGGACCGCGTAAAAGGCCGTGCTGCTTTGAAATAACGAGGTTAAAAATATCCCCACAAGTATAGCCACAATTGGGTTTGTCCCCAACTGAGAGAGAAAGTCTATTACTTGAGGGGCATTTCTTAGGGGGGCAAATGCTCCTGAAAGATAAGCCATACCTACGAAGATACAGCCAAAACCGATTAATACTTGACCCAAAAGTTTCGCTTTGTCCGTACGAATAATAAGGAGTAATATAAACCCGATAAAAGTAGCCAATAAGGCGACATTTAAAATCGGAAAAGAAATAAGCTGGACAACTACGGATGATCCTACGGTGGATCCTAAGGCTACCCCTAAAGCTTGAGTCAAGGTCATAAGTCCGGAATTAACAAATTCCACCACCATGACCGTTGTTGCTGCACTGCTTTGTAAAGCTACGGTCATCACCATGCCGAATAAAGTGGCAGCCCAAGTTCTTCTGGTTAAAGATTCCAAAATAGCTTTCAATCTATTGGCCGCAAGCTTTTGCAGGCCCTGGGCCGTGGTATTGACCCCATAGAGAAAAAGGCCCAATCCACCTAAAAATTGCATTACCATGGAAAATGAGATCATTGCCGGCTCCTACTTACAAGTTTTTTTCCTCAGGGTAGAAGATGGGATTCTTAATTCCTCCCGGTATTTAGCAATAGTACGGCGGGCAATTTGTATTCCTTCCTTAGCAAACAATTCAGCTAATTTCTGGTCGGAGTAGGGCTTAGTACAGTCTTCTTCAGCAATAAACCTTTTTAAGTCCTCTTTGATTCTTTCCGCTGTAACCTCTTTCTCCCTGCCGATGCTGCCTGCAAAAAAACACTTGATAGGAAAAACGCCTCGAGGCGTATCAATATATTTATTAGCAGAAACCCTGCTCACAGTGGATTCATGAATACCTACCACTTCTGCTACTTCTCTCATGGTTAAGGGTTTTAAAGCTGACATACCATGATCAAGAAAATCTTTCTGTCTTCTTATTATTTCCTCTAACACATCATGAATAGTGGACCTGCGGTTTTCGATACATTTGATAAGATTTAAACCGGAATTCACTTTCTCTCGGACAAATTTCCTGATTTCCTGATCGTCCAATTCACGCAGAGTTTTTTTATATCTTTCATTAATAGAGAGTCTGGGAATGTCAGTTTCATTGACCAACACAAAATATTCATTATCAATCTTTTTGATTGTAGCATCCGGGATTATATATTTGATATCTGAACTACGATCAAACCGGCTTCCGGGTTTGGGATCAAGCAATTTAAGGAGTTCGCCCATGTTCTTCACTTCCTGAACCGATACCCCTAAAGCCTGAGCAATCTTTTTATAATAACCCACAGCCAGATCATCCAAATGATCTAGAAACTGCTCCATTTTAGGCGGGCAATGAGGCAACAAAGGGAATTGTAGTTTCAAACATTCTTTCAAATCCCTGGCCCCCACACCTGGAGGATCAAACTGTTGTACTATTTTCAATGCTTTTAATACTTCATCCTCAGAAATTTTAAGAATCTGCGCCAGCTCTTCCACGCTTAGAGTCAAATAGCCATTGGAATCAAGGTTGCCAATAATAAACTGCGCTGTTTCCAATTCCTGTTTGGTTAGTTTCCAACTATTTTCAATAAAACGTAATTGCTCAGTAAGATAATCTACTAAATTGTTATTATCCAACCATTGTCCCTCAATAGGAACGGAATCTTTTTCATACTTATTATTTACTGTCCAGTTATCTTTTTCCTCCCGCAGGACCTCCCCCACTATGCTGTCAAGCCATTGATCTTCTTTCTCTTGTTGCTGTTCAATAATTTGCTCTTCTAAAGGAAAATCCTCCGGTTCTAAGCCTTGTTCATAACCCTCCACCACCTCGAGCAAAGGGTTTTCCATCAATTCATTATTAATATATTCGAGCAGTTCAGGCAGAGCAAGCTGCATAATTTCCAGCGCTTGATAAATCTGAGGAGAAATAATAAGCTTATTAGTTTGTTCAATAATTAATCCTAAGCCATTAGCCAAAACTATTCCCTCCTATTCTCTGTCTGAATTTTTTCTGCAATTTCTTCTATGCGCCGCAAACGATGATTTACACCGGACTTACCAACTTTAGGGTTTAACTGCTCCCCCAGCTCTTTCAGGCTGAAATCAGGGAATTCCATACGCAAACGGGCAATCTCATACAGATTTTGCGGCAGAGATTTTAAACCGATGGTTCTATCTATCAACCTAATGCATTCCAATTGTCTGACGGCAGCATCAACTGTTTTATTAAGATTCGCGGTTTCACAGTTTACTATACGGTTTACCTGATTTCGCATATCCTTAAGAATTCGAATATTTTCAAATTCAAATAAAGCTTGGTGCGCTCCGATAAGAGCCAGAAATTCGAATATATCGTCACTTCCTTTAAGATAGACCACATAAAATTTCTTGCGCACGCTTATTTTAGCATTGAGGCCAAACTTGCTGAATAGACCGATAATATCCTCGGCTAAAACCAGGTCGTTGGTAATAATCTCCAGATGATAGTTTCCCTCCGGATTGCTGATGGAACCACCGGCCAGAAAAGCACCTCTTAAATAGGCCTTTTGGTCACAGCGTCTTTTTACCAATGTCTTGCTAATCCCTGAGAGAATCTCACCTTCTTTATTAAAAAGGCCTAATTTTTGCAAATCTTCTACTCCGTTGGGGTAAATTTTTACTAAATATGAGTTATTTTTTTTTAAACGCAGCTTGCGCCGGACTACTATACCAGCGGGTAATTCAAGCCTTTTCTTAGCCAAATTATATAATTTACGGGCAACCGGTGCACTCTCGGTTATAACATTAAGTGAATATTTCTGATTGGTACTTATCTGAAGGGTACCGTCCATGCGGACTAGGGAAGCCAGTTCTGCCAGTTCGCAACATTTTCTTTTGGTTTCCAGCCTAGCAAGTTCTTCTTTGGTTGTAGCACTAAAAGACATGGCCCTTCACTCCCCTAAGCCTTGTATCAAAGGTTATTTTACTTTATTCTCCAGTTTTGTGCAATTAGCTGAATATTATAGTTCTTTGAGTTTTCTATTTAGAAGATAAGAATCTACCAGTGCTATTCTCTCGGGAACCGGTTTTAAACGAAACAATAAACGCAGTAGTTCCTTAGCCAGTATTTCCGGGTTATGCCGGACAACTTCTCCTCCGGTATAAAAAGTACTTTCAAAATATGAAACCCCCAGCTTTTCTACCATCATACGATCATTGCGAACTTTTTCCGCTCCTTCAGCCAGATATCGTTCCAGGACCGGCCGCGGGATCTCTTCCTTGGCAGCCAGAACGGCATCCACCAAATCTTGGCCTCCATGCTCGATAATGGCCCGCAAATGATCGGCCACCGTAAAACCTTCGGTTTCCCCGGGCTCGGTCATTATATTGCAAACATAAATACAGGGTGCTTGAGCTTCTACAATTTTATCTCTTAAACCCTTAACCAATATATTGGGAATAATGCTGGTATAAAGACTACCCGGCCCTAAAACCACCAGATCCGCTTCTTCCACAGCCTGTAATGATCCGGGCAAAGGTTCGCAATCTGCTGGGCTAATTTTAAGGTATTTTATTTTTCCGGGGGTGGTTCTGATAGCAGTCTCCCCATTAATTGATCTGCCGTCTTCAAAATAGGCTTCTAGGGTAACCTGGGATAGGGTAGAGGGAAACACCTCTCCTTTTAAAGCGAATACTTTACCTACTTGTTCTATCCCTTTTTGAAAGTCCCCGAATCTTTCTGCCAATCCGGCCAAAAAGAGGTTGCCGAGGCTATGGCCCTCGAAAGTACCGCTTTTAAAGCGATAGGAAAAGAGATCTTCCATAACATCTTCTTTTTCGGCCAAGGCCACCAAACAATTGCGCACATCTCCCGGCGGCAAAACCCCCAACTCCCGCCGCAAGCGGCCTGAACTTCCTCCGTCATCACCTACGGTAACAATGGCTGTCAAGTTGCTGGTATAAGCTTTTAAACCTCTCAGCAAAGTCGAAAGCCCGGTCCCCCCTCCGATAACTACAATTTTTGGTCCTCTTTTTAATTGTCGGCGGGCATAAATAACATCTACCACCTTGTCTTCATTGCCAGGAAGCAGAACATTGATTACCGACGTCAGCATTTTTTTGAATCCGAAACAAATAACAACTATACCACCAAAAAAGGTTAAAATACCTAAAATAATAACAAACAATTTTGTCCTGCCGGTCAAAAAATATATCGCTTCCCGGAAATGAGTTTCCAGATAACTAAGAATATCTCCGTGGCTGAGCACCGCCAACCCTAAAGCCATAAGAAATATACCAAAAACTGCTAGTAGGAAATATCTTTTAACCCCGAGATTAGGATAAAGCCATTTTAAGGTTTCCGAAAACTTTTTCCGGTTTTTCTTCATCGCCATGTAATCCTCCCCCGTCCTGCCCTAACATGTAACCCTAATCCAGATCCCTATGATTAACTACACAGAAAAAATTTTGTTGGCGCAAGAACTCCGCGGTTTTCTCGGCAATGGCTACTGAACGATGCTGGCCTCCGGTACAGCCGATCCCGATAACTAAATGGCTCTTTCCTTCTCTAAGGTAATGAGGCAGGACAAATTCCAGCATGTCAAAATACTTCTCCAAAAATTCCCTCCCAATAGAGGAGGACAACACATGATCCCTGACCTTTTTGTCCTTGCCGTTCAAAAATTTAAGTTCCTCAATATAATAAGGATTAGGCAGAAAGCGAACATCTACAATATTGTCCGCATCTAGTGGAATTCCATATTTAAAGCCAAAAGATATAATGGAGACTGACATTCTGGCTGGATCATAGGCATTACCGAACAATTCTCGGACTTTATCTTTCAGTTGAGCCGCTTTCAAATCAGAGGTATCAATAATTTTATGGGCTTTACCCCTTAACTCAATCAGTTGTTTCCTTTCCGAACGTATACCCTCAAGAATATGTCCTCGAGGGGAAACAGGATGCCGCCGGCGGGATTCTTTGTAGCGATTAATCAGAACTTCGTCCGATGCTTCCAGGAAAAGTATTTCATATTTAACTCCGGCTTCCTGCAAATCAAGAAGAGCTTGATTTAAGGAAGTGAAGAACTCTCCTCCTCGAAGATCGCAAACAACTGCAGCCTTGGAAATTTTACCCTGAGATTGAAAGCATAACTCCACAAACTTTTGCAATAAGCTTGGAGGAAGATTGTCTATGCAAAAAAAGCTCATATCCTCCAAACTTTGTAGTGCTTGCGTCTTCCCTGCTCCGGATAGCCCGGTAATAATGACAAGGCTAAGATTCTTCCAAGGCACTGTCCTCACCTCTATCCTATTTTTCAATTTGCAAAGCAGCCTCTTGAGCTTTAGCCAGTTCTATACTTATATCTGCCTGTCTGGCCATATTGAGCCAGGCCCCTTTATAAAGGGGAAGCAGCTTCCATTCCAGGGCAGATCCTTCTATCGACCAACAGTTTTCTATGGTAGTAGCTGCTTCTTTGGTCAAAGTTCCGACTGGAGACCGGTCATAGAAATTCATATTAGCAGGCATATACCCGGTAGCTTTTTGAGCAGCGGCTCCGGCCTCCGTTTCCAGGAGCTCCTCTTCAACCAAACGAATAGCATTTTCTAATTCAGACCCTGTTTTTATAGAGGAATTAGCGATGCCAATGGTCTTAGCCAACAAGGCTTGGGCCTGGTTTTCTTGCAAACGGGAAAAAGAAACACAAGCCCAGTCTACTTGTTTGCGATCGAGATCTATACTGTCACTGGCCCAGCCCAAAAGATAATTAACCTGACCCGTGCTGAATAACTCTATGGCCTGTTCATCCACTATAATCTTGCCGTCGGATTTTGAAGCCAGTAGTTTACCTAAAAAATCTGAATTAACCTCAGCATCCAAGGCAGGTAAGTCTCCTCGACTTAGAATTCCCCCTTCAGCCTTCCACCAGGGACTAAACAGTAAAAAATCCTGCGCTTTAACAGCAATAGGCTGTTTGGAAGACCAAAGCCCGTTAAAGTCAACGGGTGGAGCGGAAATAGCGTCCTTCCGATAGTAAAGCAAGGGAACATCAGTCAGCCAAGGCAAAGCAAAGGCCTGGCGGTTATAGGTAAATTCAGCCAACAAAGATGGGAAAACCGGCGAACTGTCGGCTAAAACCGGGGAAAGCGCACCTTGTTCATATAAAGTGGCAATAATGTCCCGATTAGCAATAAATATCTCCGGCCCCTGTCCTCCGGCTTGCAATCCCCAGACTTTATGGACAAATTCCTTAGCTGGAATCTTTACTCCCTTTACTAAAAACTCGTGCTGTTTTTCATTTATCTGCTCGAATTGATTCAGCAGCTCTTGTTCCAACTTTCCTTCAAGGCTATACCATACGGAAATTACTGCAGGAGCCTCCCCGCCGGGCTGTCCTTGTTTAGGATCTTGCCCACAAGCTGTAAATAAGACAAAAATGAAAAAAAGACAGAGGAGATATCGACCCGCACTTTTCATCCCATGTTTTCTCTCCTTACTAACCGATTAACTGTATGCCATATCCATATTTTTAGTTCAAACTCTTGGCTAAGGAATTTACTGTCCCTTTATTATTGTAAACTTTATAAACTTAAGATACAAATATACTTTAACAATTTAATCCGCTTCTACTTGCTTAGCATTCTAGCTAAGTTTCTTTATCAAGTACTGTATTATGATTTTACGTTATCAATCTGCATATTATGTTAATGTTTTTTCGGAACTGCTTATTGCTGTTGGTATCTAAAATACCTTGTCCCCGTCCTGTCATAGTAGAACAAATACCAGCAGCCGGTTAGCGAAGGGTGGCTATTAGGGCCTAAGGCCGGGTTTAGCGCGGCTATATCGGCTTCAAAATACTCTACGGCCGTAGCCCGGGACCATTGCCGATGATCCAGTTCTCTGGCTGCCGGAATAAGTGTGGTCCAGACGGGATCATTTTTTATCTGATGCTTGTATAATTTTAAATCCTCTGCTCTGTCCCCAGCCTCGACTTGATGTCCCGCCTTGCTTTCCAGGAAAGGTGGAACATAACCGGGTCTATGCCACAAGTAGCAATCAAAGCGTAAGGCTTCGCGCCACATGGGGTTTATATGCCCCTTGGTAAATTCCTGCAAAAATTCCCATAAGTTAGCCAATAATCCTCCTGGAGACCAAGCCTGCTCAAACCAGCCTTTTTCCCGCCAATAGCTTGCCAGAGAGTGGAAAAAATCGAAAGCACTTTGCTGCTCGGAGAGAATATATTCCAGGCTGAACTTAAATTTACCTGAGTTGTAGTATTTTTCTACCATATCTTCTAACCTGCTTAACTCTAATATCTCCCTATGACTGAGCTCATTGGTTTGAAGAATGGTATAGGGCGGGTCGGGGCAAGATATTAAACCAAATTCTTCACTTCTATGTCTGATTCCCGAGCCTTTGAGCACTTTCAGAAAACCCACCTGCAGGTGATTGGGACGCAGGTCGAAGACCTCATCAAAAGATTGCCGAAATTCCTGCCAACTTTCTAAAGGAAGGCCGGCAATCAAATCCAAATGGACAGGTATACCACAGCTATGCTGTAAAAACCTCGCCTTTTCTTTCCAGGCGGAAAACTTCTGGGCTCTCTTAACCGCCCGCAGAGTAGGTTCATGAGTGGATTGCACACCGATTTCTAATTGAATCATCCCCTGCGGAAAATTCTTAAGATAGTTAAGCCACTCTTCATCGAGTAGGTCCCCGGCCATTTCACAGTGAGCTCTTAACCCTAGCTCTTCCAAAGGCAATTTTTTTTGAGCAGCTATTTTTTCTGCTTCTTCCCGGAAGATATTAAGAACAGCAAAAGCATGTTTTTTGGAAGCATTAAATGTTCTGTCCACGAATTTTATGGTCTTCGCTCCGGAAGCAAAAAGGCGACGCAAAACAAGCCGCACTCTTTCCGGTTTCAAATACCTAATCCCTTGGAAAGTAGAAGAGATACAGAATTCACAATTAAATGGGCATCCCCTACTTGTTTCCAGATAAACCAGTTTGCCCTCGAAATTCTCTTCTGCAACATAAGGCAGAGGCAGGGCATTGAGATCCGGCATAAGGGCACAGCCTTGATTATTGTAAATCGCAGCGGGCGAAGCTGGGTCTCCTTTTTGGCGATTGCGCCATATCAAACCGTTGACTTGCTTAAGAGAGCTGCCTGTAGCCAAGGCTTGTACAAATTTCGGCAGAGTGTATTCCGCTTCGCCGACAATAATTCCATCCCATTCTGAATTCTTAAGCAATAATTCCTCGGACTCAAACCAAACTTCCGGTCCGCCGGCCAGAAAAAAAGTCTTGGGCAGTACCGGCCGTAATCTACGTATAAGAGCTGACACCAAGCTAATATTCCAAATATAGCAGGAAAATCCCAAAATGTCCGGCTGCTCCTCAAAAATGGCGGCCGCAATAGTCTCCAGGCGTTCATTAATTGTAAACTCCCGGCAAAGAACTTCCCATTCCGGATTTCCCTGTTCCTTAAGGACCTCTCTAAGATAGCGTATAGCCAGATTAGTATGTACATAACTGGCGTTTAAAGCCACTAATAAAATGCGCAAAACCATACTCCTAACTGTAAGACTCTATTTGCATTCTGAAACTGAAAGCAGAACTGTTTTAAGGGTTAGTCAAAACAAAGCGTTCTATAGCCCGGGCCACTCCTTCTTCTTCATAGGAGGATGTTATATAGTCTGCTATTCTTTTTATTTCTGGATGAGCATTTTCCATGGCTACTCCCAAGCCGGCATAACTGATCATTTCCTTATCATTGGGGCTGTCGCCGATGGCCATTACTTCTTCCGCTTTAAACCCCCACTTAGCCGCCAAGGCCTGGAGGGCCGCTCCTTTATTTACTCCTTTTTTGACGATTTCCAAATTATTATTTTGGGAAGAGGTGAGATGAATATCTTGACCATAGTTTTTTTCAATCTCTTGTTTAATTGTTGATGAATACTCTTGTTCTAAGAGACAAAGTATTTTATCCAGACCTTCCTTTTCCCGGGCCAAAAGTTCCGGTATATCGGCAGTTTCCACCTCTACGCCTGTCATCTGGGTATAACGAAGAGAATAGGGGTTGGGTTCGGAAGCGAACACCCTGTCTTTAAAATAGACTTGGAAAAAAACCTTTTTTCCAAGCAGATATTCTGTTAATTTCATGGCTATAGGAATTGGTATAACCTGACGGTAAACAATCTCACCGCTTATCCCCTGCTCTACCAAAGCCCCATTATATGTAATAATCGGAAGGTCGAGCCCCAATTGCCGCGCATACTGCCTGGCAGACGCGGCCATTCTGCCGGTAGCCAATATTACCTTTACACCTCGAGCGGAGGCTAAACGAATAGCCTCGCGATTTTTAGCCGGAACTTTCCACTCTCGGTCTAAAAGCGTATTATCTAAATCAATAGCGATCATTTTTATCATATCTTTCCTCACCTCTAACCCTGTTATAGTCGGGGAAGACAACTCTCTCATTTACCGACATTTTCTTGACCGACCTCAACCTGAGGGAGGTATTTTCTTAAAAACTGACCCGTATAAGACTGTGGACAGGCTGCAACCTCTTCCGGCGTTCCGGCTGTTACCACTTCCCCTCCCCTAGCGCCACCTTCCGGGCCAAGGTCAATAATATAATCAGCCGTTTTTATCACATCCAAATTATGTTCAATAACAAGAACCGAATCCCCAGCCTCCACTAAACGATGAAGAATCGTCAAAAGTTTGTCCACATCAGCAATATGCAATCCCGTAGTTGGTTCATCTAAAATATAAAGGGTTTTCCCGGTGCTGCGACGTGAAAGCTCAGTAGCCAGCTTAACTCGCTGCGCTTCCCCGCCGGATAAAGTAGTGGCCGGCTGCCCCAGTTTGATATAGCCTAGTCCCACATCGTACAGGGTTTGCAATTTGCGGCTTATGCGGGGCACCGCACTGAAAAAGTCCAAGGCTTCTTCGACCGTCATGTCCAAAACCTGGGCAATGTTCTTGCCTTTAAAAGTTACTTCCAGCGTTTCCCGGTTATAGCGCTGTCCATGGCAAACCTCGCAGGGTACATAAACATCCGGCAAGAAATGCATTTCAATTTTGATAATGCCATCTCCCCGGCAGGCTTCACAGCGCCCGCCTTTCACATTAAAGCTAAAGCGGCCCGGTTTATAACCCCTTATTTTGGATTCCGGGGTTTGGGAATAAAGGTCGCGGATATAATCGAACATACCCGTATAGGTAGCAGGGTTAGAACGCGGGGTTCTGCCTATAGGGGATTGATCAATATCTATAACCTTGTCAATATACTCCAAGCCTCTGATCTCTTTATACGCGCCCGGCTTAACTTTGCTACTTATCCGCAGTTCCGCTAACAAAGCCTTGTAAAGAACCTCATTAACCAAGGTGCTTTTCCCGGAACCGGAGACACCGGTAACGCAAGTAAAAACCCCAAGGGGTATTTTTACCTTTAGATCTTTAAGGTTATTTTGAGCAGCACCGATTACTTCTAACCATTTACCGTTTAAGGGGTGACGAACAGAAGGCACTTCTATCTTTCTCTTACCGCTTTGATAAAGACCGGTAATAGACCTCTCACATGCTTTGATATCTTCCAACGTACCCTGGGCCACAATTTGCCCGCCGTGGGCACCGGCACCCGGGCCAATATCGATAATATGATCTGCGGCCAACATAGTATCTTCATCATGTTCCACAACAATAAGTGTATTACCTAAATCTCTAAGACTTTTCAGCGTCTTAAGCAGTTTCTCATTATCTCTTTGGTGCAAGCCTATACTGGGTTCATCCAGAACATAAAGCACACCGGTTAGGCTGGATCCTATCTGGGTAGCTAGCCTTATCCTCTGCGCTTCTCCCCCGGAAAGGGTTCCTGCCGCTCTGCTTAAAGTCAAATAATCCAAACCCACATTTACTAAGAAACCAAGCCTTTCCCGTATCTCCTTAAGGACCTGTTTAGCAATAGTTTGCTCTTTGTTAGTCAACTGCAAATCATCAAAAAACTCTAATGACTCCAGCACGGTAAGTTGAGTTAATTCATAAATAGAAAGCCCTCCAACCTTAACAGCCAAAGCTTCGGGTTTTAGGCGCCTGCCTTGGCATGCCGGACAGGTTTTTTCACTCATATAGTTCTCAAGGTCTGTGCGGACATAATCAGAAGTTGACTCTCTATGTCTACGATTAAAGTATGGAACTAAGCCTTCAAAAGGGGCCTGCCAATATTTTTGCTCGTCAAAAACATTACTGTACTTAAAGCGAATGGGCGTGGCACAACCAAAGACTAACGCTTGCCATTGTTCTTCACTAAAATCACCTACCGGTGTATCCAGACTAAAGCCTAGGATCTCCGCCAAACCTTGAAGAAGAGCAGGGTAAAAAGAAGAGCTAGACCTGGCCCAGGGCACAATTGCACCTTCATTCAAGGATTTGGTACGGTCAGGTATTATAAGATCAATATCCGCCTCTAGATTGGCACCAAGCCCGGTACAAACCGGGCAGGCCCCAAAGGGACTGTTAAAGGAAAAAAGCCTGGGGGTTAATTCTTCGATCCCTATGCCGCAGTCCGGACAAGCGAAATTTTCACTGAACAGCAGTTCTTCTTTTTCTAAGATATCTACTAAAACCGTTCCTTCACCTAGTTTTAAAGCAGTCTCTAAAGAATCTGCCAAGCGAGTGGTACTTTCTGCTTTTAAAGATATTCTGTCCACGACAACTTCTATGGAGTGTTTCTTATTCTTCTCCAGAACAATCTCTTCACTTAGATCTCTGATTTCATTATCCACTCTGACTCGCACATACCCGTTTTTGCGGATTCTTTCCAAAACTCTTTGATGTTCGCCTTTTTTCCCTTTAATAATGGGAGCCAAAATCTGCATACGAGTCTTTTCAGGATAAGTCAAGAGTTGATCAACCATTTGCTGAACTGTTTGCTGGCTGATCTTTTGCCCGCATTGAGGACAGTGGGGACGTCCGATCCGAGCATAGAGAAGTCTGAGAAAGTCATAAATCTCGGTAACTGTACCCACTGTAGATCGTGGGTTACGGCTAGTTGTTTTCTGATCAATGGAGATAGCCGGTGAAAGCCCCTCAATATAATCAACATCCGGCTTGTCCATCTGCCCTAAAAATTGACGAGCATAGGCGGAAAGAGACTCGACATAACGCCTCTGCCCTTCAGCATAAACCGTGTCAAAAGCCAAAGAAGACTTCCCCGAACCGGACAAACCGGTAATTACCACCAATTTATTCCTGGGAATATCCACATTTACATTTTTAAGATTATGGACGCGTGCTCCGCGAACCTTAATATATTCCTGAACCATCTAAACCTCCGGTCTTTGTCCTATATTATTATCTTTTTTAGTCCTTCGGAAACTTTTTACCTCTTCTTTTTTCGTTCTGGTCCTCTTTTAGTTGGCAAAGGTTTTTGTCCTTTAAGTTCGATAATAGCGTCTCTTAATTCTGCAGCTCTTTCGAAATCTAATTCTTTAGCAGCCTTGAGCATCTCTGTTTCCAGGTTCTGAATAAACATCTCTTTTTCATCGGGGGAAAGTCCACCCTGGGCATGATAAACACTTTTCTTTTCCGCTACTATGGTGGCCTCCGGCACTTCATAAATCTGCTTGCGGATGGTTTGAGGAACAATCCCGTGCTCTTGGTTATAAGCTTTCTGCACAGCCCGTCTGCGGTTTGTTTCCTCAATAGCCTTTTGCATGGAATCCGTCATAAGGTCAGCGTACATTATTACTTGACCGTTGACATTACGGGCGGCTCTCCCTATGGTTTGGATCAGGGAACGCTCCGATCTTAAAAAGCCTTCTTTATCGGCATCTAAAATTGCTACTAAAGACACTTCCGGAAGATCTAAACCTTCTCGGAGTAAGTTTATGCCCACTATGACATCGATCTCCCCAAGCCGCAGTTCCCTTAGAATCTCCAGTCTCTCCAGAGTAGTGATATCGGAATGAAGATAACGCACCTTTATATTGAGCTGTTTCAAGTAGTCAGTCAAATCCTCGGCCATTCTTTTGGTCAAGGTTGTTACCAAAATTCTCTCCTCCCTGGCTACCCGAGCGTTAATTTGCCCTACCAGGTCATCTACTTGTCCTTTTGTCGGTTTAACGACAATCTCCGGATCTATAAGCCCTGTCGGCCGGATTATTTGTTCTACAATTTCCCGACAATGTTCAAGTTCATAAGGCCCGGGAGTAGCGCTGACGTAAATTCTTTGCGGAACAAGTTGTTCAAACTCGTCAAAACGCAAAGGACGGTTATCTAACGCCGAAGGGAGACGGAAACCATGCTCTACTAATGTAGATTTCCTTGAACGGTCTCCTTGATACATAGCTCTAATTTGGGGAATAGTCTGGTGGGATTCATCAATAAACATCAAAAAATCTTTTGGAAAAAAGTGCAGTAAAGTATAGGGTGTTTCTCCCGCTTGTCTAAAGGTAAGATGCCGGGAGTAATTTTCAATGCCGTTACAAAATCCCATTTCCCTTAACATCTCGAGGTCATAGCGTGTCCTCTGCTCTAAACGTTGGGCTTCCAATAGTTTGTCCCGAGAACGCAAATACTCAAGTCTTTCTTCCAGTTCTGCTTCAATATTTTGGGTGGCTAGCATCATTTTTTCTTTTTCCGTAACATAATGGGAGTTAGGAAAAATAGAGACATGCTTGCGTTCTCCTAATATTTCTCCGGTTAAGATATTTACTTCATAGAGGTGCTCAATCTCATCGCCGAACATCTCAATTCTAATAGCTTTTTCACTGGAAGCAGCGGGACAGACCTCCACCACATCGCCTCGCACACGAAAGGTGCCTCTCAAAAAGGAGAGGTCGTTACGATCATATTGAATTTCCACTAATTTGCGCAGCATCTGGTTCCTTTCAATTTCCTGTCCTTGTCTTAGGGAGAGAACCAAATCCCGGTATTCATCCGGCGAACCTAAACCGTAAATACAAGAAACACTAGCCACGACAATAACGTCTTGGCGCTCGAAAAGAGCAGCTGTCGCTGAGTGTCTAAGCTTCTCAATTTCTTCATTGATGGAAGCGTCTTTTTCAATATAAGTATCGCTGGAGGGCACATAGGCTTCCGGTTGATAGTAATCATAATAGCTAACAAAATATTCTACCGCATTTTCCGGAAAAAACTCTTTAAATTCACAGTAAAGCTGCCCGGCCAAGGTTTTATTATGGGCCAGGACAAGCGTGGGTTTTTGCACTTTTTCAATAATACTGGCCATAGTAAAGGTTTTCCCCGAGCCGGTCACACCCAAAAGAGTCTGGTGCTTTTGCTCATTTAAAACCCCCTGAACCAGCTTGTCCACTGCCTGGGGCTGATCACCCGCTAAATTATAAGGAGCCCGTAAACGAAATTCCATTGGCCTTCTTCCTTCCCTTTTTTGAGCAAGAAAATAAACGGCAAAAACATTTTACCGGTTATTTAAATATTATAACATTATATTATAACACTATAATATAGCATTTTTTTGAAATAATTGATATCATGGACAGATAACTAAGTCCGATAAAATACGACTTAACAGTTCACTGCGTAGGCTATCTAGCCTGGGAAAACTAACTGTATCGTTAATTAAATTTTTTAACTCCATCCGTACACTCTTATATTGTTCCAAAATTGCCAGCAGCTGCTCACTATGGGCTTGTTTAAACCCTTGTTCCTCAATCCGGGCTGGATTACCTTGCCAAACCGCTAGGTTTTTCTCCGGAAAAACAATTCCCAAAACCGTATCCGGTTGTAAAGGATTTACTATTAATTCCATAACTTGCCCCAGACAGCTTACTTCTTGCAAAATATCTATAAGGATCTGGGATGAATCCCCTCCCTCTAAACAGATACGGTCATAATCTTTTATATAACGCGGAGCCAGATTAAGCCAACCATCTACCTGTAAAGCATGCAAAAAACAATAGGACAGACAATTTTTCCTAACCTTGGACAGAATTTCCGTTGCCTCATTGTAAACAATAGTATTACTTTCTTGGAATAGGCATCTAAACGGAACCGTTGTATTTTCGTCCTGCGAGTGAAGAGGATAATCTATTTTTAACTGCTGAACAATTTCATCTTCCATTTTATCCAAAATATTAGTTAGTTCAGTAATTTTACCTTCATGTTCTTCCAATTTGCTTGGCCGGCAAATAGAGTCAAAGCCTACTTTTTTATAATTCTGTAGGTTCAGCTTAGTCTGAGAAACAAATTCATTTTCGTTTAACAGACATAGCTTGCTTTTGGGAAGATATAATCCGGCGACAGAATCAGGCTCTCTGCTGGAACGAATATAATCTACATCATAACCCCTGTCTATAAGCTGAATGCCTATGAGTTTAATCATGGTGGATTTACCTGTCGCCGGTCCGCCCGCCAGGATATAGGCATATTTTGCTTCTTTCAGTGTTTCACCCAGCAAAGATATGTATCCATTAGGGGTGAACGCTTCCATGAAATAGTGTCTTATTCCGGCTGTATGTTTCACTGTGACTCCTCCCAGCAAATTGTATAATCGTGTTGTTGTGTTTTATTCTATGCTTAGAGGAGTACCTAGGTTCATAATTTGTTCTCAAGATTTCAAATGGAATCCTGAATTGATTCGTCTTAGATCATATATTGCTCTGGTATATAGTAGGTATGTAGGTAGGTATATAGGTAGTGCTTGTGAGATTAATAAGAAGTTATAATAAGAATAAAACTTATTTTATTACCGCTATTTTTCCTGTTATTTTTATATTACTTTTGTTAACTTTATTTTTGCCGTTCAGTGCATTGGCAGTGAATGCTGACGATCCTGACACTCTGGTTTTACTCGGAAATGAAAATTTACCTCCTATTGTATACAATGACAATGAAATAGCTAAAGGTGTGGCAGTTGATATTGCTATGGCTATCGGGGATAAGATTGGCTATAATGTCATAGTTTTAGCCGTAAATTGGGAGCAAGCACAAAGCATGGTGCTTAATGGCTATGCTGACGGACTTCTTCACATCAATCCATCTCCTGAAAGAAATCAACTATATGACTTCTCAAGTCCTCTGCTAAAATCTGACTTCTCAATATTCGTCCAAGACAACAATGTAACCTTAAGGAGTATTGATGACTTAAGAGGCAAAAAAGTCGGGGTGGAGCCCGGCGGTTATCCGATCACCTCGCTTCGAGAATACGAAGGAATAGATATTGAAATGATTTATGAATGGGAAACTTCCTTCAAAAACTTAAGCGCTGGAGATTTAGATGCGATTATTGTGGACCGATGGATCGGTGAATATGAGCTTGCTCAAAGCAGAATACTCGGTGTAAAGATAGTGGAAAACCCTATTGAAACTCAGTTTTCAAGAATTGCTGTTAGAAAAGGTGATATTGAAACCCTGGCTTTAATTAACTCCGGCTTGAAAGA
>JAAYOJ010000067.1 GCA_012520405.1 Peptococcaceae bacterium
CGCTCTCCGGCAACTATATTAAATTGAAGCAGCAGTAAATATTATAAAGGGCTAATGTTATCACGGAATGTTATTAAAGACGAGGAGGAAGTTTGTTATGAAAGGTATTATCAAAGGGCAAGTTCATGCCCATAAAGCGCCTGATGGTACGGAGTATTTACATAGCCATGACAATGAACATAAACACAGTCATCAGAATACAAAAATGGTATTAAACCGATTATCCCGTGCAATCGGCCATTTAGAATCAGTAAAACGAATGGTGGAAGACGGAAGAGATTGTAGCGAAGTGCTAATCCAATTATCTGCAGTTATCTCTGCGCTGAACAATACTGGCAAGGTAATATTGAAGGACCATATGGAACACTGTATTGTGGATGCAGTTGAATTAGGTGATAAAGCTGCTATCGATAATCTTGCTAAAGCCATTGATCGCTTTATTAAATAAATATTATATCCCTATCCGGGGCATGCAAAATAGAAAAAATAGATAAGTACGAACCGTGCTGTTTACCACAACACCATGAAAATGCGCATTTTTGAGGAATCAAAGATGTGCATTTTTCTATCCCCCCTGAGGGCTTGCGAGACATTCGATTAGTTATATAATTTTTGATATATAAACTTGGGTCTTGCTATCAATTAATGGGAAACCTTGATGTCCTTACTGATAAGGGGGTGATTTTGTGGACATAAATGAAATCCGGGAAAAATGGAGTCTAAAACAAAAAAATAAACAAGCCAGTGTGGACATGTGGAACTCGATGGCAGAGAGTTTTGGTGATTTTATTGTGCCAAATTTTAAGGATAATACTTTTTTGAAATTAATAGAAAGAAATAACATGCTAAATCATGAAGGACTTGTCTTGGATGTGGGTTGTGGGACAGGACAATATGCGTTGGCTATAGCTGAGCGTTGCCAACATGTAACTGGGGTTGATCTATCTCCTGAAATGATTAATATCGCCAAACAAAAGGCTTTGGATTACAAAATCCAAAACACTGATTTTTACTGTAGAGATTGGCATGATTTGGATATTGAAAAATCCGGGTACTTACATAAATTTGATTTAGTATTTGCTCATATGACACCTGCAATCCAGAGTGGGGATACCTTTGAGAAGCTATCTGCAGCATCTAAAGGCTGGTGTGTGTTGGCCAAACCAATTAAACGAACAGACCCAGTTTCTGACGCAGCTAAAGAGTTAGTTGGCATCAGGGAGCGAAGAGAAAGCTGCGATGAGGAAATACTGTTTGCTTTTGAAATGTTATGGAGACAGGGATACCTTCCGCAACTGGAGTATGAAAAACAAATCTGGAAGATGAAAAAGACTCTTGATGATGCTTATGGTTTATATGTTAATCGTCTTAAGACCTATAAGGACATCACCTTGGAGGAAGAAGAAAAGGTTAAGGCCTATTTAAGAACTTTGTCTAGCGATGGTTTTGTAAACGAAAATGTTGATACAACTGTAGCAACATTGTTTTGGCATGTTTAATTATTGATCAAAGGAGATGATGGATTATGGGGAAAACAGATTGGCAGAAGGCGGTGGAGTTTCACGGCCATTCCTGTCCTGGCCTTGCCATCGGTTATAAAGCAGCCGAGGCTGCAAAAGAAAAGATGGGCATTACGTTTGCTTCGGATGAAGAGGTAGTATGCGTCACTGAAAATGATGCTTGTGGTGTTGATGCTATCCAGTTGCTCACGGGTTGTAGCATCGGCAAGGGGAATCTGATTTATAGGGGTACAGGCAAAATGGCTTTCAGCTTTTTTAACAGAAAGAATGGCGAAAGCTTGCGAATGATTATTAAACCTTTTAAAGGGGAAATGGACAGGAAAGAACGCCAGGAATATATTCTAAATTCACCAGTGGATGAAA
>JAAYOJ010000133.1 GCA_012520405.1 Peptococcaceae bacterium
AATCTTTGCAAGCCATTGTTTCAGTATCTACACCATCGGCAGTTTCAATTCCTCATAGGTAATCTAAAATCTTTTGCAGGTCATCGTATAGGTCTTTATTTTTTGGGTTTCAATTCCTCATAGGTAATCTAAAATCTTTCTTCGTTACATACGGAGATTTTGCATTACAATTGTTTCAATTCCTCATAGGTAATCTAAAATCCCATTTTACCCGCATAATATCTGGTTTTTTCTTAATAAATAGTGAGCGATACCGTATTTGTTTTCCCTTAAAACCCGCTTTTAAAGCCAATGGTCTTGTCGTCGGTCCCTGGGTATTTTTACACGATTATACATCGACGACAATTTCGAAGCATCAAATAATCAGATCTTGGCCACCTTTACGTAGACCCATTATCTCTCGCTCTGAGTAGCGGGTAGTTCTCATTGTATAGAAAATAACCGAATCTTCGTCGGGTACAATAATTCTATTCAATTCCATTTTAAGCTTCGTCAAGTTGGTTTCGGATATTTCGCCTTCAAATACAGAATTTTGTACCCAATTCAGATACTTCCGACAGCGTTTAAGGACTTTTGCAACCCTCTTCTCTCCCACATCATAAACTAAGATGACGAACATATCCTTTTACCTCTTTCGAATTTATTCTATCTTGATTTCGTCATGACGTCTACTCTAACTCAAACCGCTCAAACATCATTTATGTAACATCCTTACCATTGCGATACAAAAGGTTCATACGTAATCTCTCCCATAAGATGCTTCTCCAGTTTATATAATTCAAGGCGTAAAAGACGCCGATAGGAAACTGGTCTTCCAATCTCACGATGATTAATAGTAGTTTTGAGACGGTTTTCTAGCTCTTCAACAAATACTCGACGACCTCTCTCCTTCAGCATTAGTCCGCCAGACTCTTTTTTGAAATCCTTTTTGCTTATCATTTTCTTGCCGATCAAGGTAAAAATTACCCGGTCCACCAACAAGGGTTTAAAGACCTCGGCAATATCCAAATTCAGACTGAACCTTCTAAAATTCGTAGCGTGCAGGTAACCGATTCGAGGGTCCAAGTGTGTTTTATAGATTTCGCTCAATACCGTGGAGTAAACTATGGAATTGCCGAAACTTATCAACGTGTTCATTTCGTTTTTTGGTGGCCTTTTTGACCTACCTTCAAAGATAAAATCAGGCTGCCCATGGATTTCGTCAAACGCCTTGTAATAGTATTCCCGGATGTTACCTTCTAGCCCCATCAGGGCTGAGACATCATACGTGTCGCTGATCTTCGTACTAAGCTCTTCAATCTTCTCTAAATGAAAACCAACTTTCTTCTCCCGGTTCTGGTAATATTTTAAAACCTGCCGGATATTTTGTGCAGCTCCAGTCACAAATTTCTGCGCCAAAAATACCCTAGCTTCTTCTTTCAAATAAGCCTCGGCCTGGCGTAGAATCATATAACCAGAATTGTAATGTTCTCGAGGATAGAAGGTACCGCTATAATAACCGTAATTATTAAAGTAGTGTATGATTATTTCCTTCTGGCTGCAGAACTCCAAAAAACGCTTGTTGATGTCCACCTCTCCGAAGACCATCAATTCGGAGGTGTCTTCCACTGGGATATATTTTTGTTCTCCGTCTTCGTTAACAAAGAAAATGGTATTGTCTTTGCGTCGTAGCTGACCGTTAGAAAAGATAAAGAGCGTTTTCTTCAACCTTATTCCCCCCTCTGGGCACTCTTTTTCAATTCAGTTTGTTATGTTTGTTTTAAGCCCAACAAAATTCTTTGTAGGCACATTTCCTGCAAAGGCCTATTTTTCGGGCCTGAGGAGGCCGACTTTCTTCTGCTAGCTTTCGTATAGCTTCCATAGCCTCCCGCAATTCCCACTCTACTTTTTCAGTCAGGACAACTTCTTCTTTTTTCTTCTCTTTGGGAAAAAGCAACTCCCCTTTAGCCTCAATTCCCCGCTCCTTTAACTCCAGTAGATAAAAAGCTAATTGCATCCGAGCGCTCTTAGCATACTTGGAGCTTTTCTTGACCTCGCCGATTACCAATCCTTCTTTATCCTGACGTACAATATCTAGACGAATATTCCCCAGAGAAATTTCCTTGCTTTTATCTCTAACATACGACATTTCATGAATAAAACGTCCTAGATCCATATTGGGGTCGTCTTCATCGGGGTTTATCTGGTGTATCATAAGCCAGACCTCTCTAGGACAGCAATAGTAGTACCAGATATGGGTGCCGGTTATCGTATATTCAAGATTTTTCACGATTTTCACCCCTTGCCGGAAAATATAAAAAGGTGTTTTACTGGCTCTAGCTTGGTCAGATTATAGAATCAAAACCGTCGACAGATCTTTTAGCTAAGCCTGCAACAGGATCGTAGTCGCTCTTGCTAAACAGACAAGGAATCCTGTTTTTCAGATAGGCGTCTTGCCCAACTAGAGAAAAAGCTAGCTTAGCTGGTACATTGACCACATAATGGTTCATTAGGATCATTAATTCTTTCCTGGCCTGAAATGATAGTCGGGCATAATAGTCCCTGTCTTCATAACAAGCATAAATGCTTTCCGGCGAATCTAACCGCAAGCGCTTTTGTAATTTTATGAACCGATCCGGGAAATAAGCTTTATCCTCTTCGGTAGCCTGCCATGGCACAAAAATCGGTAATTTATAATAATCTTCACTGAAAGGCTTAAACTCTCCTAACTTCGACCAGTTTCCTTCATATGCATCACGGATGTCCTGTTTGCCAGCCTCATAAGAATTACAGGCAAACATCTTTCTATAATATTCCTTAATCAAACCCAACAATTCCGATTCCAGGCAAATCTCCTTCCTTTGCAAAAGGTCATCCGTCAATTTTTGCAGTGAAAGGGGATAAATGGCACTACGCGTATTTTTTTCTCCTCCCCGTAAAAACAAAATCAGGGTAAGTGTTCCATAAAGTCCGCTAAAATGACGGTTCACCCGGCCGGCCGCCTGGACAATAGAAGGCAAGATCGACAATGCTCGTATCATATGATCAAAGCTAAGATCAACACCTGCTTCAAGGATCTGAGTAGACACTACATAGAGGCGACCTTTTTTCTTTTCCGCTTGAAAGCGTTTGATTTTCTCTATTTCTACTCGTTTGTGTAGCGGAATCATCATCCCATGTAAAAGCTTCAAATAAGGAGGCCTTACATGCATAGCTAACTTTTTATAAACAAGATAAGCATCGGCAATAGTATTTAGGATTGCTGCTTGGCAAAAAGATTCCTGTTCTGGCATTTTATCTAATAATAAACCTGCCACCCCTTCCTCATCCATCTCACTTTTTTGCTCGACCAGGTAACGTTCCACCTGCTTAACAGGTTTGACAGCCAAACAAGCAGGCTGCTCAGACAAGCCATAGTCGAAAGGCGGCATTGTTGCGGATAAAAAGAAAATACGAAGATTATATACTTTGGCTAGCGACTCCAAGCCGGTTAAAAAAACATTCCAACTCTCGGGAGCAAAAATCTGCGGTTCATCGATAATTACCACGCTATTGTGCAGAAAAGCCCGTCGTAGTGTATCTTGAGCTTTCCCAGGAAACAAAGCTTTCGACCACTGTTGAAAGCTTGTGCAGACAACGGGATTAGCCCAGGCTTCCATGATCAATTGGCCAGAAGACAGAGTCCCTTCCTCTTGTTCCTCTTCTTCGCTGTTTTGCTTTTGTGGCAGAAGCGCTAAAGAATGATGTTCTAAAACCGATACATTCATAGCCTTTTCCAGCACATCACTGGTCTGCTCCAAAATGGATAGGTAAGGGGCTACATATATAACCTTTTCATATCCTTGCTCTCTCCCCAGCCAAGTCGCAATTTTTAAAGCAGTGATAGTCTTGCCATAACCAGTAGGCATTTCCAATGTATAAACCCTGTGTACTGAGTTCTTACTTAATTGACTTAGAATTTGCTTTTGAGCCCAGTTACGGATTTCCGACATTGCCTGATCGTTATTGTCACGGCAAAAGTCATCAATTGTTCGATCATTTCGAATATGATTCTTTTGATCAAATCCGCTTCGCTCTGTTGGCGTGACGTGAAACCTATCTCCGGCAATTAAAGCCGTGGTTATTTCTCGCCAAAAGCATAGTCGTTCCATCAGTTCTCCATATGCTACGGGAGAATAGCCCAGATCCAGCAAATCATAAGCTTCTTCAAACACCCCTTCAACTTCGTCAATCCATTGATTCAGTGCATCTGCTGTGATATGAACATGACAAAGTTCGGGATAAATTTGCCTGATAAAAGCTGCGATTCCTGATAAATCCATTTTGTCCCAATCACCGGCTCCAATCCATCGTTTTTCTTCGAGATGCTTTAAAGCACCGTGGTGATCAGCAATATCACGAGTCATCCATAACCAATGAACCGCATATTCTGGCCACTTCTTTGCCTTTTCTAGTAGATGAAAACCTAAATATGAAAAAAGGAATGCCCCTGCTGGGGCGTGGTTGGGCCCGTTTTTGCGTTTTCCTTTTATATATTTTTGCCAATGCTGATGGGCTTTGGCCATATCATGACAGAATCCAGCTAAGCCGGCGAGACGAATGAACATTGTATCATTTTTATAGAGAGAATTGTCACTGTCGAGTCTTTGCTCTATGGCTTCCTTAACTCCGAGCAAATGATCCTTCAGCCAATGTTTGCCGTCCTTTGCCTCTGGCCGGGCAACACATTGGTCAAAAGGTATTAAACCAGACATATCCAATCCTCCCCGAATTGCGCCAGTTTAAGATCTAAAAGTAAATCCGCTTTATCCATTTTTGGAATAAAAGATATGGACTTCCCATCTTTTTCATATAGAAAATCTACTGATTTTTCAAAGCATCTCCCACCAATGTATTCATACAGAAATCCACCCGCTCGACAATAGTAGCGATCCTCCTTTAACACGATCTTTTTTATAAGGGCAGTAGGTACAACTGTCTTAAGCTCAATTTCCTTTTCTTCAATCATTGGATAGGAAACTTCTGAATAAACCTGGAATAAAATCGGTTTAGTCAGAGCATAAGCTGCACCTAAGTATGTGGTATAAACCACTCTATCCTGACTCAAGAAATCCAACAGCTGTTCTGAATATTCTTCGCCGGTATAATAAATGCGATATCCCGGATTAACCAAAAGCTCAATCGTCGTAGGCCTGTTAAAGGAACTTCCCGGATCTTTTCCCAACATAGACATCTGTTGAGATACGATTCGCACCGGTCGCAAGAGTTCAATTCCCACCTTGTCGGCAGTGACAAAATCCTCAATCCCCAAGATTGCCCCCACTAGTCCTTTGGCTGCAGTCGGCGTTATAAAAGGGTAGGTCATCTGGGTTGCAGTTGTGTCAGGGCGACGAAAATGGCCTACTGTTCCCAGGACATCAAATGCTAGTCCTTTCATAGCATTCTCCTTCTTACCATAACGGTTGTCGCCAAGAATCGATATTTCCAATGACGGTCACTCCGGACTGAACCCAGATCCGGCATCGGGCTATCTTATCCTGTTTCTCAGTAATAACTGCCAATAGCTGGCTCAAATCAAAGGAAACTTCCTGAAGAGATGAAGGTTGTTTTCCGACGGCTTTCCAAGCTGCGGCATCCGGAGTCATGGTGATTAAATCTTCCAAATAGCCAATCCGGTAAAAAGGATCACTATATTCAATGTGAATTAAAATTAACGGCTGCTGCTGTCCTCTTCCTCTAGCCTGCCTGTGTTGGGTTCCTTGCCACAAAGCCCTAATGAGCAATTCTTGGTCCTCTGTGGTCATCCCAGAATGTTCCGCAGCCTTAGCATTGATCACTGCAGGCATAACAAAAACAGCAAATGGCAAAATATAGCTGGTCCAGATCGTTCCCTGGGTCTTTCCTTCTCCTTCATCAGTAGAATCAGTACTAGGCATAACCACTGTTCCCTGCACATACTGAGTGTCCACTGGATGAAGGGAATGTGCCCAACCAAATTGAACTGGTCCAGTTAAATTGAACTTAGGTTTTACCGAGTAGACAATTCCAAAAGTACGCACGTCGAAGCAATGGTCTATTAATACGCTCTTCATGTCTTCCTTAGCCTTTTTCTCTTTTCCCACATTCTTGGCAATCAGTTGTGCCAAACTACCTCTCCCGAGAAGCTTTCCTTTTTCATTTGTCTTTTCCTGAACAAAAATATAATTTTTTTGATTCTTACCTCCGTTTGGTTCCAAGTGAATCACAAAATCCCGCACGTCCCTTTTAATACTCACATCGCTTAAAGAAATCCGTCCGTCTTCCTCAGGAAATAAGCGCCTGGCATCGCTATCGTTTAAAGGATCCCTGTTGGGAATCCCGTCTTTTACAGACTTAATAAATAATATTTCGCCGCTTTTCATTAATCAATACCTCCATTCTCTTCCCTTATTTCATTATCGGGTTCATCACCATCTTCATTCTTCTTTTCCGATTTATAGAGCAAATAGCCAGACCAAAAGGCGGTCATAAAAGTGTCCTTTTCTGGAATTAGAGCTTCTTCTTTTTCTAAGAAGCCTAACAATACTTGAGCTAGCACGGGACGAAAATTGGCCCCTAGATTCATTGACCATTGTTGAGATAATTCTTCGCAACGGAGTAGCCCATTTTTCCAAACCATTTGTGGCGTCAATTTACTGCCAAATTTCATCACCCGCTGTTTAACAAAATCCTTGTTCGTTTTTTGGTAGTAGGAGTTGGAAAATTGCCTAAGCAACATGCCAGCTGCAAAGCCTAATTGTTCTATACCTTTTAAATGAATCAACTCCATTCTTCCCTGACTATATAATCTCTTAAATTCATCCCAATCTGCCAAAATACTCACACTCCTCTCTCTTTGTAATACTGTTTCTTCATATCGCTTGAGAAAATATAAAAAACTGTAATAAAAGATCAGTTCCTGAATCATCTGCCAGGTATCTTCCTTATTGGCCGATTCGTTTAATTTACGGGCAGTCGCCATCCGTAGCCGTTCTAACCGAAGTGGTTCTTTGTGAAACACAGCTTGCAAGCTTTTCCAAATATAACCGGGACCGTATGCATTAGCCAGTAACGCAGGAAGGTTTTGAGTACGATAAACTGAATATTCTTTTACTCCAAAAGCTTTTTGAATCTTGCGAATTTCTCTCGTCTCCAGCTCATATAATATCTTTTCCACTTGATTGGCTACACTAGGAATCACATCCTCAATCACCGCTCGAATGTGCATATTACCTCTGGACAAATCTCCAGAATAGTAAAGAATCGTTAAGCGATGGCTATCCTCCATTGCAGGAACAATTCTATCAATGCCTGCCAATACTTTTAATTGCAGATCACTCTCAGTTTGCTTTTCTTTTTCCTTCTTTAACAGTCTACGATATTTAGCAAAAAGTTGCTGTGAATCGCCATCAGTTAAGGGTAAAACTAAGGGAATGCCGTAAATAGATTCGAAGCTGTCCAAACTCATCATTTTTTTTGCTTCAACATTGGTAATAGGAGCAAACATTTCCTTTAGAACAGCACTGGAAACAGGGACTTGGATGTCTTTAAGAAATTGTACGCCGTATAAATAGGCGGCATAGCTTTCTTCATCCACTTTTATCCCCTTAGTCCATTCGTCATGGTTCCAATAGATAGAGCGAGGAGCCTCCCAGGTAGGCGACAACCAAAGCCAGGATTTGTTATAAATCGATACTGCTTTATCCGTCTTCCGGTTAGAAAAAGTAGAGACAACATCTTTTTCCTGGCCTAATTCAGCGGCTTCGTAAAACTTAGCTTCGGAAATTTTTCGCAAGACTTCTTGTCCGTCCAAATAGAGGTGGAAGCCTGGAGCTAGCGGGCTTTCAGCAATCCAAAGGAAATCTTCCTCCCTTTTCTTGCCTTGCTGTTTTTGGAACACAGACAACCGCCGATCAAAGATTAATATCACCCCTAACTGTTTTTCTTCAGTAAGCAGTTTTGCAGACTGCGGAGCGAGGAATTTCACAATTCGTTCGGCTAAAGTTGTTCTTTCCGCCGCAGTCAAATCTTTATAACCTAGAGTATTGTTTATGCGAGGTAAAAGAAAATCCTTTTGAAAGGCCCCTTTATCCCCCATAGCTTTGATATGGGGATCGTACATTAGATAACATGGAAGAGGATAGATACCTTGGGCATGAAGGGGATTTCCACCGTTGGGAAAGAAAATGGGAAAAGCTATATTTCTTTCAATATCAACCTTAAAT
>JAAYOJ010000017.1 GCA_012520405.1 Peptococcaceae bacterium
TTATAAATGACGATTACTATTGTCGCCACAACATACACTAAGGTTAGCAAACTCATGGTAAAGCCCTGGTTGTTGTTCAACCAACTAATCACTCTGTAAAACTCCCCTTCCTTAATAGCACCTTATTTTCAAAGTGGACAATCTACAGCCCATCGCAAATCCTGCCTCATCTTTCCGATAACGTTCCCGCCATTCCCGCAGCGTCATATTGCATCCATGTTGACTAAGTTGCGGGAATGGACGTGTTAGACGACGTTCCGGTTCCCCAAAGCATCCTCTAGAGCAGACCTTAAATCAGGAAATTTAAACTCAAAACCAATATCACTAATTTTTTGGGGAATAGCCCTTTGACCATGTATTAACATTTCAGACATTTGGCCTAATACGATTTTCAATATGAATTCAGGAACTGGAAACCATGATGGTCTCTTTAAGATTTCTCCTAAAACCTTTGAAAATTCTTTCATTCTTACTGGTTCTGGTGCTGTTCCATTTACAGGACCAGTAACCTCATCATGTTCGATAATAAATCTAAGCATCCTGACCAGATCTTGAATGTGAATCCACGGAAGCCACTGATTTCCTTTACCTAGTGGACCACCAACGTAAAATTTATAGGGTAAAACCATTCTTGTAAGAGCACCTTGACTACCTAGTACTAGCCCAATACGAATAGTAACCACCCGTGTAAATTCATTTTGGACCTTGTAAGCCTCATCTTCCCATTTCCGGCAAACTTCCGCAAGAAAATCCTGTCCAGGGCCCTCACTCTCGGTTATCTTATCATCCTGGCGAGGTCCATAGTACCCCACGGCTGAAGCGTTAATTAGAACTTTTGGATTCATAGTCCCGTCGTTAATGGCGTTAACAATAGAACGAGTAGTGCTTATCCTACTATTCAATATCTCTTGTTTAACTGAATTAGACCAACGACGGTTACCAATTGATTCTCCTGCGAAATTAATAACTACATCAAAGTCCTTAGAATCATAAATTGAAGATAGGGGAGAAATATTATCCCACTCAATTAAATCAACATTGCTTTCAACTTTATCTTCTGTGATTTGCCGATTTCTTGTTATAACGGATACTTTATAACCACTAGAGATTAACTCCTTAGTTAATTTCGTTCCTAAAAAACCTGTTCCACCAAAGATTAAAACATTCATATTCATACCTCCGGAATGTCGTCTAACGTCCCCGGGATTCCCGACGTGTCCGTCCCGCCAGGGCTGGCGCAAGACTTGCTTCTCTTAATTCAACCCTGAATTGCAAGTCTTGTGACAGAGGACATGTGGTGCGGCATACCCCACAAAATCTCTTAACCGCACCCTCGCGGGAATCCTCGTGTTAGACGACGGGTTACGTTACTATCCCAACTCTAAATGTAACCGAACTATGTTTACATCTGGGAATTTGGTTTTAACCCTATTAATATCTTGATTACTTGGCGAATAATAAAACACGTATTTATATTGAACACCTATCGCATTTTGAACCCTTTCGCAATCTTTCTTTAATTTTTCATTGCTCATTGGAGATGTTGCCGCAAATGTCTCTGCAATAACAAGACCATCTTCTGAAATAATATCGAATCCTGGTGATGTGCCTAAATTAAGAATATATGGCTTATGATCCTTATGTACCCTCATTAAGTATTCAGTAGCTTGTAAAGAAGTTAAATATGTAAATGTTTGATTCAGCTGTTCAACAAAATTCAAGGGACGGTCTCTTAATGGGTCTTGCCCAATTTCAAGAAATCTTACATCATGAAGCAAACCGATTCCTGCTTTGTTATACAGCAATTCCTTCAAAGCTAAGGTTGTTCGTTCGGCAGTCTTATTTATCAAATGCTTTCTCTCTGTTAACTCTTGAGTATCATGAATTACAATTCGCTTGTCCACCTATACCTCCCAAAATTCTTCTCCGAAATAACCTGTCGTCTAACGTTTTGAGAATTCCCGAAGTCTGGTTACTACACTCATATCACTCAGATTTTGGGAATTCTCTGTTCTACGACGTATCGTGCCCCCAGACTCAGACAGCGCCACGGATGGCGCTGCCTTAAAA
>JAAYOJ010000092.1 GCA_012520405.1 Peptococcaceae bacterium
ACTTAGAGTTTAGAGATTTTAGCTATAGCCAGGGGGACAATGATTATATAAACTGGTTTAACAATTTTAGTAAGCAAGCCTTTCCTCTTTACGATTCAAAGTTATACAAATTTGTTTTAATAAAATTAAATAATTCCCAGGGAGGATTTATCTTTAAATGCCATCATTTAATTTCTGATGCTTGGTCTTACATATTAACTTTAAATAAAATTCTGGAAACATATAATTCTATGTGCGAGGGGAGTTTGGTTGAGCCCCTTGAAAAGACGGTAAATAAATCATACCAACAACATATCTTAAAAGAACAGAACTATTTCACTTCCGAACGTTTTGCGAAAGATAGGGCCTATTGGCAGAAAACCTTGGAACAAGCAACAGAAACTAACCTTTATGATAACGGCAACCGAAACGGTTTTAAAGCAATTAGGAAGCAATTTACTCTTCCCCCTCAACTATACGGCAGAATAATGGATTTTTGTAAAGAGCATGAGGTTACACCCTTTATACTGTTTGCTTCCTTATTAGCTATCTTTTACTGGAAGACTAAAGAAAAGAGTACCGTAACTCTTGGCGCTACGGTATTAAATAGGAGTAGCATTAAAGATAAAAATACTATAGGTGCTTTTTTTAACGACTTGCCTTTTATCTTGAAATTAACCCCCGGTAAGAAGTACAAAGACTTTTTGCATGATCTGAGTTTGAATTGGCTGGAGTTGCTTCGTCATAGTAATTATCCTTATGTTAATATCCTTAAAGATTATCGGGAAAAACACAAAGTAAAGAGTAAAGTATTCGATGTTCTTCTTACCTACGTTACCGCAGCCTATGCCCCCCAAATGTATAATTCTAAGGTTGAGACCGAAAGACATTTTGCCAATGAAGAGGTTAATTCTCTCTGTATAGCAATAGATAATATCGAGGGCCAGGGAACATATAATATTTGCTATGATTATGCCGAAGGGCTCCTGAACGAAGAGGATATCCAACTACTACATCAATCCATTTTGAATTTATTAGAAGACGCCATGCGCAATCCCTATCAGGAAATTCAAAGCCTTAATCTGTTGTCCTCTGGCGATGAACAAAAGATCCTATATGATTTTAACCGGCGGGAGTTTATATACCGGACCGAGGAAAGTCTGGTACCCATGTTTCTTCAGCAAGTGGATAAGAAGCCTGACAAAAAAGCCCTTATATTTGACGACCAAGTATTGACTTATCGGGAATTGGATCAAAAATCTAATCAACTAGCAAGAGCGTTACTAAAAAGAGGACTAAAAGCAGGAGAAATAGTTGGCCTGGCTGCAGAAAGATCTTTGGAAATGGTAATAGGAATACTTGGAGTCTTGAAGGCGGGAGCAGCATATCTGCCTATAGATCCGGGCTTTCCCCGGGATAGAGTAAACTACATGCTGGAAAACAGTAATTGTAGCTGTCTGCTTACCAATTGTGAAATTTCCCTGGGCAACACAGATTCTAGATTGAAAATAATACATCTGGAAGACGAACAACTATGGCAAGAGAGTACGGCCCGGATTAGTAGTCTTCCAAAAAGTAAGGACCTGGCTTATGTTATTTATACCTCAGGTTCTACCGGTCTCCCTAAAGGAGTAATGATTGAACATCATGCTCTTTGCAGTTTTGTTGAAGCAGTGACCAAAGAAATAGATATGCGGGATAAAACCATTGTTTCTTTGACAACCCTATCTTTTGATATCTTCTTTCTGGAAACGGTTTTGCCTCTGCTCATAGGCATGACAGTAGTAATAGCCGGGCCGGAAGAAAAACATAACCCGGCCGTCCTGCCTGCATTAATTTCCAAATATAATGTCGAGGTTCTGCAGGTTACTCCTTCCAAGATGAGTGTTATCCTAAACAACCCCGCCTTTTTGAACAGGTTATCCTTGATTCTTATCGGTGGTGAGGCTTTTCCCGAAACGCTACTTCCAAAATTAAAGTCTTTAACCAAAGCTCAGATTTATAATATGTACGGGCCGACTGAAGCCACAATTTGGTCCTCATGCCGACGGTTGGACAATATTGATGATAACGATAAGATTACCATCGGTAAACCATTTGTTAATACCAAATATTATATATTGGATAAATACTTAAAGCCTTTGCCAATAGGCATAACGGGAGAAATCCATATTGCCGGTGATTGCTTGGCCAGAGGGTATTTAAACCGGCCGGAGTTAACAGCGGAAAAGTTCATCTCTAATCCCTTTCTGCCGGGGACCAAAATGTATAAGACTGGGGATCTGGGCAGATGGTTGGAAAATGGAGAAATTGAATGTTTAGGAAGAAACGACAACCAGGTAAAAATCAGAGGATTCCGTATCGAGACCGGGGAAATAGAAAAATATCTTTTACAAAATGATTTAATTAAACAAGCAGTTGTCACTGCCCTAGACCATGAAAACGGCAAGAAGTTTTTATGTGCTTACCTGGAAGGAAGCGAGTTACCCACATCGGAATTGCGTAGTTATTTAGAGCGCTTTTTGCCCGATTATATGATACCAAGCCGTTTTATTTGGCTGGAGAAAATGCCTTTGACTCCTAACGGTAAAATCGATCGTAAGGCTTTGCCGCAGCAAGTATCTGTTTTAGACTCAGAAAGAAAAAGTTATACGCCTCCCCGTAATAATATCGAGCGGCGTTTGCAGGAGATTTGGATTGAAGTATTAGGCCAGCAAAATATGGGGATTGACGATGATTTCTTTGCTTCCGGCGGAGACTCCTTAGATGTTTTGGAAATACTGACAGCCCTAATATCTTATGGCTGGCAGGTCTCGGCCCAAGATTTTTATGAATATCCAACAATACGCAAGCTAGCGCAATTAATAACTACTAGAAATCCTAATAAGCGCTTAAGCTCTAAGTCCATCACTGAATATCCGGCTAAAATACCGAATTTCGATGAACAATTGGACATCAATTGTCAAGAAGGCATTCTATTAACCGGGGCCACAGGGTTTTTAGGTATTCATATTTTAAAGGAGCTCTGCGATAAAGTTTCCGGAAAAATATACTGTTTAGTTCGCGGTAACCAGCCCCGCCAAAAATTGGCCCATAAACTTAAGTTCTATTTCCCCGAGTTATCTCTGACTAGTATTTTACAAAGGGTAATTATAGTTAAAGGGGATATTACCGACCACAATTTAGGTCTCTCGCCAGAAGATTACCAAATAGTCAGTCAAAATACCAAACTTGTTATTCATTGCGCTTCTTTGGTTAAGCACCTCGGTAATTATGCAGAATTTGAAAAAATTAATGTCCAAGGCACGGAAAACGTTATCTCTTTTTGTTCGCGAAACCATGCCCATCTCAGCTACATTTCCACGATGAGTGTTTCCGGTAATTATATGTTTGAGGGCCTAGAAAAGAGAACCTTCAGTGAAGAAGACTTATTTATTGAGCAGGATTTAAGCGTGAGTGTATATATTAAGAGCAAGTTTGAGGCTGAATGTTTAATTCAAAAAGCAAGAAACTCGGGTCTTAAGGCTACTGTTTTTAGGGTGGGCTTGCTAACCGGTAGATTTTCAGACGGTAAATTCCAATATAATATAGAGGAGAACGCTTACTACCGCAGGCTGAGAAGTATTTTTGCTTTAAAATGCCTTCCGGAAAATACCTTTGGAGAGTTAATAGAATTAACACCGGTTGACCTTTGTGCCCAGGCATTAATAACAATCTTAAACTCCCCGGAAAAAAAGCAGCCTGTTTATCATCTGTTTAATCATAATTTCATTCGCATCAAAGATTTTATGGCTGTAGTGAAATCATTTGGTTTAGAAGTGAATAGTATTTCCGCTAACGAATTTATGGCTCTTGTTTCTTCATTGTCCAAAACCGCAGAAGAAAAGGAAATATTGAGCGGTATTATTAACGATCTTATGTATAACGGCTTATCTTTCGAAAGCGTAATTGAAGTAAAATCAGATACAAGCACGGCCTACCTGAAGAACAATAATTTTGTTTGGCCTCCAATTACTCGCGAATACGTGTCTAAAATCATCAGTTATATGGAAAGTGCTGATTTTTTAATAAATTTGCAAATTAAAGATAGATAAAAAAGGTTTATTGATATTTGTATCGAATATTTACCATTTGAAGTATCCTATTAAGGAGACAATTAAAAATGTCGATACAGAAAATTGTGGACCAAATTAAAAATATAAAAGGCCCAAATAATCTATCTTTAGAAGAAAAAAAGAGTTCAAGGAAGAAATATTAAATATCAACTTTTACCGCCATAGAAACTTGAATCTTCTCTTGTTTTTTATCTTTGCGGTTTTGCTATATACAGATTATATAAATTATAAAAACGCGCTATGGATCCAAGAACCTGGCTACCGGCTTCTGTTTTACACTCACTTGTTGGTTTTAGGGGGCATGATAATATGTTCTATGCTATTTACCATCACCCAATTAAGTCCGCCATCTAAAAAACCACTGTTTAAACAGATATTTGTTCTATTCGGCAGTTATTATGTTCTTACTTGCTCGGCTTTAACTTCTATTGTTGATCAGTATCTACATAGTGAAATCATTGTCTTTGTAATTGCTATTCTTGCATATAGTTTAATTAATATACAAAGACCATTAATGACGGTTTTCATGTATTTATTGCCTTACATTGTCTTGATAGTAGGAACTGGCATATCCCAGCAAAATCCAACTATTCTTCGAGGGCATTACATAAATGGATCACTCATAGTTATTTTGGCCGTCTTCTTAACCTCCGTGTTTTATTACTCCAGAATGAGAGACTTCATCAGCAGAAAAACTATTGAACGCCAAAAGGCGGAACTGGAGCAAGCCAACCGTGAATTATCCGTAGCTAACCATGAATTACAGGAGTCCTTGGCAGCTCTGGATGAATCCCAGAATATTATCTTTACACTTACCTTCGCTATGGAATCAAAGGATCCCAATACCCGTGGCCATTCGGAACGGGTAGTTAATTATGCCTTGGCCATGGCCGATTATCTTAATTTGAGTGAGAAGGACAAAACTCTTTTGCGCCGGGCTGCTGTTCTTCACGATATTGGTAAAATTGGCATTCCGGACTATATACTAAATAAGCCTCTTCCTTTGACCGAAGAGGAATGGAAAACAGTAAAGCTTCATCCTGTTAGGGGTGAAGCTATATGCTCCAAATTAAAATTTGCTCAGGAAATACTACCTATTATCCGCCATCATCACGAACGTTACGATGGTACCGGCTATCCCGACGGCTTAAAAGGCGAAAACATACCTTTTTTAGCTAGGATTGTTAGTATAGCCGACACGGTTGACGCTATTACTTCTCAACGCACTTACAGAATGGCCCGCTCCATGGAATATGCCTTGGATGAGCTGCGAAGGTGTTCGGGTACCCAATTCGATCCTTTCTTGGCCGAAGCTTTTATTGAGATTTATGGTA
>JAAYOJ010000158.1 GCA_012520405.1 Peptococcaceae bacterium
GCTGACGTATAATCTGGTTGTAAATTGTGTTTCATCAACAACATTTTACAGCAAAAAGACGGTTTCTGGAATCTTCCAGTCACCGTCTCTTGCTTTTTTATGGAACTGTTAGTGCAACAGCCCCAATAATATCGAATAATTTATTTATTTAATTCAAACTACTGCCAATCGGGAAAATGGTAGCATTTAAAGCACGGTCGGAGAAGGTTACCTGCTCAATATTGGTGTTATTGGTTTGAAATACCCTAAATGAGTAGGTTGAAATTCCTGCCGGAGGCGTATCTACCCAGGTTAAAGCAGCAAGCCTTGTATACTCATTACCTCCGAGCGGGTTATTCAGCTGATCATCGCCAACCACTACTACAACAATGGTCTCACTAATCGGGGTATCTTGCCCCAAAAGCTGGGTTGACCTTTCTATGCGAAGACCAGTTTCGCGCCTAGCATTGCCATCATCACCATCGGTTACAACATTGATCTGAACCATAGCATCCAGCTTCACCCTATCCCCGACATTGGTTTGGAGAGGTACTGTCGTAGCAAGTATCGGCAAGGTATCATCCGGATCGGTTTCAGCAGGATTCTGAGCAAATACAAACCTTATGCCTTGAGTTGCTGCATTCCCATCATTATCATTACTAATAATAATCGGTGGAACAACGACGTTATTATTATTGGGAGCGTTATTGTTATTGGGTGCATTATTCGGGGCGTTATTTGCAGCGTTGTTTTGATTATCCTTTTTGCCGAACATAACATACCTCCTATATTGCTTGTCTGCTTTAGTACAATATATGAGGATTTTCTAAAATGGTGTCGGAGAGTGATAGGATTGTGATTGTGTTGCCTATAATTACATTAATAAACCAGTGTAGAAAATATGGAAGATGGTAGAATTATTAGATACAATAGGGATATGCCCTTTGGCATTAGCATGATTGCCATCGGAGGCGCAGGGGGGATAGCTTTAACAAAAGGTGGCGCAGAAAGGCGCAGAGCGCACACCCATGGCGCAAAAAGAAGAATAAGGAGAGTATAAATGTGGCTCAGACTGCATTACTCGTTATTGATTTACAAAAGGGCTTATTTAACAGGGAGCATAAGATTTATAACGAAAATAGGTTAATTGAGAATATTACTCATTTGATTAATAAATGTAGGCAAATGAAAATACCGATAATCTTTATCCAACATACCAACAAAGGTCTCTTATTAGAAGACTCGCCGGATTGGCAGATACATTCAGGAATTGATGTTCAAGATATTGATTTATGTTTCACTAAAAAATATTTCAGTCTATTTAAAGAGAAGAAAATAGTTAAAGAGCTTGAGAACATGGGGGTTAAGAAACTGATAATAACCGGGCTTTTAACTCATGGCTGCGTAAAGGGAGCTTGCCTAGATGCCAAGAAACTTGGTTATGAAGTTGTATTGGTAGAGGATGGACATAGTAATTATGATCGAAATGCCAAAGAGATAGTTGATAGATGGAATCAGTACTTAGCAAATCAAGGAGTCACTGTATTACCGACTGCAAAAGTATTTTGTTGATTTTCTTGGACAGCAGCAACGAAATTGACATGAACCAATCGATTATTTATAATAAAAATGTTTGTTTTATCGGAATAAAAAAGAATTTTGACACAATTAAGGTTGATTAATTAACTAATAATTTTATAATTATCAAAAACACAATTTTTTTATTTAAGGCAATTAATTTTCAAGGAGAAAAGATCATGCAACTTAGGACTCCACTGTATGAGTGTCATAAAAGACACAATGGAAAACTGGTAGAGTTTGCGGGATATTTACTGCCTGTGCAGTATGAGCAGGGCGTCATAAAGGAGCATTTAACCGTTAGGGAAAAATGCGGTTTATTTGATGTCTCTCATATGACTGAGCTTTTTTTGGAAGGAGAAGATGCTCTGAAAAACATCCAGAAAATTTTTTCCAACGATTTCGCTCAAACTAAGATCGGACAAGTTAAATACACGACCATGCTCAATGAGGATGGCGGTATTATAGATGATATGATTATCTATAAGTTTTCCGATACTAAATATATGGTTGTAGGAAATGCTGCCAACCATGAGAAGGATTATAACTGGATTAAATCCCATGTATTCGGTAACTGTACTTTGACCGATCGTACAAGCGATTACGCCCAACTGGCCCTGCAGGGACCTGCTTCCACCGAAGTCCTTAAAAAACTGACCGATGAAAGCAATATTCCTGCTAAGTACTACACATTTTTAGAAGGTAAAATAGCAGGGATGGATTGTATTATCAGCCAAACCGGATATACGGGTGAATTGGGATATGAACTTTATACGGCGCCTGATAATGCTGTAAAGTTGTGGGATGAGCTCATGTATACGGGCAGGGATTTTGGTCTGATTCCATGCGGCTTAGGCGCCCGGGACACCTTGCGTTTGGAAGCGGCAATGCCGCTGTATGGACATGAAATGACGGACGACATTACGCCCTTGGAAGCGAAGCTGAATTTTAGTGTTAAACTTAATAAGGAGGATTTTATCGGTAAGACCGCCTTGGAAAAGAGAATGGAAAGTACAAGGGTTCTAGCAGGATTTAAGATAACCGGAAAGGGAATAGTCCGGGAACAGAACGACATGTTTATTGACGGTAAAAAGGTCGGTTTCTCAACCTCAGGAACACATGCTCCTTATTTCAAATATCCTATTGCTCTCGGCTATATAGACAAGCAGTACAGCGCAATCGGGACCAAGGTTGTATTCAAGGTGCGTGGCAGAGAAGTTGAGGCCGTAGTCACGGAAACTCCTTTTTACAAAAGAAGCAAAAAATAAATATTATATAAGAATATATTATTTATATAGCCGTAGCAGCGGCGGAATGGAGATTATTATGGAAATCAATAAGGATATGAAGTATTCAAAAACTCATGAATGGGTGAAATTTTTAGATGACACCACCGCCCTTATAGGGTTAACCGACTTTGCGCAGGAACAACTGGGCGATCTGATATTTATCAACATGCCTGCGGAGGGTGATGAAGTTTCCTGTGATACTCCCTTTGGTGACATTGAGTCGGTAAAGGCTGTTTCTGATATTAACAGTCCGGTTGACGGCATTGTGGCCGAGGTCAACGAGGAGATCGCCGAAAATCCCGAAAATATCAACTCCGATCCATATGGTTCCTGGATTATAAAAGTAAGCAATATCACGGAGATATGCGACTTGATGGATGCGGATAGCTACGAAAGATTCTGTCAAGAGGAGGCATAACATGGGGTCTTATATCCCTAATTCTAAAGCTGAGCAGGAAAGAATGCTGGACTTTCTTGGGCTCGCTTCTCTTGACGACTTGTACGATGAGATTCCGGATAAGGTGAAACTCAAAGACGGACTTAATATACCTGAAGGGAAAAGCGAGCTGGAGGTTAGGCGCCGGATGGGGACTCTTGCCGGCAAAAATACGGTATTCCATACCATATTCAGGGGTGCGGGTGCCTATCGGCATTATATCCCCGCTATTGTCAAGGCCGTAGCCTCCAAGGAAAAGTTTATAACAGCCTATACGCCCTATCAGCCGGAGATCAGTCAGGGTGTGTTGCAGTCTATCTTTGAATTCCAGACTATGATTTGTGAACTGACAGGGATGGATGTAGCCAATGCCTCAGTGTACGATGGCGCTACGGCCTGTGCTGAAGCGATCTCCATGTGTGTTGACAGAAAACGGGATGTAGTCTATGTTTCGGCGACCGTGCATCCCGATTACCTGCGTACGGTAAAAACCTATTGTTATGCTGCCGGGCGTAAGCTAGTGGTGGTTCCGGAAAAAGATGGCGTTACCGATATTGCCTTTTTAAAGGAAAATCTTGATGAAAAGAGCGCGGCCTTCTTAATGCAACAGCCGAATTTCTACGGAATCATCGAAGACGCCGAAACTTATTTTGGGGTGGCTCGTGAAGCGGGTGCTAAGTCTATTATGTGTATCAATCCCTTTTATGGGGCTATCGGCCGAACACCAAGAGAGTGCGGAGCGGATATTGCCGTGGGAGAGGGGCAACCCCTTGGAATCAGCCTTGGTTTTGGCGGACCCTATTTGGGATTTATGGCCTGTGTTCAGGAACTGACCAGGAAGCTTCCTGGAAGAATTGTCGGTCAAACAACAGATTTAGAGGGCAAGCGTGCCTTTGTGCTGACACTTCAAGCAAGAGAACAGCACATCAGAAGGGAAAAAGCGTCCTCCAATATCTGTTCCAATCAGGGGCTTTGTGCCCTTACGGCAGCGTGCTATATGAGTACAATGGGACCTTCCGGCCTTAAAGAGGTTGCCAATCAGTGTCTTTCCAAGGCTCATTATGCGGCAAAGCTTATTTCCTCGGTTCCCGGATATGAACTTGTGTTTGACGCAGAGTTTTTCCATGAGTTTGTAACCAAATGTCCGGTAAGTGTAAATAAACTGATGGCCAAGATGGAGAGACAAGGAATACTTGGCGGATATCCTCTCGGAGGTCCGTATGAAGGCTGTATACTTTGGTGCTTTACCGAAATGAACACCAAAGAAGAAATCGACCAACTTGTCGCTATTTTGAAAGAGGGGATACAAGAATGAAGCTGATTTTTGAAAGAAGTACCCCGGGTCTTTCCTGCGAAGTACTGCCTCCCTGTGATGTTGAACCCTACGAGCTTAAACCTGAACAGCGAAGGGGACAGGAGCTCAGACTGCCGGAGGTTACCGAGGGGGAAATCTCACGGCACTATACACAGCTGGAATCACAAACTTTTGGAGTGAACAGCGGGTATTATCCCCTTGGCTCTTGCACTATGAAATATAACCCTAAGATAAATGATGAGATAGCCGGTCTGCCCGGCTTTTCAGATATTCATCCCTTGCAGCCCGCCCATACCGTCCAGGGTTGTTTGGAGGCCTTGCATCTGGCGGAAAGGCTCTTTTGCGAAATCAGCGGGATGGATAATATGACTTTCCAGCCGGCTGCAGGAGCTCACGGGGAACTTGCAGGGCTCATCATGATTAAAAAATATCATGATTCACGCCAGGATGAAAAGCGGAATAAGATTATTGTCCCTGATACCGCTCATGGAACCAACCCGGCTAGTGCAACTATGGCGGGTTTTACATCGGTTAGTATCTCGTCCGGAAGTGATGGTCTTGTAGATCTTGAAGCACTTAAAGC
>JAAYOJ010000163.1 GCA_012520405.1 Peptococcaceae bacterium
ACCTAGTAATCGAAGCGGAGGGTTACGAATATAAAACTTTCAAAGCCCTGGATGTACGCACAAGCGTTAATATCGGCGATATAGCCATGACCAAGAAACAGGATTAGAATTTAACAGCAACTTAATAAAAATAATTCATTACTAAGTAAAATCCGCCTGAGTTTAGCTCTCAATGAGAGGTCGCTTTAAACCGGGCGGATTTTGCTTTGTTGTGAGGAAATACTAGCAATGCTATAATTAATAAAACTTAGAACATTATCTGGTGGAGGATACAAATAGAATGAAGCAGGATATGATAGTTATCTTAGATCTGGGCAGCCGGAATAATACTGTTATTGCCAGGACAATTCGTAAACTTGGGGTGTATAGTGAAATTCACCCTCATGATATTTCACTGGCTAAACTTTCCCAGCTACCTAATATTAAAGGCATTATTATCAATGGCGGGGAAAATAATGTGGTCGACGGGGCAAAAATCGATGTTGACCATAGAATTTATTCAGCCGGTTACCCCATTATGGTAGTGAATCATGAACCGGCAGAAACCAAAAACAAACTCCCTAATTGGCCGGAATCGGAACAAGCAATCAAGAAGATTTTACATGATTTTATTTTTAATAGCTGCCAGGCAGAGCCTAATTGGAATATGAAAAATTTTATTGAGGATCAGGTAGAACTGCTTAAAAATAAGATAGGCAATAAAAAAGTTCTGCTGGCTTTATCCGGCGGCGTAGATAGTTCGGTGGTTGCGGCCCTGCTTATCAAGGCTATTGGTAAACAGCTGGTATGCGTCCATGTCAATCATGGGCTCATGCGCAAGGGTGAATCGGAAGCTGTCCTGGAAATCTTTAAAAATCAGCTACAAGCTAACCTGATTTATGTTGATGCCAGCGAACGTTTTTTGAGCAAGCTGGAAAACGTCTCCGATCCTGAGCAAAAAAGAAAAATCATAGGCACTGAATTTATTCGCATTTTTGAAGAAGAAGCGCGAAAGCTGGAAGGCATAGAATTTCTTGCCCAAGGAACTATTTATCCGGATATTGTAGAAAGCGGCACAAAAACAGCCGGGGTCGTAAAATCCCATCATAATGTAGGCGGTTTGCCTGCAGATCTTCAGTTTACCCTGGTCGAGCCTCTTTACCACCTTTTTAAGGATGAAGTAAGGGCGTGCGGAATCGAATTGGGACTTCCCGCAAGCATGGTATACAGACAGCCCTTCCCAGGCCCGGGACTCGGGGTGCGCTGTTTAGGAGCAATAACCAAAGAACGCCTGGAGGCAGTAAGAGAATCCGATGCTATTTTGCAAGAAGAGTTTGAAAAAGCCGGTTTAGACAAAAAAGTTTGGCAATACTTTACTGTAGTTCCCGATTTTAAGTCTGTAGGGGTTAAAAATCATACTCGAAGCTTTGAGTATCCCGTTATTATCCGGGCTGTCAATACCATTGATTCTATGACGGCCAGTATAGAACCGATTGACTGGCCAATTCTGCTCAAAATTACAGATCGAATTTTAA
>JAAYOJ010000187.1 GCA_012520405.1 Peptococcaceae bacterium
GGGACGGCTCATCAGAGTCGTTTTTTTGTGCGGCTGTCGCCGGCTCTGCTAATCTTGACGCCCATTCTAGGCAGGAATAAAATGGAATTCAAAAGAACCTTTTCATTTGTTGGTCAGTGATTGAAAGACTTGTGGTATTAAGTCAAGAGGGTGATGCAAAGAAATTTCGGTGAAGCAGTTGTTTTTGTCGGTAAAAAGGGATTAGGAAATAAAACCGGCTAGTTTAGGGAACCGGCGTTCGATGTCGGAAGGATTCACGGCTCGATTTTACTCGATACTCACACGCTCCTTTCTGGCGTGTAGAGTTGGTGGTTGCGTAGTAGCACATCCACCAGCCGCACTAGTTTTCTTGCTGTTAGTACGAGTGCTCGTTTATGCTTGTGTTTGGGAACTTCATCGTATTTCTTGTAGTAATACTCATTGTACACGGGCTCACGATTCTTAACCGAGTTGGCAGCTTCAACAAGGTAGTACCGCAGATAATGATTGCCAGTGCGAGTTAATGAAGTTCTCTCAGATTCACGGTTACCAGACTGTTTTCGTTTCCAATAAAGACCAGCGTATTTGGCCAGCTTGGCCTGATCCTCAAAGCGTTCAATTTGGCCGATCTCAGCTAAGATCCCGGCAGCGTATACTGGGCCAATGCCTGGAATACTCAGCAAACACTGGCTTTCCGGAATGATTTCTAGAAGTTTTTCGATAGCCTTGTCAAGCTCTTTGACCTGTTGTTTCAACGTCTTGATCATCATGGCGTAGGTGGCTAGCACAACGTCTACAGAGCCCTCCAGAACCTTTCCAAGACGATAGGAGTCTCTAATGGCTTTGCTGATGGATTTGGCTAGTTTCTCGGGGTTACTGAAGCGTCCTCGCCCTTTTTGCTGGAGCATTGCAGCTAGATCTTCGATATCCATTTCGGCGATTTCACCTAATGACAATGATTCAGTGAGCAAGTCCATCATGGTGGCACCAAAAACGGATGTTTCTGCATCCCGGGTAAGAGTATTGCATTTGTAGTAAAGGTTCTCTAGGAAGTGTTGTTTGCACTCCGTCATTTGCTCAATAAGTTGATAGCGGGAGCGTGTTAGGCGTTGCAAGGCCACATACTTTTCTTCTTTGATGACAGTTGTGCTGTGCAGACCCAGACGCAGGAAGTCGGCTATTCTTCGGGCATCAATGATATCCGTTTTGTCTTCTTCGAACAGTCCTTTAAAGCGGGCGATGGCTTTAGGATTTTGCACAATGACTTCTATGCCTAGTTCTTTCAGCTCAGCATCTTCGGCTAGGAAGGTTGCGGGATGAAAGCTATAGACTGAAGTCGATTCCATGCCGACTTTAATGACATCGTAATGTACCTTTTTGGCTAGCTTTAGGATGATTGCTTTGATCTCTGAAGCTCCGGTGATGTCATTAGGTAATGGGGTTTCGTGGAGGACTTGATGTTCGCTATCGGCAAAGCAGACATCTAATCGCTGTGAACTTACATCAATACCAACAAACAGTTTCATGGGGCAGGACCTCCTTTCAAGGAGTATTTGGAAAGACTTAGATCCTGGTGTATATCCCTGGTATCCAGTGCCAGCAACAACCTCGTGTATGAGTATTCTAACCCGCTAATGATAAGCTGCCCGGTGGCTACTACCCCTAGTATCAAACAAACGGGAGATACAGCTTGTGAGTTTGCAGTACAACACTGGGCCGGGAGACAGTCTTCCAATGTAGTCTAGCTACAGGAGCGATAAGTCTTTTCCCAGATAGATCCTTTTCCATGGTTCTATTATCCAGGGATACGCATCAGGATCCAAGTACTAATTTGATTACGCAATGAAAGTTATTCAATTTTCAAGGTTCAATGAGAGATAACGATTCTAAATGATCTCTCAAATCTTAATATACGAGGGAGTGTTAGAAGTGCGTGTAACTGCTACCGAACTTAAGATGAATATGGGTAAGTATATCCATCTTGCTGCAGATAAAGATATTATTATTACGCGAAACGGCAAAGATGTTGCTTTGTTGACTAA